>NZ_BAAAYL010000001.1:3395953-3704676 GCF_039536205.1 Streptomyces sannanensis | reverse complement strand
GCGTCCGGTGCGGGTGCCGACGCTGCATCTGCACGGTTCACTGGACCCGGTGATGCGTACACGCAGCGCGGCGGGCTCGGGCGAGTACGTCGAGGCGCCCTACCGCTGGCGCCTGTTCGACGGTTTGGGCCACTTCCCCCACGAGGAGGATCCCGTCGCCTTCTCCGCGGAACTGGTGAACTGGCTCAGGGACCCCGAGCCCGACCGCTGACACCACCTGAGGACAAACAGGAACGCTTGTCCTACGAACAGCCAAATGCCTGGCGCATAGGCCAATTGGCGGCCCCGAAAGCGGTTACGGACCTTGGGGCACGGGCACACGTCCGGGTATGGGCTGGATGCACGACTACGGTGACGCAGCACGCAACGGCCGCTCGGCCTCGGGACCAGGCCTCCACGAGAGAAGCGGAGCGCAGAGCCAGGGACCGGATGCCCGGCTCGGGATTCCGCGTATCCTCCGCCGCCGCGCCCGCTGGGTCTCGGCGCGGCTGCGACAGCGGGGAATTTAAGAGCTCGGTTCTCCCCCGGACTTCGTCCGGGGGACCCCCAAGGGGTGCTCGAGCCCCCGTCGGCTCACCCGCCAGAGCTGACCGGCCAGAGCTGACCGGCCAGTGCTGTGACCGGAAAGGTTCACCGGCTCACGACGCTCCCCCAGCTACCGCTGGGAGGTGCCCCCAGGCACGGCACCTCTCCCCCGTGGCCCTTCGGGCACGGGAGGTACCCCCACCGTTGTCGCATCGCGCGAGTACGGCCAAGTACGAGCTGCGATCCTCCGCCTTGCGATGCACCGCACCTGGGGGCACCTCTGGGGGCACCCCGGGGGCACCCTGGGGGCACCCTGGGGGCACCCCCAGCGGTAGCTGGGGGAGGTAGCTGGGGGAGGTAGCTGGGGGAGGTAGCTGGGGGAGCCGCGAGCTTCCCGGCAAACCTTTCCGGCCACAGCACTAGCGGAGGTACGCGAGCCCCGGGTGCGCCTCCTGGTAGCCGGCGAGCAGGCGTCGTGCCACCTGTACGGAGTCGACCAGCGGATGCAGGGCGAACGCCTTCACCGCCGACTGTGCGGAGCCGGACTCGGCAGCCTCGAGTACGCACCGCTCCACCGCCTTCACCGCGGCGATCAGGCCCGTCTCGTGGCCGGCCGGCTGTGAGACGGGCAGCGGGCGCGGCCCCGAGGCGTCGACCAGGCACGGCACCTCGACGACCGCGTCGGAGTCCAGTACGCCGATCGTCGCGCCGTTGCGCACATTGAGGACGAGTGTGGCCGTCTCGCCGCGCGCGATGGCCCGCATCAGGGCGAGGGCGACGTTCTCGTACCCGCCCGACTCCAGATCGTCCGCGGCACGCTCGCCCGCGCCCGAGACCTGCCGGTTCTCCGACATGTAGGTGGCCTCGCGCTCGGCGCGGGTGCGGTCCCAGGCCGCCAGTGCCCCGGAGCCGCCGCGGGCCATCTCGTCGTAGAAACGCGCCTGCCGGCCCAGCAGATACGCACCGCGGGTCTGCTCGGCTCGGCTGTACGCCGTCACGGCCTCGCGGGTGAAGTAGTAGTAGTGCAGGTATTCGTTGGGCACCGTGCCGAGGGAGCGCAGCCAGTCGGCGCCGAAGAGCCTGCCCTCCTCGAAGGAGGTGAGGAGGGCGTCGTCGGCGAACAGGCGCGGCAGCAGGTTCTCCTCGGCGCCGTCCGCTCCGACATACAGTCCGCGCAGCCAGCCCAGATGGTTGAGTCCGGAATAGTCGAGGCGTACGGAGGCGGGGTCGGCGACGCCGAGCACCCGGGCGACCCGGCGGGCCAGGCCCACCGGCGAATCGCAGATGCCGATGACGCGGTCGCCCAGGTGCCGGGCCATGGCCTCGGTGACCAGGCCTGCCGGGTTGGTGAAGTTGACGACCCAGGCCTCGGGGGCGAGCGCGGCGATCCGACGGGCGATCAGCTCCGCCACGGGCACGGTTCGCAGCCCGTACGCGACCCCGCCCGCGCCGACCGTCTCCTGACCCAGCACGCCCTCGGCGAGCGCGATGCGCTCATCGGCGGCGCGGCCCTCCAGACCGCCGACGCGGATCGCCGAGAAGACGAAATCGGCGCCGCGCAGCGCCGGGTGGAGATCGGTGGTGGCCGTCACCTCCGGCGCGTCGGGGACGTCGTGGGCCTGTTCGGCCAGGACCCGCCGGACGACGGCAAGCCGTCCGGCGTCGAGGTCGTGGAGGGTGACATGGGTGATACGGCCGGGCGCACGGTCGCGCAGCAGCGCGCCGTACACGAGGGGCACGCGGAAGCCGCCGCCGCCGAGGACCGTGAGCCTCACAGTGCGCATTCCTGGCTGTCGACCTGCTGGTTGGCGGTGCGGCCGCGCTCGATGTCCTCGCGTACCTCGTCGGCGGTCAGCGCGTACCCGGTGTCGGCGTCGTCGAGGGACTTGGCGAAGACCACGCCGTAGACCTTGCCGTCGGGGGTGAGCAGCGGGCCGCCGGAGTTGCCCTGGCGGACCGTCGCGTAGAGGGAGTAGACGTCACGCTGGACCGTGCCGTGGTGGTAGATGTCCGGGCCGTTGGCGTTGATCCGGCCGCGGACCCGGGCGGCGCGTACGTCGTACGAGCCGTTCTCGGGGAAGCCGGCGACGATGGCGCTGTCGCCGCTGTGTGCGTCGCTCTCGGTGAACTGGAGCGCGGGCGCCTTCAGGTCCGGGACGTCCAGGACGGCGATGTCGCGCTCCCAGTCGTAGAGGACGACCTTGGCGTCGTACCGCCTGCCCTCGCCCCCTATCTGGACGGTCGGCTCGTCGACGCCGCCGACGACATGGGCGTTGGTCATCACCCGGCGCTCGTCGAAGACGAAGCCGGTGCCTTCGAGGACCTTGCCGCAGCTGGGGGCGGTGCCCATGACCTTGACGATGGACTGCTTGGCCACCTGCGCGACCGGGCTGTTCTCGAGGGCCGGGTCGGGAGCCTGGACCTCGGTGATCGGCTCGTTGGCGAACGGACTGAAGACCTGTGGGAAGCCGTTCTGCGCGAGCACGGAGGAGAAGTCCGCGAACCAGGTGTTCGCCTGCTCGGGAAGCACTCGGGAGACGCCCAGGAGCACCTTGGAGCTGCGGACCTCCTTGCCGAGGGTGGGCAGTGAGGTTCGAGCGAGCAGAGTGCCGATGAGCCAGGCGACCAGCAGCATGGCCAGCACGTTCACCAACGAGCCGCCGGCCGCGTCCAGGACACGGGCCGGCGACCATTTGATGTGGCCGCGGAGTCTGCTGCCGAGGTGGGTGGTGAGGGCCTGTCCGACCGAGGCGCAGACGATCACGACGACGACGGCGACTATGGCGGCCGTGGCCGAGACCTTGGCCCCGTCGGTCAGCTGGTCCCAGAGAAAGGGCAGCAGATAGACGGCGACCAGACCGCCGCCGAGGAAACCGATCACCGACAGGATGCCGACGACGAAGCCCTGGCGGTAACCGACGACCGCAAACCACACGGCGGCCACCAGCAACAGGATGTCGAGCACGTTCACCGTCTCAGCCTCGCAAGTCGTCGCCGGTCGTCCACCGGCCGGGGTTCGGTCCGCCAGCCTGTCATGCGTGCCGGTCGAGCGGGACTTTCCTGGTCCGGTCCCAGGGGCGTTCCCAGCCGGAGAAGTGCAGAATCCGGTCGATCACACCTGCGGTGAAACCCCATACCAGGGCGGATTCGACCAGAAAAGCCGGGCCCTGATGACCGCTCGGGTGCACAACCGTCGCACGGTTGGCCGGGTCCGTGAGGTCCACCACGGGCGCAGTGAAGACCCGGGCCGTCTCGGCCGGATCCACGGCCCCGACCGGGCTGGGCCGGCGCCACCAGCCGAGGACGGGGGTGACGACGAAGTCGCTCACCGGGATGAACAGCCGGGGCAGCACCGCGAAGATCTGGACGCCCCTGGGGTCGAGCCCGGTTTCCTCCTGGGCCTCGCGCAGCGCGGCCCGCAGCGGCCCGGTGGTGCGAGGGTCTCCGTCCCCGGGGTCGAGCGCCCCGCCGGGGAACGCGGGCTGGCCGCCGTGCGAACGCAACTGGCTGGCCCGCTCCATGAGCAGCAGCTCGGGGCCCCGCTCGCCCTCTCCGAAGAGGACCAGCACGGCGGACTGGCGCCCGCCGCCGCCCTCGGGCGGAAGGAAGCGGCTCAGCTGCTCCGGCTCCACGTCCTCGGCGGCGCGAGCCACCGGGGTCAGCCACTCGGGCAGCCCCTCGGCCGTGACGGCCACGTCGCCGTCGTATGTCTCACTCGCGTGCGTCATAGGAACCCCCGTCCATCACAACGCGGCCATCGCCGCAGATCGTTCCGCGCCGTTCACCCGGCGGCGCCCAGCGGCGGGGCCGGGCGGCCGGGGTAGCCGGCCGGGGGCTTCAGGCGCTGGCCGGGCATACCCCCCATCTCGTACTTCAGAAGCTTCTTCGCCTTGTCCGGGTCGGTCTCGCCCTCTCCATACGCGGGGCACAGATGCGCGATCGGGCAGGCGCCGCAGGCCGGCTTGCGGGCGTGGCAGATGCGGCGGCCGTGGAAGATCACCCGGTGCGAGAGCATGGTCCACTCGCTCTTGGGGAAGATCGCTGCGATCTCCGCCTCGATCTTTTCCGGGTCCTCCTGCTCCGTCCACTTCCAGCGGCGGACGAGTCGCTGGAAGTGGGTGTCGACGGTGAGCCCGGGCACTCCGAAGGCATTGCCGAGCACGACGAACGCCGTCTTGCGGCCCACGCCGGGCAGCTTGACCAGGTCCTCGAGGCGGCCGGGGACCTCGCCGCCGAAGTCGTCCCTGATCGCCGCCGCAAGGCCCGTGATCGACTTGGTCTTGGCGCGGAAGAAGCCGGTGGGCCTGATGAGCTCCTCGACCTCCTCCGGGTTCGCCGCGGCGAGCTCCTCGGGCGTGGGGAAGCGGGCGAAGAGCGCGGGGGTGGTCTGGTTGACCCTCAGGTCGGTCGTCTGCGCCGACAGAACGGTCGCGACCAGCAGCTGGAAGGGGTTCTCGAAGTCCAGCTCGGGGTGGGCGTACGGATACACCTCGGCGAGCTCACGGTTGATCCGGCGGGCTCGGCGGACCATCGCCAGCCGGGATTCGGGCTTGGCGGAGGATTTTGTCGCTTTTGCGGCTTTCTTCGACTTCGTCGCCGCCTGTTCGCCCACAGCGGAATTACGGCCTGCGGTCACTCGTCCGGCCCCCTTGGCCTGCGCTCTCACCGGCGTATTGGACACCCGGCCAGCCTAAAGCCCGGCACTGACATCCGCCCGCGGCATGGTCCATCGGCTACCCGATCGGCCCCCTGCGGCACGACCCGGAGCGCCAGTACGTCAAACTTGTGATTGATTGCACGCTTTTTATATGCCGAACCTCCAGTGGTCGCCCCCCGGGACAGCACACTGACGTGCGGCATGATGGAGACCACGGTCCCCTGAGCAGGTCGACAAGGAGAGAACTCGTGGACGACGTTCTGCGGCGCGCCCCGCTCTTCGCGGCGCTCGATGACGAGCAGGCCGCGGAGCTCCGCGCCTCGATGAGTGAGGTGACTCTCGCACGCGGTGACGCACTCTTCCACGAGGGCGACCCGGGCGACCGTCTCTACGTGGTCACCGAGGGCAAGGTCAAGCTCCACCGCACCTCCCCCGACGGCCGCGAGAACATGCTGGCCGTCCTCGGTCCCGGTGAGCTGATCGGCGAGCTGTCCCTCTTCGACCCGGGCCCGCGCACCGCCACCGCGACCGCGCTCACCGAGGTCAAGCTGCTCGGCCTCGGCCACGGCGACCTCCAGCCCTGGCTGAACGCCCGCCCCGAGGTGGCCTCCGCCCTGCTGCGCGCCGTCGCCCGCCGGCTGCGCAAGACCAACGACCAGATGTCCGACCTGGTCTTCTCCGACGTTCCGGGCCGTGTCGCCCGGGCGCTCCTCGACCTGTCGCGCCGCTTCGGCGTGCAGTCGGAGGAGGGCATCCACGTCGTCCACGACCTGACCCAGGAGGAGCTGGCCCAGCTCGTCGGCGCCTCCCGCGAGACGGTCAACAAGGCCCTGGCGGACTTCGCCCAGCGCGGCTGGCTGCGCCTGGAGGCGCGTGCCGTGATCCTGCTGGACGTAGAACGCCTCGCGAAGCGCTCGCGCTAGTACCTATGCGAAGGGGGCGCCCGGCAGTGTGCCGGGCGCCCCCTTCGCGCACATCAGCGCTTGCTGCCGTCCACGATCAGCGGGTTGCCGCCGCCCGAGCCGCACGGCACGGCGTACACGGGGTTCTTGGCGGAGGCCTCCTTGTAGGCCTCGATGCACTGGTTCAGCAGGACCTTGTCGGTGAGCGATTCGTTCAGGATCTTGTTGGCCTTGGCGATGCCGTCCGCCTCGATCCGCCGACGCTCGGCCTCCGCCGCGGCCGTACGGGCCGCCTCGGTGGCCCGCTCGGTGGCCTGCTGCTGCTGGATCTTGCGGTCGATCTGGTCCTGGAGCTGGTCCGAGGGCTTCACATTGCGCAGGTTGACGGTGGTGACGGCGATTCCGCGCGGCGCCAGCCGCTCCTTGATCAGGTCGGCGATCTCACCGTTGATCTTCTCCCGGGCCGAGGAGTAGCCCTCCTCGCTGGTGTGACGGGCGAAGACGTTGCGCACGATCTCCCGGCTGTCCGGGTAGACCAGCCGCTGCTGGATCGCCGACTCGCTGCCCGCGAGCTTGTACAGCTCCACCGCCTTGGACGGGATCACCGACCACTTCACGGTCACCTCCGCGTACATCACCCCGCCCTGCGAGGAGCGCACCTCGACCACGTCCTTGTCGGACAGATTGAGGTCCACCGGCCGGGTGGAGAAGTTGGTGACGGAGGTGAACGGCGAGGTGAACTGTATGCCGGAGGTCATCGGCGACCCGACCTTGCCGAAGGTCACCGGTACACCCACCTCATAGGCGCTGATCACGGTCACACAGCTGGCGATCACGAAGAACAGCCCCGCGATCACCGCGCCCGCGGCGCCCAGTTTCAGCTTCGTGGCGTCGTTCGAGCGTCCGACGAAGAACAGCACCGCCGCGGCGATGAACAGAATGACGGCCAGTACGAACACGGAAAGTTCCCCCCAGGAACGGTGAAAGAGTGCGCGCCGCTCTCAACGGCGCATGCGGAGCGTAGGACACAGGAGAGAGCGTCTCCGTGTCCGGGTCCTCAGATCAGGCCGTGCTCCTTCAGATACTCCATCTGCGCCCGCACCGACAGCTCGGCCGCGGGCCACAGCGAACGGTCCACATCGGCGTAGACATGGGCCACCACGGCCGCCGGGGTGGTGTGACCGTTCTCGACGGCCGTCTCGACCTGGGCGAGACGGTGGGCGCGGTGCGCGAGGTAGAACTCGACCGCCCCCTGGGCGTCGTCGAGCACCGGACCGTGGCCGGGCAGGACCGTGCGGACGCCGTCGTCGACGGTGAGGGAGCGCAGCCGACGCAGCGAGTCAAGGTAGTCGCCGAGCCGCCCGTCGGGGTGCGCCACGACCGTCGTACCCCGGCCGAGGACCGTGTCCCCCGTCAGCACCGCCCGGTCCGCCGGGAGGTGGAAGCAGAGCGAGTCCGCGGTGTGCCCGGGAGTCGGCACGACGCGCATCTCCAGGCCGCCGACCCCGACGACGTCACCGGCGGCCAGCCCCTCGTCGCCGAGCCGCAGCGCCGGGTCCAGGGCACGTACGGGTGTGTCCGTCAGCTCGGCGAAACGGGCCGCGCCCTCGGCGTGGTCCGGGTGGCCGTGGGTGAGCAGGGTCAGCGCGACGCGCTTGCCGGCCTTCTCGGCGGTGGCGATGACGTTCCGGAGGTGTCCCTCGTCGAGCGGGCCCGGGTCGACGACGACCGCCAGGTCGGAGTCCGGCTCGGAGACGATCCAGGTGTTGGTGCCGTCGAGCGTCATCGCGGAGGGGTTCGGCGCGAGGACATTGACGGCGCGGGCGGTGGCAGGCCCGGACAGCACCCCACCGCGGGGCTGCCCGGGCAGCGCGGCTGCGTCGGTCATGCTTCAGGCGCCTTCCGTGGGGACGTGCTTGGTGAACTCGTCGTGGCCGGGCCAGCTGAGCACCAGCTTCTCGCCCTCCAGCCGGGCCTGCGCGAGCACGGGCGTCAGATCCCGGTCCGCCGCGGCCGAGAGGGCCTTCGCGGCCGCGTCGTACGGCGTCAGCTGCCGCAGCGTGGAGATGGTCGGCGGCATCATCAGCAGCTCACCCCTGTCGTACCGCTCTGCGGCCTCCGGGGGCCGGATCCACACCGTGCGGTCGGCCTCCGTCGAGGCATTGCGAGTGCGCTGACCCTCGGGCAGCGCGGCCACGAAGAACCAGGTGTCGTAGCGGCGCGGCTCGAACTCCGGGGTGATCCATCGGGCCCACGCGCCCAGCAGATCGGACCGCAGCACCAGACCGCGCCGTTCCAGGAAGTCCGCGAAGGACAGTTCCCGGCCGACCAGCGCCAGGCGGTCGGCCTCCCAGTCCTCGCCGGTCGTGTCGCCGACCACGGTGTCCGGGGTCTCGCCGGCGAGCAGAACGCCCGCCTCCTCGTATGTCTCGCGCACCGCCGCGCACACGATGGCCTGCGCGGACGCCGGGTCCACACCCAGCCGGTCCGCCCATGCCTCCCGCGAGGGCCCGGCCCAGCCGACGCCGTGGGCGTCGTCGCGCGGGTCGACACCGCCGCCCGGATACGCGTACGCGCCCCCGGCAAAGGCCATGGAGGCGCGTCTGCGCAGCATGTGTACGGCAGGACCGGCCACGGAGTCACGCAGCAGCATCACCGTCGCGGCCCGTTTGGGGGCCGCGGGGGTGAGCTCACCGCGAGCAAGCGCGCGGATCCTGTCGGGCCACTCGGGCGGATACCACTGACCATTCGCCATGGCCGGAGGCTATCCGTTACCGGCTGGATGTTCGAGAGGAGTCAGCCCTGGACGAGCTCGACCTGGATCTCGACCTCGACCGGCGCGTCCAGCGGCAGCACCGCGACGCCGACCGCGCTGCGGGCGTGCACGCCCTTGTCGCCGAGGACCTCGCCCAGCAGTTCGCTGGCGCCGTTGACGACGGCCGGCTGGCCGGTGAAGTCCGAGGCCGACGCGACAAAACCGACGACCTTCACGACTCGGGCGATACGGTCCAGGTCGCCCGCGACCGACTTCACGGCCGCCAGCGCGTTCAGCGCGCAGGTACGCGCCAGGTCCTTGGCCTCCTCCGGGGTCACCTCGGCACCGACCTTGCCGGTGACCGGAAGCTTGCCGTCCACCATCGGGAGCTGGCCGGAGGTGTAGATGTACGGGCCCGACTGCACGGCCGGCTGGTAGGCGGCCAGCGGCGGCACGACCTCGGGCAGGGTCAGCCCCAGCTCGGCGAGCTTGGCTTCTACTACGGCGCTCATGCCTTCTCCCGCTTCAGGTAGGCCACCAGCTGCTCGGGGTTGGGACCGGGGACGACCTGGACGAGCTCCCAGCCGTCCTCGCCCCAGGTGTCCAGAATCTGCTTCGTCGCGTGCACGAGGAGGGGCACGGTCGAGTATTCCCACTTGGTCATGGAGCCGACTGTAGCCGCTGTCACTGTCGGCCTCCTGCTTCAGTCCCCGTACGACTGGTTAGGCTCCAGGGCGTGAGCAGGCTCCAGGTCGTCAGCGGAAAAGGCGGTACCGGAAAGACCACGGTGGCCGCGGCACTCGCGCTCGCCCTCGCGACGGAGGGCAGACGCACCCTCCTCGTCGAGGTCGAGGGCCGGCAGGGCATCGCGCAGCTCTTCGAGACGGAAGCCCTTCCGTACGAGGAGCGCAGAATCGCGGTCGCCCCGGGCGGCGGGGAGGTGTACGCCCTCGCCATCGATCCCGAACTGGCGCTGCTCGACTACCTCCAGATGTTCTACAAGCTCGGCGGAGCCGGCCGCGCGCTGAAGAAACTGGGCGCGATCGACTTCGCCACGACCATCGCACCGGGCCTGCGGGACGTACTCCTCACCGGCAAGGCCTGCGAGGCGGTGCGCCGCAAGAACAAACGCGGCCGGTACTCCTACGACTACGTCGTCATGGACGCCCCACCCACCGGACGCATCACCCGATTCCTCAATGTGAACGACGAGGTGGCGGGCCTCGCCAGGATCGGCCCGATACACAATCAGGCCCAGGCCGTCATGCGGGTCCTCAAGTCGCCCGAAACCGCAGTGCACTTGGTGACCCTGCTGGAGGAGATGCCGGTCCAGGAGACCGCCGACGGTGTCGCCGAGCTGCACGAGGCCGCGCTCCCGGTCGGCAATGTCTTCGTCAATATGATCCGCCCGCACATCCTCGACGAGGAGGCGGTACGCGCCGCGGCCAACGACCACCGGGCCGCCGTGGCCGCCGCGCTCTCCCGGGCCGGTGTACGCGGCGGCAAGCAGCTGGTCGGTCCGCTGCTCGAACAGGCCGCGGAACACGCCCAGCGGGTCGAGCTGGAGCGCGAGCAGCGGACCGTTCTGTCCGGGCTCGGTCTTCCTTCCTACGAACTCCCGCTGATCGGCGAGGGAGTGGACCTGGCCGGTCTCCATGAACTGGCGACGGAACTGCGCAAGCAAGGGGTGGGCTCATGACACCGAGGACGGCTCTCGCTCTGGAGATCGACCCGCTCCTCGACAACCCGGAGATCCGCATCATCGTGTGCTGCGGGGCCGGCGGCGTCGGCAAGACCACAACAGCGGCCGCGTTGGCCGTCCGGGCCGCGGAACGCGGCCGCAAGGTGGTCGTCCTCACCATCGACCCGGCGCGGCGGCTCGCCCAGTCCATGGGCATCGACTCGCTGGACAACACCCCGCGGCGGGTGCCGGGGGTGAACGGCTCAGGAGGCGCATCGCACAGCGATTCCGACAAGGGCGATGGCGGGCGACGGGCGGGAGAACTGCACGCCATGATGCTCGACATGAAGCGCACCTTCGACGAGATCGTCGAAGCCCACGCGGATGCCGAACGAGCCCGGGCGATCCTTGAGAACCCCTTCTACCAGTCCCTGTCGGCCGGTTTCGCGGGCACGCAGGAGTACATGGCCATGGAGAAGCTCGGTCAGCTGAGCGCGCGGAACGAGTGGGACCTCATCGTGGTCGACACCCCGCCGTCGCGCTCCGCGCTGGACTTCCTGGACGCGCCGAAGCGGCTCGGCTCCTTCCTGGACGGCAAGTTCATCCGGCTGCTGATGGCCCCCGCGAAGATGGGCGGACGGGCCGGGTTGAAGTTCCTCAACGTCGGCATGTCGATGATGACCGGCACGCTCGGGAAGCTGCTGGGGGGACAGCTGCTGCGGGACGTACAGACCTTCGTGGCGGCCATGGACACGATGTTCGGCGGCTTCCGCACCCGCGCGGACGCCACCTACCGACTGCTCCAGGCGCCCGGCACGGCCTTTCTGGTCGTCGCCGCGCCGGAGCGGGACGCGCTGCGTGAGGCGGCGTACTTCGTGGAACGGCTGGCCGCGGAGAAGATGCCGCTCGCCGGGCTCGTACTCAACCGGGTCCACGGCAGTGGCGCCGCCCGGCTGTCGGCCGAGCGGGCACTGGCCGCGGCAGAAAATCTTGATGAAGGCCGCATTGTGGATCAGAAGGCCGGGAAGGCTCAGGGTCGTGACCGCGCGGACTCGGTCCCCTCTCCCGAAACGTCCGACACCGAGAACGACCCCACCTCCGACCACACAGCACGCCTGACGGCAGGTCTGCTGCGGCTTCATGCCGAGCGGATGCACGTACTGGCACGCGAACGGCACACGCGCGACCGCTTCACCGCACTCCACCCGGAGGTCCCGGTGATCGAGGTCGCCGCGCTTCCGGGCGACGTACACGACCTCGCGGGCCTCCGCCAGATCGGCGCCCTCCTGGCCGACGGCACACCCAGCCCCGCCGTCGGCACCTGACACCGCTCGGCACGCCGCCGTCCGGAAGGCCGGCGGCGTGCCAGGGGGAAGCCGTGTGACGCCCGGCGCCAATGCACCGCCGGGCAGCAGGCACGGGGCAGCGACGCGCGGCGGCTGTCCGCGGCACTCGCCCTGGCGCAGCCGGGCTGTCAGCCCACTGCCGCGTACGACTCCTCGTACGCCACTTCTGCCGCCACCGGTACGGGCAGGTCACCCGTACCCCGCTCGTACTCCGTACGCGCGGTCTCCAGCAGTCGGCGCCAGGAGGTGACGGTGGGGCGCCTGCGCAGCAGTGCGCGGCGCTCCCGCTCGGTCATGCCACCCCATACGCCGAATTCGACGCGATTGTCGAGCGCATCGGCCAGGCACTCGGTCCGCACCGGGCATCCGGTGCACACCGCCTTGGCCCTGTTCTGCGCTGCCCCTTGAACGAACAGTTCATCCGGATCCGTCGTGCGGCAGGCTGCCTGCGCACTCCAGTCGGTTACCCAGCCCATGCCGGCGCCGTCCTCTCCCGAATCGGGGCTCCCCCACGGCGACAGCGGCATATTCACCGCTGCCAGTTGAGGACGTTACGGAAGGTGGACACAGCGCAACACCCCCTTCGGGCCCAATCTTGAATGGCCCGAACGGACTATGCGTACGCGGCAGATCACCCAACGGAGTGACCTGAGGACATATCAGACGAACCCGGCATTTCATGACGGGTCGGTTGAGTCACAACGGGCGCCGAATGACGCATGGGGCGGAACCGGACACGGCTCCGACGCGGGGAACTTGATGCGCGGTCACACAGTTGTGACAGTTGGGAGCAGCTTAGGCGAACGCATATACGCGTGTCCGGCGAATGAGAACGTAGGCTTCCTCCATGCCAAAGAAGCGCTCGGGCGGAGGCCTGACCGGGACCCAGCAAGCCGCCAAGTTCCTCGGGGTCAGCGTGCTCTCCGGGGCAGTGCTGGCGGGTATCGCCCTGCCTGCGGCCGGGGCAATCGGACTCGCGGCCAAGGGGACGGTCGAGGGCTTCGACGAAATCCCCGCCAACCTCAAGACACCTCCCTTGAGCCAGCGCACCACGATCCTCGACGCCAAGGGCGATCAGATCGCCACCGTCTACTCACGGGACCGCACGGTCGTCCCGCTCGAGGACATCTCCCCGTACATGCAGAAGGCGATCGTCGCGATCGAGGACGCCCGCTTCTACGAGCACGGGGCGATCGACCTCAAAGGTGTGCTGCGCGCGATCAACCGCAACGCGCAGTCGGGCGGTGTCGCCCAGGGTGCCTCGACCCTCACCCAGCAGTATGTGAAGAACGTCTTCGTGGAGGAGGCCGGCGACGACCCCGACAAAGTCGCCCAGGCCACCCAGCAGACCCTCGGCCGCAAGGTCCGCGAGCTGAAGTACGCGATCCAGCTCGAGGAGGAGCTGGGCAAGAAGAGGATCCTCGAGAACTACCTCAACATCACCTTCTTCGGCCAGCAGGCCTATGGCATCGAGGCCGCCTCCCAGCGCTACTTCAGCAAGCACGCCAAGGACCTCGATCTGGGCGAGTCCGCGATGCTCGCCGGCCTCGTCCAGTCGCCGAGCCGCTTCGACCCGGTCAACGACGCGGAGGAGGCCACCCAGCGGCGCAATATCGTGCTCCAGCGGATGGCCGAGACCCACAGCATCACCCAGGCCGAGGCCGACCAGGCCAAGGCCAAGCCGATCCGGCTGAACGTCAGCAGGCCGAAGAACGGCTGCATCACGGCCGTCAAGGATGCGGGCTTCTTCTGCGACTACGTACGCGAGACCTTCCTCAGCGACCCGGTCTTCGGGAAGGACCGGGAGGAGCGCGGCAAGATCTGGAACCAGGGCGGCCTGACGATCCGCACCACCCTGGACCCGCAGGCCCAGAATTCCGTACAGGAGTCGATCAAGGATCACGTCAACCAGGACGACAAGGTCGCCACCGCCGTGACCCTGATCGAACCGGGCACCGGCAAGGTCCTGGCCATGGGACAGTCCAAGCCCTACGGCTTCGGGAAGAACGAGACCCAGATCAACTACTCGGTCGACAAGGACATGAGCGGCTCGAACTTCGGTTTCCCGACCGGTTCGACCTTCAAGCCGTTCGTGGCGGCCGCGGCCATCGAGCAGGGCATTCCGGCGACGAAGACCTACTCCTCTCCCTACGAGATGTCGTACCCCAGCCCGATCAAGACCTGTGGCAAGCCCTTCAAGAACACCGACGGGGACACCGCCGAGAACGAGAACCGGTCCGAGGTCGGCCCGTACGGCATGAAGGAGGCGATGGCCAAGTCGGTCAACACCTACTTCGTGCAGATGACCGGCGAGATCGGCATCTGCCCCATCGTGGAGATGACCGACAAGCTCGGCGTCAAGCAGGGCGACGGCAAGAAGCTGCCCCAGGTGCCGTCCATCTCACTCGGCTCCCAGGGCGTCTCCCCGCTGACCATGGCGAACGCCTACGCCACCTTCGCGAACCGCGGCACGTACTGCACGCCCGTCGCCATCGAGTCGATCCAGGGACCGGGTGGCAAGAGCCTCGCGGTGCCCCAGACCAAGTGCACCCGGGCCATGTCGGAGCAGACCGCCGACACCGTCAACACCCTGCTGCGCGGCGTGATCGACTCCGGTACGGGTGAGGCCGCCGGCCTCCAGAGCCGCGACAGCGCGGGCAAGACCGGTACCACCGACCACCGCAAGAACGCCTGGTTCGTCGGCTACACCCCGAACATCTCCGGTGCGGTCTGGGTCGGCAGCGCCTCCCAGCAGGTCCATATGGAGAACATCACCATCGGCGGCGTGTACCACCCCAAGGTGTACGGCGGTAAGGTCCCCGGTCCCATCTGGAAGGACGCCGTGACCGGCGCACTGGAGGGCAAGGACGCGCCCTCCTTCGTCAACGTCCACATCCCCGACCCCGAACTGGACTGGGACCTGGACGAGGACGAGTACGACGGCCCCGACAGGCGCCCTCACCGCAACCGCCACCGCGGCGGGAACGACAACAAGCCCGGCGGCACTCAGCCCTCCCCCGACCTCCCGTTCTCGCCGGACGTCATCGGCGGCAACAACGGCTGACGCCCGTACGCGAAGGGGCGCCCGGTGATCACCGGGCGCCCCTTTCCGTTGTGGGAACGAGCCGTCAGCCGGCCAGCAGCTGTTTGACCACGGCGGCCACCCGGCCACCCTCCGCGCGGCCCGCCACCTTCGGGTTCACGATCTTCATGACGGCACCCATCGCACGCGGGCCCTCCGCACCGGCCGCCCGGGCCTCCTCGACGGCCTGCGCGACGATCCCGTGCAGCTCCTCGTCGGTCAGCTGCTTCGGCAAGTACGCGTCCAGCACCTCGCCCTCGGCCCGCTCCCGCTGCGCCTGCTCCGGACGGCCGCCCTGCTCGAAGGCGTCGGACGCCTCGCGGCGCTTCTTCGCCTCCTTGGCGATCACCTTCTGCACCTCGTCGTCGGAGAGCTCACGCGCGGTCTTGCCCGCGACCTCCTCCTTGGTGATGGCGGCGAGGGTCAGCCGGAGCGTCGAGGAGCGCAGCTCGTCGCGCTCCTTGATCGCGTGGGTGAGGTCTTCCTGAAGCTTGGCCTTGAGCGTGGTCATGACCCCAGTCTGTCAGGTACGCCGGTGGAGACGCCCGCTCATTTCGCGGTGATCGCGGGTCTGACACGATAAGCACATGCGCGCACGCTACGGAGTACCCCTGGGAATCACGGCAGCCGTCGCGGGCGGCCTCGTCTACGCCGCCGGCTTCGAAGCCCGCTCCTTCCGGCTCCGGCGGATCACCGTGCCCGTCCTGCCGCAAGGAGCGAGGCCCCTGCGCGTACTCCAGGTGTCCGACATCCACATGGTGTGCGGACAGCGCAAGAAGCAGCGCTGGCTCCGGTCGCTCGCCGGACTGCGGCCCGACTTCGTCGTCAACACCGGTGACAACCTGTCCGACACCGAGGGCGTGCCCGAGCTGCTCGACGCACTCGGCCCGCTGATGGAGTTCCCCGGCGTCTACGTCTTCGGCTCCAACGACTACTACGGGCCCAAGCTCCGCAACCCCGCCCGCTACCTGGTCGAGAAGGCCCGCGGCCGGCACGGCCTCAACGGCAACGCGCCCGCCGTGGGCGTGGTGCACAACCCCTGGGAGTCGATCCGCGACGCCTTCGACGACGCAGGCTGGGTCGGCCTCAACAACACCCGCGGCCGGCTCAAGATCGACGGCATGGAGATCGCCTTCACCGGCCTCGACGACCCGCACATCAAGCGGGACCGCTACGAGCGCGTAGCCGGCGGCCCCGCCCCCGACGCCGACTTCTCCATCGGCGTCGTCCACGCCCCGTATCTGCGCTCCCTCGACGCCTTCACCGAGGACGGCTACCCCCTGATCCTCGCCGGCCACACCCACGGCGGCCAGCTGTGCATCCCCTTCTACGGGGCGCTGGTCACCAACTGCGACCTGGACACGGACCGGGTCAAGGGCCTCTCCGCCCACCACGCCGGCGGCAACCGGTCATACCTGCACGTCTCGGCCGGCTGCGGCACCAACCGCTACACCCCGGTCCGCTTCGCCTGCCCGCCCGAGGCCACGCTGCTGACTCTCACGGCGCGCGACTGACCCCCTGGCCGGGCCCGCCAGGGGCTCGGCGATAACCGGATTTCGTCTACGGGCGCGGGTCCGCTAAAGTAATCGATGTCGCCGCGAGAGCGGATGACATCGGGGTGTAGCGCAGCTTGGCAGCGCGCTTCGTTCGGGACGAAGAGGTCGTGGGTTCAAATCCCGCCACCCCGACAGAGAAATACCAGGTCCGGCAGCTACTCACATGAGTAGCTGCCGGACCTGTTTCGTCTGCGTGTCTACCGGTTCCCGCGTGTCTACGGCCGCTGCGGATCAGCGCCGAAGATCCCGTCCATGACCACGGCGCCGGTCTGGATCACGGGCCGAATCTGCTTCCGGTAGACCTCCTCGGTCACGGCCGTACCGGAGTGCCCGACGAGCCGGGAGATCACGGGACGCCCCGGCGGGACAGCGACGCCACGGTCGGACAGCAGGGAAACGAAGCTGTGCCGGAGCTCCCGGGGCGTCCAGTCGTCGGCGTTGATCCCGTCGATGCCCTTGAGCGCCTGGCGGAAGGCACGGCGGACGTTGGCCGCATACAGCGACTTGCCCACGGCCGAGGAGAAGACGATGCCCGCGACCACAAACTCGGTTTACCGAGGGGGCTCGGTCGGCCAGGCTGGGATCATGCCTCGCAGAATCATGTTCGTGCAGCTCAAGACGGGATATGACACCGACCGCGGCCCCTCGTGGATCGGGTGGGTGGACTTCTCCAAGACCTGGAGAACGGCCTACTTCCGGGGGCGAACGCTGCGGCGTGCTACGGGTCTCGGCTTGTTCGACGCAAACTTCTACGACGCCGAAACCGACGAGGCGTTCTGGATCTCCGGACCGAAGCGCGACCGGAGCGACACACGGTACGGGCCGGAAGAGCCGACCGTAGAAAATGACGCCGCAGACGCTTACCGAGCGTTCCTCCAGGGGGCACCGCTTCCCGGCCGAGAAGACGGCTAGCCATAGGCCGAGTCAGTTCAAGCGGTAAGTGTCTTCCAACTCCTGCCGATCAGCGGGAAGCAGCACGTCGGAGACCTGCAGCGCTTGTCCGGACGCGTCGCACGCGACGACCAGGACACTGAGGACGGGAACGCCGTCCGGAAGGTCGAGAAGCTCGGCTTCGGCACGCTCAGGCAGGCGGGCCGAGACCCGTTCCGTCACGTGGTCGAAGCAGACCTTCTTCCGCGTCTCCAGGTGCTCACGGGTACTGCCGTTCAGCCCTCGACCAGGCCGGCGGGGAAGTACGACGAGACCAGCTCGACCGGTTCGCCGTCCTCCTCGACCAGGAATCGGCGCGTGAGGATCTTGGCCCGCTTGGGCAGCCCGAGCACGGAGGCGACCCGCGCCGGAACGGGCACGTAGCCGACTTCGACCAACCGCCCGGGAGCTTGAGACCCGTCGCGCGTGAGCGCTTGGTGCCCCCGGCGGTCCTGGTTCTCGACGACCGCCGGGCGCCCCCGCACGATCGTGCCCTACCCCTGCCGGGACTCGAGCCAGCCGTCCCGCTTCAGCAGCTCCAGCGCCCGGACGACGGTCGGGCGGGACATCCCGAAGGCCTGCACCAGCTGGTTCTCACTCGGTACGCGGGCGCCGGGCGCATACGTGCCGTCCTCGATACGACGCTGAAGCGTCTGCGCGAGGCGCACGTACTTCGGTGGCTCCACGCACGGAAGCTTCAGGCGGCTGACCATGTGAGCGTTGATGAGCGTCGATCGACACCTCGGCCCAGACCGTCTTGCCCACGGGATGACGAGGCGTCGAGCCCCAGCGCACGGCCAGGACGTCCACCAGGAGCAGGCCACGGCCCGACTCGCCGTCGGGGTACGACGAGGGCGGGCGGACGGGCGGCCGTTTCGCGGTGGCGGCGTCGGCGACCTCGATCCGGACCAGGCCCGACACCTCGTCGAGGCCGAGCCGGAGACGGAAGTCGTGCCCCGGTACACGGCCGTGCTGCACGGCGTTCGCGGCGAGTTCGCCGACCACAAGGGCGACCGTGCACGAGGCGTCCGACGCCGGCGGGTGTCCCCACTCCTCCATGCGCCGCACCGCGAGGTGTCGGGCGAGCCTCGCACCTCGGGCTGAGGAGGCGAACTGCGCGGTGAGCGCCGGGTGCTCAGTGGCTTCGCCGTCCAGCACGACGGCTTCCGCCGCAGGGGCTTCGGTGCTCCTTCGGGGTTCTTCGCCTGAGGTGATCGTTCCTGTCAGCACAGCGTGTCCGTCCTTGCGTGTGGAGTCCTGGGGCGTCCCGCGATGTGCGCGAGTCGTCACGTTCCGTACTCAAGAGTCGTCAGGTGGCCCTACGCTCGGAAGGTGACACAGCCTTACCTTTCGGTTCGTAAGGAACGGAAGTGACGCCTTGGCCAACGGAATTGACCCCAGTACGTCGATGGCGGCGCTGTTCGGTGCACGGGTGCGCAGACTCCGTACGGCGGCCGGGCTCACCCAGGCCGAACTCGGCCGTATGACGCACGTGGTGAGCACACGGATCACGCAGATCGAGCGGGCCTCCGGGGCGAGACCGACGCTGGAACTGGCACGGACGCTGGACGCCGTCCTCGGCGCGGACAACCTGCTGGTCGAGCTGTGGCCGTATGTGTACCGGGAGGCGTTCCCGGACTGGTCGCGGGCGTTCATGGCGTACTCGGAGCGGGCGGTGTCCATCGGAGAGTACGCAGCGCATGTGGTGCCCGGTCTGCTTCAGACCGAGGCGTACGCGCGGGCCGTTCTGAGCGTCGGCCTCACGCTCAGCAGTGACACACAGTTGGAGGAGAGGGTCACTGCGCGCATGGGACGCCAGGGGCGGCTCGGCTCAACGGATCGACCGGCCCTGTGGGTCGTCCTCGACGAGGCGGTACTGAGGCGTCCGGTCGGTGGTCGTGCCGTGATGCGTGAGCAGTTGGAGCGACTGCTTGAGGCCGCAGCGGAACCTCACATCACCGTGCAGGTACTGCCGTTCGACCAAGGTGAGCACGACGTGATGGGCGGCTCGCTGACGATTCTCACGCTGCCCGACGGCTCGGAGGTCGTCTACACGGAAGGCGCGCACCACGGTCAACTCATCGAGGATCCAGCCGAGGTCAGGAGGTTTTCCGTGACCTACGATCGGCTACGGGCCGCAGCCCTGCCCCCGCTCATGTCACTCGACATGATCCGATCCGTGATGGAGGACAACCCCCGTGGAGCGAAGGTCCCGTCCCGATCTGAACGGCGCCGCGTGGCGCAGGAGCAGCTACAGCAATCAGGAGGGCGGCAATTGCGTGGAGGTGGCCGACGGGTTCCCCGGCGTCGTGCCGGTCCGTGACAGCAAGGTCCCGACCGGTCCCGCCCTGGCCTTCGAAGCCGGCTCCTGGGCAGCGTTCATAGGCGAGTTGAAGGCCGGCCGCCACCGCGTCTGAGCCGACCAGGCCCCGGTCACGCCCCGCCTTCCGGGTCCGCCGGATCCTTGTCCGCGAGGGTCCGGCGGGCCGCTGAACTCCCAAAGAACCGGGGAAAGAACCACCCGCCCACCCACCCTCCCGGCCCATGTCACCCGTCCGAGTGACCGGCTTGCAGGGGCGGGACCAGGACGGTTACGTTCACCGCGACAACCGCAAACAGATACGGCCCCCGGCCGGGATTGCCGTCCCGATCGAGGGCCTGACCGATCAGGAAGCAGAACCTTCCCGATGGCTGAGCCGCAGTCTAACGCGCGCCTGCGCGCCGACGCCGGAGCTCCGACCTCCGGCGTGATCCACGTACGCACCCGCCTCACGGCCGACTTCACCGTGATCTCCAACGCCCTCGCGCAGCGGCGCGGCAGCGCGGTCACGGTCGGCGTGGCGGTCTACATCCTCTCGCTGCCCAGCGGCACACCCGTGACGATCGCCGCCCTGTGCGAGCACTTCACAGAGGGCGAGATCCTGATCTCGCGGGCGCTGAGGGAACTCGAAGAGGCCGGATACCTGGAGCGCCGCCGCGAGCGCCTGCCCACCGGGCAGATCCGTACCCGGACGTACTTCTACGACGTGCCCGGCGGTGATCCGGATCCGGACGGGCCTCCCGAGCCGCCGAAGCCGCGTCGGCCCCGGAAGCAGCCCGCCGTTGCGGCGGCCACGCCCGCAACCGTGCAGGAAACGGTGCACACACCCACGCAGTCCGAGGCGGAGACGCCGATCCCGCTCGCCGACGCCGACCCACAGGCGGTCGCCGTACTCGCCGCCCTGCGCCGGGTCGATCCGCGTCTGATCCTGTCCGGGCAGGAGGCCGCCCGGCTGGCACCGGCCGTCGCCCAGTGGCTCGCGGCGGGCGTGGGAGCACCCCAGATCACCGAGCTGCTCACCGCGAGGCTCCCGGACCGTTTCCGGGCTCGTCCGGCAGGCATCCTCGCCTTCCGCCTACGCGAGACACCCCTGCCCGTCCCACCCCCGCCGGCGCACCCCGTGGACCGCGCGGCCGTCCTGCCCTTCCAGACCTGCGACGGCTGCGACCGAGCGTTTCGCGCGCCGGAACCCGGACGCTGCCGGGACTGCCGAGCCGGGAACCACCTTCGTGCGGCCGGCTGAGCCGGTGGCCGGGTGTGCGGTCGACCCGCAGGTGGGAGGCTTGGTGTGCGACGATGCGCAACCCGGCATCACGAGGAGTTGGGGCATGGTCGACAGGTTCAAGGACGGACTTCTGACGCCCACGGAAACGGCCTCCTACCTTGAGATTCCGCAGTCGACGCTCACGTCGTGGCTGAAGGGCAAGGCCGCCGGAGCACCTCTGGTCCACCAGGTGGAGCCGGTACGAAAGGGACAGCCCTCGGTGCCTTTCATCGCGGTTGCCGAAGCACACGTCCTTCGTTCCCTGCGCTCCCTGGGTCTCCGTATGAGCGAGATCAGGGAGGCGGCTGCCGCCGTACGGGATGCCTTCGACACCCCCTACGGCCTCGTGTCCAAGCGGATCGCCACGGACGGCGTGGACATCTTCATCGAACATGGTTGGGGGGATCTCCGCAGAGCTCGCGACGGCCAGGTCCCCATCCAGGAAGTGGTCTCCGACTATCTCCGCTACCTCATCTGGGAGCCGGGCGACGACTTCCCCTCCAGCCTGCGGCTGAGGCAGTACCCGGAATCTGTCCCCGTCGTGATCGATCCGAGGTTCGGTCATGGTCTGCCCGTGGTGGCCGCCAACCGGGTCACGGTCAAGGCCATCACCGACCTGTGGGAGGCCGGGGAGACCGTCGAGGACATTGCGTACGACTACGACATGACGCCTGAGCAGGTGGATGCGCTCTGCCAAGCAGTGGTGCACCTTGCCGGGCCGGGCGATGCGCGTCCGGACGGGCGGAAGCGACTGGGCGCGCCTACGGTGGTCTGAGAGCGAAGGAGGGCCGTAATGAAGCAGCACTTCGTCTGGATGACCACGCGCCGCATCAGGCCGGACGCTCTGGAGGAATTCGAGAGGGCGTGGCGGCCGGAATCCCACCCCGAGGGCATGAGCCGCGCCTTCGCGTACTGGTCGGAGGACGGCCAAGAGGTCATCGGGGTGTCGTTCTGGGACTCCAAGGAGTCGTGCGATGTCTGGCGCGCCTCGGATCACGAGACCCGGAGGCGCGAGGCGATGGCCCCGTTCATCGAGGAGGAGAAGGAGGCCTTCTACCGCGGGCGTGAACTCGTGGTGCCCGAAGGCTAGTCGGCCGGCTTCGACGCGCGCAGCGAGTACATCAGGGGATGCGGGGACGGTCCGCCGGGAAGCGGTAGTACGAGCCGTCGCGCTCCAGGGTGCCGAAGCGGGCAAAGAGCGAGGCGTCGTGCTCGTGGAGGAAGTCGATGCGCATGCCGGCCACGGCGAGGGCGGAGACGACCGGAAAGTTATCCACAGGCTGCGGACCGTGTCGGCGGATTGTCGCGGCACCCCCGCAGAATGGGGGGCATGACTGAGATCACCGGCATGACCGGGACCACACCGAGGTGGGAGCAGCGGTTCAGGGCGCCGCGCGTCGGGCTGCCCGACTGGGCGGAGGACGCCCCGGACCGTTCACTGTTCGTGTCCAACGCGACGGGGACGTTCGAGCTGTACGCCTGGGACCGCGCGTCGGGCACGCAGCGGCAGGCGACCGACCGGCCGAACGGCACGACGGACGGTGTGCTGACGCCGGACGGCGAGTGGATCTGGTGGTTCCGGGACTCGGACGGGGACGAGTTCGGGATCTGGATGCGGCAGCCGTTCCACGGCGGCGACGACGAGCCGGCCGTCGCGGGGCTCGAGCCGTCGTATCCGGCGGGCCTGGCGCTGGGGCGGGACGGCACGGCGGTGATCGGCCGGTCCACCGACGAGGACGGCACCACGGTCCATGTCGTACGGCCCGGACAGGCCCCGGCGGAGATCTACCGGCACCGGGAGTCCGCCGGGGTCGGCGATCTGTCGCACGACGGGACGCTGATCGCGCTGGAGCACACCGAGCACGGGGACGCGATGCACTCGGCGCTCCGGGTCGTGCGGCTCGACGGCTCGGTGGTCGCGGAGCTCGACGACACCAAGGGCGGAACGGAGGAGCTGGGCCTGGAGGTACTCGGCTTCGCACCTGTCGACGGCGACACCCGGCTGCTGGTCGGGCACCAGCGGCGCGGGCGCTGGGAGCCGATGGTGTGGGACGTCGCGTCCGGCGAGGAGACCGACCTGGCGCTCGACCTGCCGGGCGACGTCTCCGCGGAGTGGTACCCGGACGGGTCGGCGCTGCTGATAGCGCACAGCTTCGAGGCGCGCAGCGAACTCTGGCGGTACGAGCCGGCGACCGGGGAGCTGACGCAGGTCGAAACGCCCGCCGGGACGGTGTCCGGGGCGACGGCCCGGCCGGACGGCGCGGTGGAGTATCTGTGGTCGTCGGCGGCGCTGCCGCCCGAGGTGCGGTCCACCTCGGCTCCCGTCGTGCTCGACCCTCCGGGGGCGAAGGCACCGGGGTCGGTGCCGGTGAAGGACGTATGGGTGGAGGGCCCCGGGGGCCGTATCCACGCGCTGGTGCAGAAGCCGGAAGGTTCGGGTCCGTTCCCGACCGTCTTCGACATACACGGCGGCCCGACCTGGCACGACAGTGACGCCTTCGCATCCGGCCCGGCGGCCTGGGTCGACCATGGCTACGCGGTCGTCCGGGTCAACTACCGCGGCTCCACGGGGTACGGCCGCGCGTGGACCGACGCGCTCAAGCACCGGGTCGGGCTGATCGAACTGGAGGACATCGCGGCGGTGCGCGAGTGGGCCGTGGCCTCCGGCCTCGCGGACCCGGCGAAGCTGGTGCTGTCCGGCGGCTCCTGGGGCGGCTATCTGACCCTGCTCGGGCTCGGCACCCAGCCGGACGCATGGGCTCTGGGCCTCGCGGCGGTGCCGGTGGCGGACTACGTCACGGCGTACCACGACGAGATGGAGGCCCTGAAGGCGATGGACCGCACCCTGCTGGGCGGTACGCCCGAGGAGGTGCCGGAGCGGTTCGAGGCCTCGTCGCCGCTGACCTATGTGGACCAGGTGCGCGCGCCGGTCCACATCTCGGCGGGCGTGAACGATCCGCGCTGCCCGATCCGGCAGATCGAGAACTATGTGGACCGGCTGGTGGCCCGCGGCGCGGTGCACGAGGTGTACCGGTACGACGCGGGCCATGGATCGCTGGTGGTGGAGGAGCGCATCAAGCAGGTACGGCTGGAGCTCGACTTCGCCGCGAGGCATCTGGGTACGCCGGGGACAGCGGGGTCCTGATCGCCCGGGCCGGGCGGCGGCCCCGGGGCCGCCGCCCGGTTTTTCGGGCGCGGGGCCAGGGGCCGGGCTGCGGCACGGGCCGTACGAGGTCGTGCTCGCCGCGGGTTCGGCGTGGCTTCGACACCGTGCGCCCTTTCCTCTCCCTGCTCGGCGAGTCGGACGCGCTGGGCGCCGCCCCGGCCGGGTGACGCATCCTCAAAGCGGTCCGCCGACTGCCCGCTCTCTCGCGCCGCCGGGTCAAAGACCGGCCGCTGCTGCCCCGCGAGATCGACGCCGAACCGGTGCCCGCGGTGTGAAAGCGGGTGGTGTTCTCCAACACCAAGCTGCCGCAGGGCTCCGTCGACCGTGACGCGTACGTGGTGTGCGTGCTGGAGCAGCTGCACCGCGCCCTGAACCAGCGCGACGTGTTCGCCGCACCGTCGAACCGGTGGGCGGACCCGCGCGCCGGGCTGCTGGACGGCCCGCGGTGGGAGGCGATGCGCACGGAGCCTCCGGGCGAGTCGGGGACCTGTTCGGGCATCCGTGATCAGCCAGGTAAGGGACGCCCGAACGGTGCCGATGACGGACTGCGCCGGCGAGGGCCAAACGTTGGCAGGTGCTGCCCCGCCTTCTACCGCCCGGAGTGAATAAGGTCCGGCTCGGCGGGCACGCAGTCCGGGCCTGGGCCGCTCACCAGGGAGGCCACGATGATTTCGTAGGCGTGGGCGGGGGCGGTTTTGGCGAGCGGGAAGACGATCTCCAGGTGCTTGTCCGCAGGTATCTTGTCGGTTCGGACATGGAGGACGAACTCGCGGCTCCTATCCCACCGCACCACCGAGGAGACCCAGAGAGACCCCGGGTCGGGGCGTGCCGTGCCGGACGTAGTGGGGGCACTCGGCGGGCTGTACGGCGGTGCGGAGCAGTCAGGGTCGCCGGCGTAGACGCGGCTGTTGACGCCGAGCTTGTCCAGGTCCTTCTCGAGTTTGGCGGGGTCGATCTTTCCGGACGGGTTGACGACAGTGAGCTCGACGGTGCCGTCGTTGGCGGTCTGCAGGGTGTAGGCGGCTGCGGTCTGGGAGGGCAGGACCGTCAGGGCGATACCTGCTGCGGCTGCGGCCAGGCCCGCGGGGAGTGCGATGCGCACCCCGAGGTTCCGGCGTTTGTCGGTGCGGCGTGACATGGTCAGCCAACTGTTCATCAGGTGTTCCTCACGCTGGGGCTGGCGGCCGGCGGGGAAGTCGCGTTCGGCGGGCACTGGCAGCATGCGACGCAGTGCCTGCATGTCGTCGTCCTGGTCCCGGTTCATCGCGCTTTCCTCTCGTGCGGCTCGACCGCGTCGGTGCGGTCACCTGTTAGCTGCCAGCCTGCAACCGCGGGTTCCATGGGGAGAGCAAGATTTTTTCGAGCGAGTCCGTCTAATCTTCTTCGGGCCCTCGACAGACGGGATCGGACCGTGCCCACAGGTACGCCAAGCGCCTGCGCAGCCGCCGTGTAGTCCAGCCCGGCCCACACGCACAACGCCAGCACCTCACGGTCGGATCGCCCTAGGCGGTCCAGGACCTGGCGCACTGCGGCAATCCGCTCCTGGTCCTCCAGCCGCCCGACCACCTCATCGGCGAAGTCCGGCAGCAGTCCGGGAGCCGGCATGCGCTCCATCAGCGCCTGGTGCCGCCGGGCAACCCGCCGGCGCCGATGGACCACATAGTTTGCTATCCCCAGCAGCCAAGGGAGCAGGCTTCCGCCGTGCGGCTCGGCCTTCTCCCGCAGCCGCCACGCCTCGAGAAAGACCAGCGAGGCGCAGTCCTCCGCCCCCGCCCAGTCCCCGGTCAGCCGGAAGCAATGGTTGTACACCGCCTTGCCGTGCTCGCGGAACAGCACGCTGAAGGCGCCCTCATCACCTGCCCGTATGCGGGCCCGAAAACCTGGATCCATACCTATCTCTGCCAGCCACCGGACACGCGGTTCCATGTGGCGTGGACCACGCCGATCAGTCGAGCCCCTCCACGGCTTCACAGAGGGCCGCACAAGCTCGGAATCACACCATCGCCTCGACGTCGGACGGAGGCTGTAAATCGTCATAGTGACGTTGGTCGGGCCGCTGCACGCATCGCCCTCGCGTCACGGATGTCGCCGACTCCCGTCGCCACCACCATGTGGGCGTAGTTGTCAGCCACCCGGTCATAGGACTCACGGACCACGTCGAGATCGGCTGGGCAGTCAATATGGTGTGGGCGCATCAGCCAACAGCGGTGCTCGGGAGAACTCACGGGATGTCGCACACTCCGGGCGCGGAGTGGCCCCCGCGACCCGTCGCGGGTGCGGCGGCCCGTACCGTGGAGGGGTGTATCGGTTCCTGCTGACGCCCCGCTGGTGGGGGATCAATCTCTTCGTCGTGCTGGCCATCCCCTTCTGCCTCTTCATGGGGACCTGGCAGCTCGGCCGGTTCGAGGCCCAAGTGGAGTCGCACCAGGCCGCCGAGGCGCGGCCAGATCAGGACACCCGCAAGGCGGCGCCGCTCGACGAGCTGCTGCCCGTGGACCAGGAGACGTCGGGACGGCAGGCCACGGCCACCGGGCGGTACGCCGAGCAGTTCCTGGTGCCCGACCGGGAGCTGGACGGCAAGCGCGGGTTCTACGTGCTGACCATGCTGCGCACCGACGGCGGCAAGGCCCTGCCCGTGGTGCGCGGCTGGCTCCCCGGCACCGCCGGAGGGAGCGGACAGCCGAAGGTGCCCGCTCCGCCGTCCGGTGAGGTCACGGTGACCGGCGCGCTCCAGGCCTCGGAGAACGCCGAGGCGGTCGGGGCGCAGACGGCCGGCGGACTGCCGGACGGCCAGCTCGGCATCATCAGCGCCGCGTCGCTGGTGAACATGGTGCCGTACGAGGTGTACGACGCCTGGGTGACGCTGCCCGAGGGCGACGCGGGGATGCGGGCTGTGCCCGTGACCGCGCCGCAGGGCAGCGAGCTGAACCTCAAGGCGTTCCAGAACCTCGGCTACACGCTGGAGTGGTTCGCCTTCGCGGCCTTCGTGGTCTTCATGTGGTTCCGGTTGCTGCGGCGGGAGGCCGAGGCCGCCAGGGATGTCGAGCTCGGGCTGGCGGCCCCGTCTGCCCAGTAGCGCCCGTCGGCGCCGGTGCCAGGGCGTCTCAGGACGTCCTGAGCACGCCCGTGCGGTAGATCGTGCCCGCGCAGGCGTTGCTGATCGTCGCTCCCGCGCTCGGTCCGCCCACCGCCGGGGTGTAGCCGACCTCGACGCCGCCGTCCTGCAGCTGTCCGCCGCCCTCGCCGGCGAGCTGGGGCTGAGCGTTCGTCATGGGGGTGCTTTCGCCGCTCGTCTCGCCGGAGGACGTGCCCGTGGTCGGCGAGGGTTCGGGCGTGGGAGGCACGGTCGGACAGGTGTCCGAGGGCACCCACGCGAACCGCACCTCGTACGCCTCGGCCGGTGCCAGGACGAGCCCTGAGGTCTCCTGGGACGTGTCGGGCAGCCCGGCGGCGGGGTCGCCCTGGGTGTGCTCCACGACGGTGACCCTGGCCGGATCGGCCGCGCCCCTCGCCTGGACCGACACCGTGCCGGCGCCGCCGACCACGCACTTCGTGCCGGAGACGTTGGCGACACGGAAGGTGCCGTAGACCTTGCCCTCGGCGTCCGGTGAGCCCACCTGGGCCGTGGTGAGGCCGAGCTGGCCCGCCTCGCACACTCCCGGGACCGTGACGGCGCTGCGCGAGGGATCGGGCTGGCCTCCGCCGCCCGTGGTACCGGTCTCCTTGCCGGTCTCCGGGTCCTCGCTCCTGCTGGGACTGCTGCTCACCGTCGACTGCGCGGAGGGTCCTGACGGCCCCACCGCTCCTTCTTTGCCGCCCTGCGCGGACGACTTGGCGCCGGGATCGTCCTCGGCCCGCTCGCCGTGCCCGGCGATGGAGGGGGAGGCGGTCAGGCTGCCGGAGTTGGCGACGTGGACGAAGGCGGGCACCGCGGTGCCCACGAGCAGTGCCGCGGCGATCGTGCCGATCGCGATCTGACGGCGCCGGGCGCGCCGGGCGGGGACCGCGGTGCGCAGGTGGTCGAGGGCGCTCTCGGAGGGCTCCAGGTCCTCTACGGCGCTCTGCATCAGCCTGCGCAGGGACAGCTCGTCCAGGGCCGGCGGATCGATCTCGTCCGCGCCACCGTCGAGGCAGCCGTCGAGGCTGCCCTCGACGCCGTCCGCTCCGTCGTCCCGGCCGTGGCCCGGCACGTGGTTGTCAGGCCCGTCGTTCACCGTGTCGTTCCCAGTCCGGTCGTCGTTCAACGGCCCGTCCGGCCTGTACCGCTCGTGCTCGTCCTCGTGCTCGTTCTCGGGCGTGCGCTTGTTCATGCCGACGCCTCCATGGCGACACGCAGCGCCTTGATGCCGCGTGAGCCGTAGGCCTTCACCGAGCCCAGCGAAATACCCAGCGTCTCGGCGACCTGAGCCTCCGTCATGTCCGCGAAGTAGCGCAGCACCAGCACCTCGCGCTGGCGGCGCTGAAGCCCACGCATCGCCTTGATCAGTGCGTCGCGCTCCAGCTGGTCGTACGCCCCCTCCTCCGCGCTCGCCATGTCCGGCATCGGCTTGGAGAGCAGCTTCAGGCCGAGGATGCGGCGACGCAGCGCGGAGCGGGAGAGATTGACGACGGTCTGACGCAGATAGGCGAGGGTCTTCTCGGGGTCGCGGACACGTTTGCGCGCCGAGTGCACCCGGATGAACGCCTCCTGGACGACGTCCTCGCAGGAGGCGGTGTCGTCGAGCAGCAGCGCGGCGAGGCCGAGGAGCGACCGGTAGTGGGCGCGGTAGGTCTCGGTGAGATGGTCGACGGTGGTGCCCGCGGCCATGGCGGCGTCAGCGCCGTCGCGTGGAGACGGGATGCGGGTGGGACGTGCTGCGGGCATGGGGGCGATCACCGGCATGCTGCCGGGAGTGCGGGACCGCCGGAACGGGAGCACTTGCGCTCCGCACGCCGGGGCCGCTGCGATGTCGAGTACCTCTGCCACGCCAGTTGGACACGCTTCCCCCCGTCAGGGTTGTACGCGTAACACACCGTTTTTGACAGCGCACCGAAAGTCGTCATGCGTACCCGTTCTCACCCAATGCCCCATTTTCAGCGGCACCTTGAATGGAGTAACCGAAGAGACGCTCCCCGGCCCGCCGCCGGTTGCGGAATCACGGTCAGCGAGTCGTGCAACACGACAACAGCCCTGATCAGGTGATCCGGACCAGGGGTTGCTCACGGAGCGTCCACAGATCCTACAAAGGTCTGCGGCCGGACCGCCATGAATTCACAGCGGCATGAATTCCGCCGCGACCAACTCGGCGATCTGCGCGGTGTTCAGGGCGGCACCCTTGCGCAAATTGTCCCCGGATACGAAGAATTCCAGCCCTTGTGGGTCGTCGAGCGAGCGCCGTACCCGTCCCACCCAGACCGGGTCGGTGCCCACGACATCGGCCGGCGTCGGAAAGTTCCCGGCCGCCGGATCGTCGAAAAGCACCACGCCCGGGGCGGTCGCCAGGATCTCGTGGGCCCGCGGGACGGTGACCTCATGCTCGAAACGGGCGTGCACGGCGAGCGAATGGGTGTTCAGCACGGGGACACGGACGCAGGTCGCGGACACCCGCAGCTGCGGCAGGTCCAGGATCTTCCGCGTCTCGTCGCGGATCTTCAGCTCCTCCGAGGACCAGCCGTCCTGCCCGTACGTCCCCACCCACGGCACCACGTTGAGGGCCAGCGGCGCCGGGAACGGCCCGGTGTCCTCCCCCAGCACGCGGCGCACGTCCCCGGGGGCGGCCCCCAGTTCCGTACCGGCGACGAGCGAGAGCTGGGCGCGCAGCGTCTCGGCCCCGGCGCGGCCCACGCCGCTCGCGGCCTGGTACGAGGAGACGACCAGCTCGCTCAGCCCGAACTCGGCGTGCAGCGCACCCGCCGCGACGATCATCGCGAGCGTGGTGCAGTTCGGGCTCGCCACGATGCCGCGCGGGCGGAGCCGCACGGCATGGGGGTTGATCTCGGGAACGACCAGCGGCACGTCCGGGTCCATCCGGAACGCGGCCGAACTGTCCACCACCACCGCGCCCTTGGCGGCGGCGATCGGCGCCCACTGCGCGGAGACCTCGTCCGGCACGTCGAACATCGCGATGTCGACGCCCTCGAAGACCTCCTCGGTGAGGGCCGCCACTTCGGTCTCCTCCCCGCGCACGGCCAGCTTGCGGCCGGCCGAGCGCGGGGACGAGACCAGACGGATGTCGCCCCAGACGTCAGCGTGCTGCGACAGGATCTGGAGCATCACCTCACCGACTGCTCCGGTCGCCCCCACGACCGCGAGCGTCGGTCTGCGGGTCATCGCCCGGTGCCTCCGTAGACGACCGCCTCGTCGCTGTCGCTGTCCAGGCCGAAGGCGGTGTGCACGGCGCACACGGCTTCGTTGACGTCGTCGGCGCGGGTCACGACCGAGATCCGGATCTCGGAGGTCGAGATCAGCTCGATGTTCACGCCCGCGTCGGAGAGCGCCTCGAAGAAGGCCGCGGTGACACCCGGGTTGGTCTTCATGCCGGCGCCGACCAGGGAGATCTTCGCGATCTGGTCGTCGTAACGCAGCGACTCGAAGCCGATGGCGGCCTTCGCCTTCTCCAGCGCCTCGGTGGCCTTGTGGCCCTCGGCCTTGGGGAGAGTGAAGGAGATGTCGGTCAGACCGGTGGAGGCGGCAGAGACGTTCTGCACCACCATGTCGATGTTGATCTCTGCGTCAGCGATCAAACGGAAGATCACGGCGGCCTCGCCCGGCTTGTCCGGCACCCCGACGACGGTGATCTTCGCCTCGGAGGTGTCGTGGGCGACACCGGAGATGATGGCCTGCTCCACCTTCTGGTCCCCTTGCGGTTCGTTGCTGACCCATGTGCCCTGGAGCCCCGAGAACGAGGACCGGACATGGATCGGGATGTTGTAACGGCGTGCGTACTCGACGCACCGGTGCAGCAGCACCTTGGAGCCGGAGCTGGCGAGCTCCAGCATGTCCTCGAAGTTGATCCAGTCGATCTTGCGGGCCTTCTTCACGACCCGCGGGTCGGCGGTGAACACGCCGTCCACATCCGTGTAGATCTCGCAGACCTCGGCGTCCAGCGCGGCCGCCAGTGCGACAGCGGTGGTGTCGGAGCCGCCGCGTCCGAGGGTGGTGATGTCCTTCTTGTCCTGGGACACACCCTGGAAGCCGGCGACGATCGCGATGTTGCCCTCGTCGAGAGCGGTGCGGATGCGGCCCGGCGTGACATCGATGATGCGCGCTTTGTTGTGGACCGAGTCGGTGATGACGCCCGCCTGGCTGCCGGTGAACGACTGGGCCTTGTGACCCAGGTTTTTGATCGCCATCGCCAGCAGGGCCATGGAGATCCGCTCCCCGGCGGTCAGCAGCATGTCGAACTCCCGCCCGGCAGGAATCGGGGAAACCTGCTCGGCGAGATCGATCAGCTCGTCCGTCGTGTCGCCCATCGCGGATACCACGACGACCACCTGGTGGCCGGCCTTCTTGGCATCGACGATTCGCTTGGCGACGCGCTTGATGCCTTCGGCATCGGCTACGGAGGAGCCTCCGTACTTCTGCACGACAAGGCCCACGTGCGCTCCTCGCTCAGTCCGTGTCTTTCCGGGGGGCGACCCGGAACAATTCCGGCGCCCCCGCAGTACTGCGGTCGGTTCAGTCTAACGAGGCAACCGGAATCGCCCGATTCATATCGCATCGTGAGATGCGGCGTTCATGTCGTAATCGTTCGGGGTGATCACTGGGCAGGGCGCAGACCCAGCGGTGCCCCGAGCTCCTCCGCCATGACTTTGCCCGCCTCCTCTGCGAGGTCGTCGTCGTCCGTCGGGGAGTCCGTGTCGAGGCCGTCGAGCTCCGCCAGGGGCTGGTCGAGGCGGACATGGGCGACGAGGGACTGAAGGGCCCGCAGGGTGGCCGACGCGGTGGAGCCCCAGTTGGAGAAGTAGGAGAACTGCCACCACCACAGGGCCTCGGCGGTGCGGCCCGCCCTGTAGTGGGCGAGTCCGTGGCGCAGGTCGGTGACGACATCCGCGAGGTCGTCGGAGATCCGGCAGGCGACCGGGGCCTTGCGCGGCTCGTACGGATCGAAGACCTCGGAGTAGACGTCCACCGGGTCGAGGATCGCGGCCAGCCGCTCACGCAGGTCGTCGACGTCCGGCTCCGGGCCGAGGTCCGGCTCGTAGCGCTCGTCCGGGACGAAGTCCTCGTGGGCTCCGAGGCGGCCGCCGGCCAGCAGCAGCTGCGAGACCTCCAGCAGCAGGAACGGAATGGCGCTGTCCGGCTCGTCGCCCTTGGCCACCTCGGTGACGGCGACGATGAAGGACTCGACCTGGTCGGCGATCTGGACCGAGAAGTCGCCCGGATCGCGCAAGGCGGAGTGGAGCATGGCGTCAGACATCGTGCAGGCCTCCCTCAGCGGCCTTCGGCCGGCAGGCTCGTGTTGCCGCGTGTGTTGCCGCGGATGTTTCCTCGTCATACATCCAGGAGCCGCCTTCCCTCGAAGGCACGCCCCAGCGTGACCTCGTCGGCGACCCGTCTTTCCGCGCCCCTCGCACCGCTCCGCCGCCACGCCGCGGAGCGGCTCGTGTCACTGTGGAGCGCTGTGCCGGACTCCGTCCGGCCGGCGTGGTGGGCCAGACGGTCAGACATCGAGCAACCGCCTCCCTTCGAAGGCACGCCCCAGCGTGACCTCGTCGGCGACCCGTCTTTCCGCGCCCCTCGCACCGCTCCGCCGCCACGCCGCGGAGCGGCTCGTGTCACTGTGGAGCGCTGTGCCGGACTCCGTCCGGCCGGCGTGGTGGGCCAGGCGGTCAGACATCGAGCAACCGCCTTCCCTCGAAGGCACGCCCCAGCGTGACCTCGTCGGCGTACTCCAGGTCTCCGCCCACCGGGAGGCCGCTGGCCAGCCGGGTGACCTTCAGGCCCATCGGCTTGACCATGCGCGCCAGGTACGTGGCCGTGGCCTCGCCCTCCAGGTTGGGGTCCGTCGCCAGGATCAGTTCCGTCACCGTGCCGTCGGCGAGGCGGGCGAGGAGCTCGCGGATCCTCAGGTCGTCGGGGCCGACGCCCTCGATCGGGCTGATCGCGCCGCCGAGCACGTGGTACCGGCCCCGGAACTCGCGGGTGCGCTCGATCGCCACGACGTCCTTCGGCTCCTCGACGACGCAGATGACCGCCAGGTCGCGACGCGCGTCCCGGCAGATCGCGCACTGCTCCTGCTGCGCGACGTTGCCGCAGACCGAGCAGAAGCGGACCTTGTCCTTCACCTCGAGCAGCGCGTGCGCGAGCCGGCGGACGTCGGCGGGCTCGGCCTGCAGGACGTGGAAGGCGATCCGCTGCGCGCTCTTGGGACCGACGCCGGGCAGCCTGCCCAATTCGTCGATGAGGTCCTGGACCACGCCTTCGTACACCGGAGCGCCTCTCTCGTCTGACTGTGATAGGTACGGTAGTTCCCCGGCAAAAGCCTTAGAAGGGCAGTCCCGGCATGCCGCCCAGGCCCTGGGCGAGCGGGCCCAGCTTCTGCTCCTGGAGCGTCTTCGCGTTCTCGTTGGCCGCCTGCACCGCGGCGACGATCAGGTCGGCGAGGGTCTCCGTGTCCTCCGGGTCGACCGCCTTCGGGTCGATCACCAGGGCCCGCAGCTCACCGGAGCCGGTCACGGTGGCCTTCACCAGACCACCTCCCGCCTGGCCGTCCACCTCGGCCTGTGCCAGTTCCTCCTGGGCCCGCGCCAGATCCTGCTGCATCTTCTGGGCCTGCTGGAGGAGCTGCTGCATATTGGGCTGGCCGCCACCAGGGATCACGATTCGCTCCGTCTCTTCTCACGGCTTCTACCGGCAGTCCCGAGCCTACGTGGTCGCCGGACACCGCGCCCCATGCCGCCCGCAGCGACTCTTTCGGGTGAGAGGCGGTAAGCGCCTATACCTGATCAAGGCCTTCTTACGAGCGGAATTCCCGGGATACCGGCCCCGCGGCCCACCATTCGGCGGTAGGAAAGGCGTGGGAGAAAAGCAGCGCGGAGGGAGCGGCCGGGTGAGCCAGCCGGAGATGGAGGAGGGCGGCGGGTCACGGCCGTGCGATCTGACCGGGCGGCCGTTCCCGCTCGGCGACTGGGGTGAGCCGGCCGAACGCCTCGACGAGCTCTACCGCCGGGTCGAGTCCGACGCCCTGCGCACGGCGGGCTGGTACCTCGCGGACCGCGCGTGGAAGCGCCGCGGAGCGCAGGCACTCCGGGCCGGTACGGCGGCGGGGGTCGTCGCCGGTGCCGCGCTGCCGCTGCTGGACCTCACCGGCGGCCTCCCGGGGGCGGCGGGCTGGGGGTATCTGTCGCTGCTGCTGGGTGCGGCGTGCGCGGCCTGTGACCGGTGGTTCGGGCTGACCGCCGGGTGGATGCGGGACATGGCGACGGCGCAGGCGGTGCAGCGGCGTCTGCAGACGCTGCAGTTCGACTGGGCGTCGGAGAGCGTGCGGGAGGTACTGGGCCCGACCGAGGGCACGGCGAGCGAGGCGGCGGAACGCTGCCTGACCGTCCTGAGGCGTTTCTCGGAGGACGTGACGGAGCTGGTGCGCTCCGAGACCGCGGACTGGATGGTGGCGTTCCGGTCCGGTCCGGCGCCGCTGGTGATGCAGGCGGCGGCCGCGCCCGGGTCCCGCGCGGACGGGGTGAACGGGTCGGTGGTGCCCCGTTTCCCGCTGCCGCCGATGGCCCGCCCGAACATGCCCCGGCAGCGGCCGCCGGAGACGCCGCGCTGACGTCTCCGGCGGCGGGTACGGACCGGTGGACTTCGGTCAGCTGAAGATGATCATGGAGCCTTGGGCCAGGCTGCGGGTCGCCGCCGCGTGGAGGCCCAGCCAGACATGGCGTTCGCGGGCGAAGGGGCTTTCGTCGTAGGGGATGGGGCCCGCCGGTTCCTCGAGGGTGGTGGCCCGCTGGGGCGGGGCCGGGGCGGCCGGGGGGTTGGCCGGGTCGATACCGATCGACGGGGCGACGGACTGCAGCTCGCGCAGCAGCCCCTGGGCGGAGCCGAGGGGGCCGCCGCCGGCGAGGAGCTCGTCGTTGGACAGCGGGGCCGGGAAGTCCACCGGCACGTATGCCCCCGCGTGGTCGTAGTGCCAGACCAGGTGGGACTGCTGGGCGGTCGCCTCGAACATCTCGAGGAGCTGTTCGTAGTCGCCGCCGAGCGCGTCGACCGGCGTCACCGCCAGTCCGCAGATCTGGAGCAGGTACGCACGGCGCAGGAAGTGCAGGGCGTCGTAGTCGAAGCCGGCGACGGGCGCGACGTCGCCGGACAGGCCGGGCATGTAGGTGAAGACGGGGACGGACGGCAGCCCGGCCTCGCCGAGTGCCTTGTCGTACGCCGCTATCTCCTCCGCGAACGGATTGTCGGGGCTGTGGCACAGCACATCGACGAGGGGGACCAGCCACAGGTCACAGGCCAAGAGAGGCTCCACTGGGTCGCGCGTTGGTCGGGACAGCGTAATGCGCCGCACACGCTCCGCACAGACACCGGGTCAGGACGGGGACGGCAGGTCCCAGATCCAGGCGCCGCCCACCCACTCGCCGTCCCGCCCCAGGAGTTGCTTCACGGTCTCGTACAGCGCCTGGTCGTTGGCCTGGGGGGCCAGCACCACGACGCCCGCGTGCCAGTACGCGAGGTCCGCGCGGGCCTGAGCGCGCCACTCGGAGCCGATGGGCGGGGCCGGCTGGCCGTAGCCGATGTCCCGCAGCAGGCTGGATGTGTGGCGGGGCGGGGGTCCGTAGATGCCGATGCGCTCCGGGCCCCACGGCCCGTTGAAGTAGCCGCCGGGCACGGAGAAGCCGAGCCCGGTCGCCGACTGCCAGTGCAGCGCCGACGTGTAGGCCGGGTCGGGCACCGGCACCGGCACCACCGACTCGCCCTTGCCGACGTACGAGCGCCACAGCCCGTCGGAGATGAAAGGCGGCACGGGTTCCCGGTCGCGCGTCGGGAAGGGCGTCGGCACGATCGGCAGCAGAGCGACGGCGACCGCGGCCAGCCCCAGAACCCTGTTCGCAGGCACCGGGGTGGCCGCCAGCCCGGTGATCGCCATAGCCACCAGCGCCCCGAGCGCCGGCGCGCAGATCATGCCCACCCGGCCCTCGACCACCGACTCGAACAGCGGCTGGTGAGCGAGCATCCGCCACGGCCCCGGCAGCACGATGTCGGTGAGGGGGATACGGATCTTCGGGCCCATGGAAAGCAGTGCGGCGGCCACCGTGGTGAACGCCAGCGCCTTGACCAGGGGGCGCCGCCACAGGCGGACGGTGATCGCGAAGGCGAGTACGACCAGCGGCCAGCCGTAGAAGGCGTTCTGCTCCGTACGGTTCATGGCGAGCCCGTCCGCGATCTTCTCGCTGCCGAACAGGGAACGCTGCGCGAACGCCAGGAAGGAGAGTGGGCTGTTGCCCGCGTTGTCGCCGTGCAGCACGCTCTTGTAGCTCTGCGGCCCGAAGAACTGCCAGTACAGCGGGAAGGCGACCAGCGGCAGGCAGACCGCGAGCGCCACCCCCACGCCCTTGAGCAGTGGCATCGCCGCGGTCCGGGCGGCCTCACGGTTCGCGAGGGCGTACGACACCACGAAGAGCAGGATCCCCACAGCGGCGAGCAGCAGCGCCTCCTCGCCGATGAAGATCTGGTACGTCGTGAACAGCCCCAGCAGGACCCCGTCCCGCACGGGCCGACGGCCCGTGCACAGCCGCAGCACCCGGTCGATGATCACGGGGATCATGAAGAGCACCACGAAGTTGGGGTGGGCGTTGCCGTGCGAGATCATCGGCGGCGCGAAGGTGGCGAGCGCCGCGCCGACCGCGGCCGCCCAGCGGTTGCCCACCGCCCACCGCACGAACAGCCAGTACCAGGCGATGCCCGTCGCGGTGAGCCCGAAGGTGAGCACCAGCGCCCAGGTGACGGTGGGTCCGAAGGCCAGAGTGACCGGGGTGAGCGGCACGGACAGGCCCAGCATGGCCGTATTGGCCATCAGATTCACGCCGTCGGGAAAGTTCTGAAGGGTCGTGAAGAACGGATTGTGCAGATGGGAGACGTTGTGCGCGGTGACCGCGAAGAACCACTCCCACTGAGTCTGGTCCGACCCGGAGTCGGCGAGATAGCGGCGGCCGAGGTCCGCCCACAGTCCCTTGTAGAGGAGCTCGGACGCGAGCAGGAAGAGCGCACAGACGACCACGTCCACGCGGCGCACCGTCCGGGCGCGCAGCTGTACCAGCTCGACCAACACCTTGCCGTAGTCGGCCGGACGGACCTTGGAGCCCTCCTGGTGCGCCCAGCGCACCGGAACCTCGGCCACCTGCCAGCCGGAGCGGCGGAAGAACCGCAGCACCTCTACGTCGATCCCCCACCCGTCGAGCCGGGCATCGCCGAAGGCGGCCCGGGCCTTGTCACCGTCGAACAGCTTGAATCCGCACTGGGTGTCCCTGATACCGGGCACGGCCACGGCCCGGATCAGCCGGTTCGCCATCCTGCCGCACCACTCGCGGACCTTCCCCTGGTGCACTTCGATCATAGCCCCCGGGTGCGCGCGCGACCCGATCGCGGCGTCGATCCCGCTCTCGTCCAGCTCTGCCGCGAGCCGCTCCAACTCCTCGACGGGGGTGGCGAGATCGGCGTCGGTGATCAGTACCCGGTCGCCGCGCGAGGCGAGCACTCCGCACCGCAGGGCGTAGCCCTTGCCGCGGTTGGTCTCGTTGGTGATCACCCTGATCCGGGGATCCTCGGCCGCGGCTCTTATGGCGATCTCGACGGTACGGTCCGCGGATCCGTCGTCGACGACGATCAGCTCCCAGCTGCCGGGCCTGCCCTCCAGATGGCCGCGGACCGCGTCCAGAGTGGGGCAGAGCCGGTTCTCCTCGTCGTATGCCGGGATGACGACCGTCAGATCGACGGTGGCCGTCAGCGTCCGGTCGTCGACCGCGACCATCAGTGCCCGCCTTCGAGTCGGTCCGCCCAGGTCCGGCTGTGCGCGTGGTAGGCCGTGAGGACCGCCTGCGCCGCGTCCGCGTCGCCCCGCGCCACGGCGTCCACGAGTTCCTCGTGGCCGTCCCACAGCCAGTCCTTGAGATCGTCGCGCCCGCGCAGGTGCGGGACGGCGAACACCCAGCACTGCACACGCAGTCGGTGCAGGAAGTCGGCGACATAGCGGTTGCCGCCCAGTACGCCGAGCTCGCGCCAGAACCGCAGGTCGTAGCCGATGAGTACGGCCAGGTCGCCGAGCCGGGCGGCCCGTGCGGACTCCTCGGCGCGGCGGCGGACGGAGGCCAGGGCGGTGTCGTGCGCCGGGTCCGTTCCGTTCAGACCGGTCTTGTGGAAGATCCCGTCGACGACCATCGCGCGGGCCTCGACCATGCCCCGGTAGTCGTCGAGCGAGAACTCGTGGACCCGGAAGCCGCGATGATGGTCGGAATCGAGCAGCTCCTGCGCCGCCAGGTCGACCAGCGCCTCGCGCACGGGGGTGGCGGACACCCCGTACTGCTCGGCGATCTGTTTGACGGTGAACTCCTGACCCGGATGCAGGCGCCCGGCGAGGATTTCGTCACGCAGCGCGTCCGCGACCTGCTGTCGCAGGGTGCTGCGGGTCACCGTTCCGCTGGCGGGCATGTCGTTCTCTCCTCACGTCCGGCTTCCGTCACCTTAGGGGGTGTCGGAAGCCGGGACGCGCGACCCGCGCTGTCAATTCACGTGATTGGATCAGTAGATGGTGTGTTCATCGGCCACGGTGAGCGCCTCGTCGAGAATCGCCAAGCCGTCCTTGGCCTCGGCCTCGGTGATGTTGCAGGCCGGGACGACATGAGTGCGGTTCATGTTCACAAAGGGCCACAGGCCCTTCGCCTTGCAGGCGGCGGCGAAGGCGGCCATCGGGGCGTTGGCCTCGCCCGCCGCGTTGTACGGCACGAGCGGCTCGCGGGTCTCCTTGTTCCGCACCAGGTCCAGCGCCCAGAAGGCACCCAGACCACGCACGTCGCCCACGCTCGGGTGGCGCTCGGCCAGCTCGCGCAGCCCCGGGCCGATGACCGTCTCGCCGAGGCGGGCGGCATGCTCGACGACGCCCTCCTCCTCCATCGTGTTGATCGTCGCGACGGCGGCGGCGCAGGCCAGCGGGTGGCCGGAGTAGGTGAGGCCGCCGGGGTAGGGGCGCTTGTCGAAGGTCGCGGCGATCTCGGCCGAGATGGCCACGCCACCGAGCGGCACGTAGCCGGAGTTCACGCCCTTGGCGAAGGTCATCAGGTCCGGTACGACGTCGAACTGCTCGGCGGCGAACCACTTGCCCGTACGGCCGAAGCCCGCCATCACCTCGTCGAGCACGAACACGATGCCGTACCGGTCGCAGATCTCCCGCACACCGGCCAGGTAGCCGGGCGGCGGGACCATGATCCCGGCGGTGCCGGGGACGGTCTCCAGGATGATCGCGGCGATCGTCTGCGGACCCTCGAAGGCGATCGTGTCCTCGAGGTGCTGGAGCGCGCGCTCGCACTCCTGCTGCTCGTTCTCGGAGTAGAACGGCGAGCGGTAGAGGAACGGCGCCCAGAAGTGGACGACGCCGGCGGAGCCCTGGTCGGAGGGCCAGCGGCGCGGGTCGCCGGTGAGGTTGATCGCGGTGGAGGTCGCGCCGTGGTACGAGCGGTAGGCGCTCAGCACCTTGTGGCGGCCGGTGTGCAGGCGGGCCATGCGGACGGCGTTCTCGACCGCCTCGGCGCCGCCGTTGGTGAAGAAGATCTTGTCCAGGTCGCCGGGGGTGCGCTCGGCGATGAGACGGGCCGCCTCGGACCGTACGTCGACGGCGAACGCGGGCGCGAAGGTGGCGAGCCGGCCGGCCTGCTCCTGGATCGCGGCGACGACCTTGGGGTGCTGGTAACCGATGTTGGTGTAGACGAGACCGCTGGTGAAGTCGAGGTAGCGCTTGCCCTCGTAGTCCCAGAAGTACGCGCCCTCGGCGCCGGCGACGGCGAGCGGGTCGATCAGGCCCTGGGCGGACCAGGAGTGGAACACGTGCGCGCGGTCGGCAGCCTTGACTGCGGCTCCCGCCTGCGGGTCGGCATGAGGGGTCATGCCGCACAGGCTAGGTGTCGGGTACGGGACACGACATCGGCGTGGTGCACGCAAGCGAAGGCTCCGGCTCGACAGTGTGTCGCCGGGCCGGACCACGCCCGGGTTCGGCGGCAGACGGCGTCCACGTCGCGCCCGTGGTGGTGAGCGTGCCGGCGAGGGAGGCCGTTACCGAAGCGTAGATGTTTCGGGGCCCCGCTGTCGTACCCGCGCACTATTCTCGATTCGTCGCATCTCCGTGGGGGAACACGGGGGAGGCACGGGGGAAGGTGCACGACGATGGACAAGCTGGAACCGGGGGATCCACTGGGGGTACCCCCGGGCGAAGCCTGGGGGAAGATCGGCGCCTACCGGCTGCTGGCACGCCTCGGCGCGGGCGGTATGGGCCAGGTCTTTCTGGCCCGCTCCGACCGCGGCCGCACCGTCGCGGTCAAGCTGATCCGCCGGGAACTCGCCGAGCGGGAGGAATTCCGCGACCGCTTCCGCCAGGAAGTGCAGGCCGCGCGGCGCATCGGCGGCCAGTGGACGGCGCCCGTCCTCGACGCGGACACCGAGGCTCCGGTGCCATGGGTGGCGACGGGCTATGTGGCCGGCCCGTCCCTGCAGTCCGTGGTCTCGGGCGGACACGGGCCGCTGCCCGAACGTTCCGTGCACATCCTGGGATCGGGGCTCTCCCACGCGCTTCAGGACATCCACACGGCCGGGCTGATCCACCGTGACCTCAAGCCCTCCAATGTGCTGATCACCATCGACGGCCCGCGCGTCATCGACTTCGGCATAGCCCGGGCCCTGGACACGGTCACGGACGGCGGACTGACGCGGACGGGCGCGCTGGTCGGCTCCCCCGGGTTCATGGCCCCCGAGCAGGTGCGCGGCACACGCGTCACGACGGCCTGCGATGTCTTCTGCCTGGGCTCCGTGCTCGCCTACGCGGCGACCGGCCGGCTGCCGTTCGGCTCCGCGGACAGCGGAGTGCATGCCCTGATGTTCCGCATAGCCGAGGAGCCGCCGGACCTCGCCGGAGTCCCGGAGAGCCTCCAGGACCTGATCCACGACTGCCTCCTCAAGGATCCGGCCGCGCGCCCGACAGTGGCGCAGTTGCTGCAGCGCACGGGCCGCGCCACGCCCGGCGAGCCATGGCTGCCCGGCGCGCTGGTGGCCCAACTGGGCTCCCACGCGGTGCGACTGCTGGAGGTCGAGACCCCGACGGGCGAGATACCGCTGCCGCCGCCCGCCCCCGCGGACCCGGAGCCGGAGCACGCCCCGGCACCGGACGGGGTGCACCATATGCCGACGATGATCGTGGGCCCGGCGTCCGTGCCCACGCCCGCACCCGCACCGGCCCAGCCGCCGGGGTACGGGGTGACACCCCCGTACGGGCCACCGCCACCGCCCGGTTACGGCTATCCGCCACCGTCGGGTTACGGCTATCCGCAGCCGGGCGGCTACGGCTCCACGCCGCCCTACGGCCCGCCCCCCATGCCCGAACCCCCGCGCCGCAACGGCCGCGCCACCGCCGCGCTGGTCGCCGTGGCCGTCGTCGTCGCCCTCGGCGCGGGCGGCGCGGTGTACGCGGTCATGAACGGCGACGCCGGCCACAAGGGCAGGAAGGACCCGGTGGCCGGCCGTTCCGACGATCCGAATCCCCCGGTGACCGGAACCCCTTCGGCGCCGCCGGCCTCACCGACCGGGACCGACGAACCCCCGGCCGGCGACATCCCCATGGAGTACCTCGGCACCTGGCGCGCCACGTTCGACACCGCCGACGGCACCAACACCCGCGAGATGACCATCGCCCAGGGCCCGCCCGGCGAGACGGTCATGACCCTCTCCGGCCACGGTCCCGCCTACGACTGCCGCTGGACGGCCACCCTCAAGTCCGTCGGCCCCCCGCTGGAAATCGGCCCCTCCGAGGTCACCTACGGCGACCGGGCCACCTGCTCCCCCGGCCAGTGGAGCCGCCTCACCATGCAGAACGACATCACGCTCGTCCGCGAACTGGTCGGCTCCGGCGGGGAGCCACTGACGTACACAAAGGTGGACTGACGAGCGCCGGGACCGTAGAACAAGTGATCATGAATCTGACTGTTGAGCGGACAGGCGCTCGCGAATGGTCCGACGAGCAGCTGGAGATGCTGTTCGCCGGAGGCTTCCCACAATTCATCACCGCTGATCAGACGGTCAAGCAGTACATCGGCAGGGTCCGGGAGTGGTTCGGCGACCTCGACCTGATGCTGATCGACGAACACGGCGTGCCCGTCGCCACCGGCTGGGGGGTGCCACTGCGTTGGGACGAGCGCGTCGAGTCCCTGCCCACCGGCTACACCGATTCCCTCGTGCGCGCTGTGGAGGGCCGGGAGCAGGGCGTCGCGCCCGACACCCTGGTCATCTGCGGCGCGATCGTGGCCCCCGCCCTCAAGGGGAAGGGCCTCGCCGGAGAGGTGCTCTTGGCGCTGCGCCAGGCGGCCGAGGAGGCGGGCTGGCCGCGGGTGATCGCGCCGGTGCGGCCCACGGCGAAGTGCCGGTACCCGCTGACACCGATCGAGATGTTCATGGAGTGGACCCGCCCCGACGGCACCGCATTCGATCCGTGGGTGCGCACCCATCTGAAGCTCGGTGGCCGGATCCTGGCGGCCGCACCGGTCTCGCAGACCATGACGGGGACGGTCGCAGAGTGGGAGAAGTGGACCGGGACGGCCCTGCCCGGCTCCGGCGAGTACGTCATCCCGGACGGGATGAGCCCCCTGCACATCGACCGCGACGCCGACCTGGGCACGTACACCGAGCCGAACATCTGGATCCGGCACCGCTGACGCTGGTCAGCGCGTATGGATGGGCTGCCGGGGGATGCACACGACGGCGGCGATCAGGACGAGTACCGCCGCCGCGAGCGTCACCGCCCCGATGGACCAGCCCAGGTGGAGGAGGGCGGCGCCGAGGAGCCCGCGGTGTCACGGCCGCCCCGCGCTTCGCCGGCACGCCGCCTCCCTCCTCGCTCAACTGCTGCTTGCCATCGATCCAGGGCCTGCTCGCCCGAAGGTCACAGCGCGTCGATGAGCTGATCTGCGGTGACTCCCGCCTGCCGAAGTACGTTCGCGAGCGTTCCCCTCGGGACTGGGTTGCGATGCGGTACGACGCAGACGACGCTTCCCCGCCGCATCACCGTGTGGGAGCCCTTACCCGCCCTGCGGGTGAAGCCCAGCCGCTCCAGTGCCTTGATGAGCCGGTCCGAAGAAATCTGCGGAAGTGGTGGCATCAGGCGGCGTTCACCCTTACGTCCACGTCGCCGGACCAGGCGTCGGCTTGCCGGGCGGCGATCACCTCTGCGTCCTCCCGTGACACTTCCGCGAGATAGAGCTCAAGGGCCTCGGTGATCATCGCCTTCGCCTCGGCGAGGTCTTTTCCCCAGCTGGTCGTCCCGGTGACCGGCTCCAGAGCGTTGTAGCCGCCTTCATCAGGCGTATAGACGATGTGAAAGGTAACGCGCTGATCAGGCATGGGAGGTCTCCCGTCGCGGTGTGGCGGTCTCCAGTGTGGAGTTTACGGGCGCCCGCTGGGCCAGCCCGATGTAACCGTGCAAAGCACGCCTGGCTCCGTGCCGGAGCGCGGAACCAGGCCGGTGGCAGCTGCCGGAACAGCTACGGCCAGCGTGCCCCCGAGGGGCCGCGCACGGTCTTCCGGCAGTCCGGTGTGCGGTCGGCGGGCGTGGTCACGGGCTCCTCGTCGAGCGCGAAGCAGAGCTGTGCGTGCAACACCTCCGCCTCAGCGGGGGTGAGCCGGAGGGCGAGGTCGGTGTCGAACTTGCCGTCCCGTTGCAGCCACAGGTGGATGGCGAGGCTGCCATCGGGCTCACGCCGTACCGGCTTGCTGGGTACGCGGCTGATGCGCAGGCCGCGCGGGTCGCCGGGCATGGTGGCGGCTTGGGTTCCCATCAGGCTGCCACCCCCGTGACCGGGGTGCCGACAAGATGCCCGTGGATCACCCTCGGTCCGATGTCGATCCCGTCCAGCGCGAGGGCGAGCGCGAGGCGCCGCGCCCGCTGTTCGTGCGCGCGGAGGTACGGCCGCACGAGCGGCCCAGCGGGGTCGAGTACGGGCTGGTCGTCTCTGCCCCGGGCGCGCGGGCGCGGCCAGGGGGCGGTGAGGTGGAGGGGTGCGGTGTTGCGGACGAGCAGCCGCAGACCGGACGCGGTCCGGGGAGCGGGCGCTGTCCGTTGCGTGCCCTGACGGTGTCGTCCCGTCGCGGGCATGAGCAGCGTAAGGAGTCGATCGAATGTTCGTTGGAGGGCTGACCAGATACGGTGGCTCATGCTGACGCTCCTCTGAAGCGTTGGCCATGCCCCGGGGTGCTGCTAACACCGCCGGGGCGCTTCATTCCCACAGCAACCCACAGGTAACGATGCGCAGTTGCTGCGTCGGCCTGAACCGTAGCGCCAACAGGGATGCAGATTCAACATGTTGTATCCAGCGCACACGAGATGGCATATGCCAGGCGCACGAGGAAAGCAAGACCCCTCGCCTTGAGAGGCGAGGGGCCCGCAGGTTGGCCGGTCAGATCAGGCCGTCGAACTCGCCCGCCTTGACGCCGGCCAGAAACGCACGGAGCTTCTCTGGAGTGGTCCGGATGATCACGGCAGAGTCGTCGCTCTCTCGTACGAATATTTCACCTTTGTGCGAGGCGAGTTCGAGGCAGTTGTCTGTGTCGGTCGAGAACGAGGACTTGCGCCACTGGATTTCCACTGTGCTCACGCTTTCATAGTTGCCGTGCCACTTCGCGAATGAAGTCTCGTGAATCATCCGGTCCGAGAGTCCGCCGCTCCATGCGGTCCATCACCACGCGACAGTTCGCGAGGTGGGTCTCTGAATGCAGGAACGCCGACCCGGTGGGGATGTCCATCTGAACCATGTCGAGCTGGGTAACCGGCCCGTAAGCATAGAGAGTTGAGCTCCCCGCGTTGGGGAAGCCGCCGGCTGCGAACGGCACGACGCGTACCACCACGTTCTCCCGTTCGGACTGCTTCAACAGATGATCCAGCTGAGCCTTGATCACTCGCGCGCTTCCGAACCACATGCGCAGCGCCGCTTCATGGATGAGAAACGTGCACACAGGGCGTTGCGGGTGGTCGAGCACCTCGCTCCGCTTGATCCGAAAGGCAACCCTCCGCTCAAGGGCCTCGGGATCCAGAGGGGGAACCGCCTCCTTGAAGACGGCTCGGATGTAGTCCTCGTGCTGGAGGAGGCCAGGCATGTGCATGATCTGGACCGACCGGAGCGCGACTGCATAGTGCTCCATCTCCGCGAGGTCCAAAGCAGCGGCGGTGAGTACGCTCCGGTACTCGTCCCACCAGTTCGTACCGCGCTCTCTGGCCATCTCGGCGAGTGCTTCGATGTAATCGCGGTCAGGGCACGAGTAATTGGCAGCCCAGACCCGTACGCGGTCAGCGCTCACTCCGAAGCGACCGGACTCGATGTTGCTGACCGTGGTCCGATCCGTGCGATGCATCACGGCGGCCTCGTTGATCGTGAGGCCGACGTGCTCGCGCATTTTGCGCAGCTCCGCGCCCAACCGTCGCCGCCGCTCGGTCGGAGGCTTCCTTGCCGACATCAGCCACCCCCGCCCGTCTCCTTCATGGCGCACAGCGTAACCACGCTGCCCTGTGCCCGGCTGCCCTTGTGCGGCGGCCGTTGAGCAGAACGCTCACCGGCCGCCGCACAGGATCAAAGGATCACAGGAAGGAGTTGATCTCGATCGTCTCGGTACGGCCCGGGCCGACGCCGATCGCGGAGATCGGGGCGCCCGACATCTCCTCCAGGGCCTTCACATAGGCCTGCGCGTTCTTCGGCAGGTCGGAGAAGGTCTTGGCCTTGGTGATGTCCTCGGACCAGCCCGGCAGGTACTCGTACACCGGCTTCGCGTGGTGGAAGTCGGTCTGGGAGTACGGGAGCTCCTCGACGCGCTGCCCGTCGATCTCGTACGCGACACAGACCGGGATCTGCTCCCAGCCCGTGAGCACGTCGAGCTTGGTCAGGAAGAAGTCGGTCAGGCCGTTGACCCGGGTGGCGTAGCGCGCGATGACCGCGTCGAACCAACCGCAGCGGCGGTCGCGGCCGGTGGTGACGCCGCGCTCGCCGCCGATGCGGCGCAGCGCCTCGCCGTCCTCGTCGAACAGCTCGGTCGGGAACGGACCCGCGCCGACACGGGTCGTGTAGGCCTTGAGGATGCCGATGACCCGGCTGATCTTCGTCGGGCCCACGCCCGCACCGGTGCAGGCACCGCCCGCGGTCGGGTTCGAGGAGGTGACGAAGGGGTACGTGCCGTGGTCGACGTCCAGCAGGGTGCCCTGGCCGCCCTCGAAGAGGACGACCTTGCCCTCGTCGATGGCGTTGTTCAGGATCAGCGTGGTGTCGGCGACGTACGGCCTGATCTGCTCCGCGTACTGGAGCATCTCTTCGACGATCTTGCCGGACTCGATGGCACGGCGGTTGAAGACCTTGGCGAGGAGCTGGTTCTTGGACTCCAGCGCCGCCTCCACCTTCTGGGTGAGGATCGACTCGTCATAGAGGTCCTGGACCCGGATACCGACGCGGTTGATCTTGTCCGCGTAGGTCGGGCCGATGCCGCGGCCCGTGGTGCCGATCTTGCGCTTGCCGAGGAAGCGCTCCGTGACCTTGTCGAGGGTCACGTTGTACGGAGTGATGAGGTGAGCGTTACCGCTGATGAGCAGCTTCGACGTGTCGACGCCGCGCTCGTTCAGCCCGCTCAGCTCGGAGAGCAGGACCGCCGGGTCGACGACGACACCGTTCCCGATGACCGGGGTGCACCCCGGGGAGAGGATTCCGGAAGGGAGAAGGTGCAGTGCATACTTCTGGTCGCCGACGACAACCGTGTGGCCGGCGTTGTTGCCGCCCTGGTAACGCACTACATAGTCAACAGATCCGCCGAGGAGATCGGTGGCCTTTCCCTTGCCCTCGTCACCCCACTGAGCACCGAGCAGCACAAGTGCGGGCACAGGCGTACACCCCTTCCGGGCGGGGCATGTCCAAGGTCAGGGGGCGTACGACGATGTACACCGCAGGGCTGAGCCGTCGGACGGTACCCCGGAATAGACGAAGCCCCTGGCGCAATAGCGCAAGGGGCTCTTGCACAAAGATGCTACCCGAGGAAGGACCGAGGTGTCGGCTCACGACCAGCTCCTGGTGGTCATCGACCCGGTCGCTCGCAGGACCGACGGCGAGTCCGTTCGTATCGCGAAAGATGTGCTGTGCGCGGGCGCGGCGACGAAAATCTGTCTTCCCGACAGCCCGGAAGAATTCGCCCGGGCCCTCGCCCGCAGGGGAAGCAGACGGCCCGTCGTCATCGGCGACGACCGGGCGCTGCTGCGCACGGTGACCCTGCTGCACCGGGCTCGTGAGCTGAGCGAGGGGGCGTTGTCGCTGGTGCCGGTGGGCACCGCGCCGGCGCTGGAGCTGGCCCGTTCGCTGGGCGTGCCGACCGGCGCGGTGGCGGCGGCGCGGGCCGTGCTCGACGGGACCGTACGGCAGCTGGATCTACTGGTGGACGACAGCGACGGGGTGGTGCTGGACGCGCTGCGCATCCCGGCGCCGACCGGTGTGGCGCCGACGCCTTCTCCGGCCCCGGCCTCCGTCTGGAAGGCCTGCCGGTCGCTGGTACGCACCCTGGTACGGTCCGCCCCCTCGGTACGGGGTGCGGCGCCGGCGCGGCCCCACCGGCTGCGCGTGGAGGCGGACGGGGTGCTGCTCAGCGATCTGGACCAGGCGGTCGAGGACGTGTCGGTGCACTCGTGGGACGGCGTCGCCGAGGTGGTCGTACGCCCGCAGTCGGCCGATCCGGTGCGGGCGAAGGCCCATGAGGTGACCGTCTCGGGCCCGTCCTTCCGCTACCGGGCGGACGCGCTGGTGAACGGGCCGGTGCGGAGGCGGACCTGGACGGTACGGGCGGGGGCGTGGGCGCTGACCCTCCCGGCCGGGGCACGGGCCGACTGACCCTCCCGGCCGGCTCTACGGGCCGGAGCGCGGGCCGGTGCGGAGGCGGACCTGGACGGTACGGACGGGGGCGTGGGCGCTGACCCTCCCGGCCGGGGCACGGGCCGACTGACCCTCCCGGCCGGCTCTACGGGCCGGAGCGCGGGCCGGTGCGGAGGCGGACCTGGACGGTACGGACGGGGGCGTGGGCGCTGACCCTCCCGGCCGGGGCACGGGCCGACTGACCCTTCCCGGCCGGGGCACGGGCCGGCCGAGTCTCCCCGGACGCCGCGCGGGCCTGCCGAGTCCCCGCGCGGGGCGGGCCGGCTCAGGAGAGGCCGAGGCCGGCGCTCCCGGCCGGAGTGCGGCTCAGGAGAGGCCGAGGCCGGCGCGGTGCTCCCGCCAGCGGCCCATCATCCCGTGCATCTCCTTCTGGAGGAACTCGAAGAAGGCCGCGGTCTCGGCCACCCGTGTCCCCGCCGCCGTGTCCTGCCCCAGTGTCTCGGCGCCGTCGCGGAGCGTGCCCTCCCAGCGGGTCAGCAACTGGTCGCGGCGGGTGAAGGTCTCGTACCAGAGCTCGTTGTGCAGGACATAGCGGTCACGCCGCGAGCCGGGTTCCCTCTCGCGGCTGACCATGCTCGCCTGGGCGAGGTAGTTGATCGCGCCGGAGACGGCCGCCGGGCTGATCCGCAGCTGTTCCGCGAGCTCCGCCGAGGTCATGGAGCCGCTGTCGGACGCGAGCAGCGCGGCGAAGACCCGGGAGGCCATCCGTTGCATGCCGGCCTCGGTCAGCTGGGCCGCGAAGCGTTCCACGAAACGGGAGACCGCTTCCTCGTCGCGCCCCTGCGGGGCGGTTTCAGCACTCATCGGCACCTCGTCTCCGTTCGCCACCACCCGACTTTATACGCTTCCTTAACTTCACAAGATTATGAAAGTATCGTAGATTCAGAAGCATGACGAAGGCAATCAGTGTCGCCGGGCTCCACAAGTCGTTCGGCCGGACGCACGCGCTGAACGGTCTCGACCTCGCCGTCGAGACCGGCGAGGTCCACGGTTTCCTCGGCCCCAACGGCTCCGGGAAGTCCACGACCATCCGGATCCTGCTCGGCCTGCTCCGCTCCGACTCCGGTGCCGCGCGGATGCTCGGCATGGACCCGTGGACCGATGCGGTGGAGCTGCACCGGCGGGTGGCCTACGTGCCCGGCGATGTGACGCTGTGGCGGAACCTGAGCGGCGGCGAGGTCATCGATCTCCACGGGCGGCTGCGCGGGGGGCTCGACAAGGCCCGGCGCGCCGAGCTGATCGAACGGTTCGAGCTGGACCCCACCAAGAAGGGGCGTACGTACTCCAAGGGCAACCGGCAGAAGGTCGCCCTGGTCGCCGCTTTCGCGTCCGACGCGGATCTGCTCATCCTCGACGAGCCGACCTCCGGGCTCGACCCGCTGATGGAGGAGGTCTTCCAGCGGTGCGTCACCGAGGCACGCGACCGGGGAGCCACCGTCCTGCTGTCCTCGCACATCCTCAGCGAGGTCGAGAGCCTCTGCGACCGGGTCAGCATCATCCGCAAGGGACGGACCGTGGAGAGCGGTTCGCTCGCCGACCTGCGCCATCTGACCCGTACCAGCGTCTCCGCCGAACTCGCCGGAGCACCCAACGGGCTCTCCCGCCTCCCCGGTGTGCACGACCTCCAAGTCCAGGACAGGCGCGTCAGGCTCCAGGTCGACACCGACAAGCTCGACGCGGTGCTCCGGTCGCTCACCGCGTCGGGGGTGCGCTCGCTCACCAGCACCCCGCCCACCCTTGAGGAGCTCTTCCTCCGCCACTACCAGGACGATGTGCGCGAAGAGGCGATGTCGCGATGACCACCGTGTCCATGCCGGCCCCAGCGATCCGCGGCTCGCACCGGCAACTGGCCGGTACCGGGACCCTGCTGAGGCTCGCTCTGCGGCGCGACCGGCTCATGATGCCGATCTGGGTCCTGGTCGTCGGCGGCATGGTCTCCAGCGGCGCCGGCTCGCTGGGAAGCCTGTACGGCACGCCCGCCGCGCGCGCCGAGCTCGCCCGGTCGATGAGCGCCGACAGCTCACTGCGGTCCCTGTACGGGCCGGTGTTCGGTGACTCGCTCGGCGGCCTCGTCGCCTGGCGCTTCGGCACCTTCGCCGCCGTCCTCACCGGAGTGATGAGCATGGTCATCGTCGTCCGGCACACCCGGGAGGAAGAGGAGACGGGCCGCCAGGAGCTGCTCTCGGCCGCCATGGTGGGACGGCGCGCGCCGCTCACCGCCGCGCTGCTGACCGCGCTGGTCGCCAACGCCGCCGTCGCCCTCGTCGTCACGGCCGGACTCTCCGGCCAGGGCTCGGGCGGAGCGCTCGCGCTCGGACTCGCCGTCGGCGGGACCGGCATGGTCTTCGCCACTTCGGCGGCGATCGCCGCGCAGCTCACCGAGAGCGCGCGTGCGGCAAAAGGGCTCACGGCCGCGGTCATCGGTGCCGCGTTCGTGCTGAGGGCGGCGGGTGACGCATCCACCAACGAGGGTTCGTCCGTGCTGACCTGGCTCTCGCCGATCGGCTGGGCGGAGAACGTGCGTGCCTTCGCCGGCGAGCGCTGGTGGGTGCTGCTGCTCCTCGCCGTCGCGATCCTCGTCCAGGCCGCCGCCGCCTACGCGCTCACCGCACGGCGGGATGTCGGCATGAGCTTCCTGCCGTCCCGCCCGGGCCCGGCGGAGGGCCGGCTCTCGACGGCGTACGGACTGGCCTGGCGGCTCCAGCGGGGCAGCGTGCTCGGCTGGACGACGGGCTTCCTCCTCGCCGGGATCGTCTTCGGCGGAATCACCGAGGGCGCGGCCGACCTGGTCGGCGACAACGAGCAGGCGCGCGCGATCTTCGAGCGGATGGGCGGGCAGTCGGGGCTCACCGGCGCGTTCCTCGCCTCGATGACCGGCATGCTCGGGATGGTCGCGGCGCTGTATGCCGTCGCCTCGGTGCTACGGCTGCACGGCGAGGAGACCTCGCAGCGCGCCGAGCCGGTGCTGGCCAACGCGGTCGGCCGGATCCGGTGGGCCACCGGCCACCTGGTCATCGCCTTCGGCGGCGCGGCCCTGATCATGACGGCCGGCGGGCTGGGACTGTCGATCGGTTACGGGCACGAGCTGCCGGCGGTCCTGGGGGCGAGCCTGGTGCAGCTCCCGGCGATCTGGCTGCTGGGCGGGCTGACGGTGCTCCTGTACGGCGCCTTCCCGAAGGCCGCCGTGGCCTCCTGGGCCGCGGCGGGACTGGCTCTCGCCCTGGGGTGGATCGGGCCGGCACTGAAGCTCCCGCAGTGGGTGATGGATCTGTCCCCCTTCGGCCATCTGCCGAAGCTGCCGGGCACGGAGATGGACTGGACCCCGGTCCTGCTGCTGACGGTGCTGGCGGCTGCCCTGACCGCGACCGGCCTGGCGGCCCTGCGCCGACGCGACCTCGCCGGCTGACCTCCCCGGAAACATCCGCACGGCATCACACCTCAATTCACTCCAAAGGGGCTTATTCGGGTATTGAGTTACGTACAGGACTGAAGCCCCTTTGCCACAAAGCTCAGGATGTGGCACTGTCCCTGTCCAGACAGCCAACGGAGCATTCATTGAGACTCGGGTTCAAGGGTGTCCGCAAGTGGGGCGCAACCGTCGTCGCCGGTAGCGCGCTCGTCGTGGCCGCGCCGCTGGCGACCCCGGCCCACGCCGCCGGCCCCTCGGGCGTCACTTCCACGAACGCCTACCTGTTCAACGCTGCCGACGGCGCCCCGATTTGGGGGGTCAACGCCGACACCAAGCGGCAGCTGGCCAGCACCACCAAGATCATGACGGCCGCGGTCGTCACCCAGAAGGCCGGCATCGACCTGAACAAGCAGGTCACCGTCCTGCAGGTCTACCGCGACTACGTCGCCGCCAAGGGCGCGAGCACCGCCGACCTGAAGACCGGTGACAAGGTCACCGTGCGCCAGCTCCTGTACGCGCTCATGCTGCCCTCGGGCTGCGACGCGGCCTACGCGCTCGCGGACATCTACGGCACCGGCACCACCCGGCGCGCGCGCGTCGCGAACTTCATCAGCCAGATGAACGCGAAGGCCGCCTCGCTCGGCATGAAGAACACGCACTTCGACTCGTTCGACGGCAACTCCACGACGGGCCAGAACTACAGCACCCCGCGCGACATGGGCCGACTGGCCCGCAGCGCGATGAAGAACAGCGACTTCGCCGCCGCCGTCAAGACGAAGAGCATCTCGACGAAGACCCCGAGCGGCAACCGCACGTACACCTGGTACAACACGAACAAGCTGCTCGGTTCCTACACCGGCGCCGTCGGCCTCAAGACCGGCACCAACACCCCCGCCGGTCCGTGCCTGGTCTTCGCGGCCACCCGTAACGGCCGTACCGTGATCGGCATCACCCTCAACGACTCGTACCGCTTCACCAACGCGGCCAAGATGCTGGACTACGCGTACGGCACGAACACCGCGACGACGATGAAGCTCCAGCCGCTGCCCGCGCGCGCGCAGCAGGACTGATCTCGCGTCGACGCACAGCGCGGCATCGGCGGCCGCTCCCTCGTGGGGGCGGCCGCCTTCGCGTTGCGCGGACTATCCCGGGGTGACCAGTCCGGCCTCGTAGGCGAAGACCGCCGCCTGAGTGCGGTCACGCAGGCCGAGTTTGACCAGGATGCGGCTGACGTGGGTCTTGACCGTGGATTCGGCGACGACGAGGCGGTCCGCGATCTCCGCGTTGGACAGGCCCTGGGCGATCAGGACCAGTACCTCCGTCTCCCGTTCGGTGAGGTCCCCGATCTGACTGCGGGCGGGGGACTTCGGGGTGCCGAGGCGGGAGAACTCGGTGATCAGCCGCCTGGTGACGGACGGGGCGAGCAGTGCCTCACCGACTGCCACCACCCGCACCGCCTCGGCGAGCCGGCCGGCCGAGGCGTCCTTGAGCAGAAAGCCGGAGGCCCCGGCGCGCAGCGCCTGGTAGACGTACTCGTCCAGATCGAAGGTGGTCAGCACGAGCACTTTCGCGTCCGCGTCGGCGGCGACGATCTCCCGGGTGGCCTCGATGCCGTTCAGCTCCGGCATACGGATGTCCATCAGGACCACATCGGGGCGGAGCTCGCCGACCTTGGTGACGGCGTCGCGGCCGTTCACCGCCTCGCCGGCCACCTCGATGTCCGGCATCGCGTTGAGCAGGACGGAGAAGCCTTCGCGGACCATCATCTGGTCGTCGGCGATCAGGACACGGATCGTCATGCGGCCTCTCCCCTGAGGGTGATGAAGACGGCGACCTCGTAGCCGCCCTCGGCCGTCGCCTCCGCCGTCATCTCGCCGTCCAGCATCGCCACACGCTCACGCATTCCGGTGATCCCGTGTCCCGCGCCGGGTGACGGCCGGGCATCACCGGTCGGCGGGCCGTTGACGACACGCAGGCCCAGGCCGCCCAGGACGTAGGAGATCTCGACGCGCGCGGTCGCACCGGGCGCGTGGCGCAGGGTGTTGCTCAGCGCCTCCTGGATGATCCGGTAGGCGGACAGTCCGACACCCTGCGGCAGTTCCCGTACCGCGCCGTTGACGGCCGTCTCGACGTCGAGGCCGGCCGCCCGGACGTTCGCGAGCAGCGCGTCGAGGTCGGCGAGGGTCGGCTGCGGGGCGTCCGGGGCCTCGTAGTCCTCCGCGCGTACGACGCCGAGCACCCGGCGCAGTTCGGTGAGCGCGGCGACCGCGTTCTCGCGGATGACCTCGAAGGACTTCGTCAGCTCGGGGGGCGGGTTCTCGACCCGGTAGGGCGCGGCCTCCGCCTGGATGGCGACCACCGACATGTGGTGGGCGACCACGTCGTGCAGCTCGCGGGCGATGGTGGTGCGCTCCTCGAGGAGCGTGCGCCGGTCCCGCTCGATCGCGGTGACGGTCTGCTGGGCGGTGACCTCCTGATCGGCCTCCCGGCGGGTGTGGACGACGGTGACGACAAGCAGGGCCAAAGCAGAGACCACGGCCATCGGTCCGGTGTCGGAACCCGAGCCGTCGCTGAGGAAGGTGTCCATGGTGAGGCCGAGAAGAAGGGTGAGCAGCCACATCCAGCCGGCGGCACGCGGCCGGGTCCTGGCGGCCACCATCACGAGTACCGTGAGATGCCCGAGGAAAGCGGCCTGGGTCCAGGGGAATAGCCCGTACGGGTCGACAACGACGGCGGTCAGTACGGTGGCCGGCACCGACACCCACCAGGCGGCGACCGGTCTGGCCAGGGTCATCAGCACCGCCATCGCGGGGAGTACGCCACCGAGGACAAAGCCAGGGCCGGGGCCATAGCCGAGGATCACCACGAACGCGGCCACCGTCGCGACGAGCGCATGGCGCCTGAAGGCCGCGTACTTGCGTATCCGGCCCGGCAACCGCCGGATGAGCGGCCCGTCCGTACGGACCGGCGGCAGCGGGCGGTATGCGAACGCGTCATGGAACAGGTCCTGGCGCAGGCCGTCGATCGCGCCCATGGCCAGCTGGAACTCGGGGCTCCGTGGCATCGTCTTGGTCTCGGTCACGCCCTCACCGTAGGAGGCGGCGGATCCGGCGTCGTCCCCAGCAATGAGGATCCTGCCGCGTCCGTCTCAAGGAGGACGCGGCGTCAGAACGCGAGCTGCGCGAGCTCCTCCACGACCACCGCGCACGCGTCCGCGGACGGGTCGATCAGCGGGAAGTGGCCGACCCCCTCCAGCAGCGTCCAGCCCACCGTCTCGCCCGCCCTGGCCGCCGCGTCGACGTACGACTCGGCGACCTCCTGCGGCACGACGATGTCGGTACGGCCCTGCACCACGGTGGTGGCGATACCGGTGGGCAGCAGCACGGCCGGGTCGGCGTACCCCGCCCGCTCGGCGAACGGCCCCTCGCCACCGAGCAGCTGGACCGCCGCCCCCGAGCACACCCCACGCTCGGCGGCCAGCCGCAGATCCGCGATCGGCGCGAGCGCGACGACACCGCGCAGTGCCGGCGGCGCGGGCAGCCGCCAGCGCGAGTCCTTCGGCAGTACGTGCCGGGCGGCGGCCCACAGCGCGAGGTGCCCGCCCGCCGAGTGTCCGGCGAGGACCGTACGGCGCGGGTCGGCCTGCGGAAGCGCGCCCGCGACGAGCGACGGCAGCGCGTCCAGCGCGGCGGCCACGTCGTCGAACGTCTCCGGCCAGCGGCCGGCCGCCGACCCCTCGCCCTGGTGGGGCAGAGCGCTTCCTCGTCGGTACTCGATGTTGGCGACGGCGAAGCCGTTGCGCGCCAGGAAGCCCGCGAACGGCGTTATGTGCCGGCGGTCGTAGGGCGCGCGCCACGCGCCGCCGTGCAGGACGACGACGAGCGGGGCGCTCCCCCGGCCGCCGCGCGGAGCGTAGAAGTCGACGACCTGGTCGGGGTGTTCGCCATACGCGGCCGTGGCGTCGGGCTCCACGGGCGGATGCGAGAAGGCCGAAGCCTCCTCGGCTGCGTCACGTGCGACCGCGTCGTCCGGAGCGGGCTCCGACATGCCCCAACCTTTCCCCGGCAAACCGGAATTCGTTCCAGCAGCGCGGACGCTACCACCCTCGCTCCGGCTCGTTCCCGCCGGACGGACTCGGTTCGAGCCCGTCCGGCAGAGCACGGTCAGCCGGAGACGTCGGCCAGCACCTCCGCGAGAACCCTCGCCGCCCGCTCCGTGTCGGCGAAGCCGACGTACAGCGGTGTGAAACCGAACCGCAGCACATCCGGGCGGCGGAAGTCGCCGACCACACCGCGCGCGATCAGCCGGCGCATCACCTCGCCCGCGTTGGGGGTACCTCCCTGCTCGAGCGAAGCCGAGAGCTCGGGGGAACAGCGCAGTGCCACCTGGCTGCCCCGTTCGGCGTGTGCGGCCGGGGTGACCGAGGTGACCCGGCCCTCCGGGACGTACGCCGCGACGCACTCCAGGAAGAAGTCCGTCAGGGCCAGGCTCTTCGCCCGGACGGACTCGATCGAGACGCCGTCCCACACCCCGAGGGCCGCTTCCAGCGCGAGCATCGACAGGATGTCGGGGGTGCCGACACGGCCGCGCAGGGCGCCGTCGGCGGGGGCGTAGCCGGGGGTCATGCCGAAGGGGTCGGCATGCGAGTTCCAGCCGGGCAGCGGGGAGTCGAAGGACGCCTGGTGCTCGCTCCGTACGTACAGGTACGCGGGCGAACCGGGGCCGCCGTTGAGGTACTTGTAGGTGCAGCCGACCGCGAAGTCGACCCCGTGTTCGTCCAGGCCGACCGGCAGGGCACCCGCACTGTGGCAGAGGTCCCAGACGGCCAGGGCACCCGCGGCGTGCACGGCGGCGGTGATGCCGGGCAGGTCGTGGAGACGGCCGGAGCGGTAGTCGACGTGGTTGACCAGCACGGCGGCGGTGCGCGGGCCGACGGCCGAGGCGACCTCGCCCGGCTCGACCGCGCGCAGGGTGCGGCCGGTCATCCGGGCCGCGGACTCGGCGATGTAGCCGTCCGTGGGGAACGTGGTGGCGTCGACCAGGATCTCGTCCCGGGTGTCCGGAGCCAGGCGGACCGCGGCGACCAGGGCCTTGAAGACATTGACGCTGGTCGAGTCGCCGACCACGATCCGGCCGGGCGCGGCGCCCACGAGCGGGGCGATCCGGTCGCCGATCCGCTCGGGCGCGGTCCACCAGCCGCTCTCGTCCCAGGAACGTATGCGCAGCTCGCCCCATTCGCGGGCGACGACATCCGCGAGCCTGCCGGGGACGGCCTTCGGCAGTGCGCCGAGGGAGTTGCCGTCGAGGTAGACCGTGGTGTCGAGGACGAACTCGTCGCGCTTCGCGCGCAGTTCGTCGTTCTCGTCGCGCTTGGCGGCTATGAGGGCGAGTTCAGTGGCGAGTTCAGACATGGCTGCGCGCCGTCCACAGCTCGGGGAAGACGTTCTTCGCGGCGCGCTTCTCCAGCCAGGCGACCCCGGCGGAGCCGCCGGTGCCGGCCTTGGCGCCCATCGCGCGGCGGGTGGCGACCAGATGGTCGTTGCGCCAGCGCCACACCAGCTCGCCGACGTCGGTCAGCGCCTCGCCGAGCCGGACCAGGTCGTTGTCCTGGTCACCGGCGTAGAGCTCCGTCCAGATCGCCTCGACCTCGGGCGACGGCTCGTACTTCTGCGTGACGTCCCGGCCGAGCACGGCGGCGGGGACGGCGTACCCGCGGCGGGCGAGGAGCCGCAGCACCTCGTCGTACAGACTCGGCTCCTGCAGCGCCTTCTCCAGCTCCGCGTGGACACGCGGAGCGCCTCGGTGCGGCACCAGCATCGACGCCGACTTCTCGCCGAGCAGGAACTCCATGCGCCGGTACATCGCCGACTGGAAGCCCGAGCCCTCGCCGAGAGCACCGCGGTAGGAGTTGAACTGCGCGGGGGTGAGCTGGCCCAGCGGCTTCCAGGAGGCGTTCAGCGCCTCCAGCTCACGGACGGAACGCTTCAACGCGGCCATGGCGACCGGAAGGTCGTCGCTGCGCAGGGCCTGGGTGGCGGTCTCCCACTCGTGGACGAGAACCGTGAACCACAGCTCCATGACCTGGGTCGTCACCAGGAAGACCATCTCACCGGGATCGTCGGAGAGGGGGTGCTGGAGGTGGGTGAGAACGTCCGCCTGGACGTAGTCCTCGTACGGGGTGGTGCCCGCGAAGTCGAGGTTCGGGGTCACCGAACCGCCTCCGGGGGCATCGGGGTACTGCGACATCGCTGTCTCCTCGATATGTCCGGGTAGCGGTCCGCCCCTTCCTTTCCGGCTTCGGAGCCCCGGTCCCCACGGGCATCATAAGCGGCTGGTGAAAGACCCGACCCTGTGATGTACGCCCCTCCCTCCGGGCCTGGCCGCGGAGGGAGGAGCTGGGGTACCGGGCCCTCATCACCGGGTGCTGCCGCAGGCCACGGCGGTCACCGGCCCGTTCCTTCCCGACGACTCTGCTGCGCAATTCCCGGGTGGTTCCGACGCGCGGACCGCGACCTGCGACAACGAGGCCACGGGCGCTGCCCTCGTAGCCGGTCTCTGCTGCTCAGCCGAATTGCGCAGCGGAATCCCCGACCACGACACATCACGACGTCCCGGGCGTCCCGCCGCAACGCGGAGCGCCCGGGCCTTCCCCGGTCGAACTCCTGCCGGGCAACGCCGAGCGCCGGGTGACAGACTGCCTGCATGGCGATTCACAAGAACCTTCTCGACGGCCCCGAACCGACCCTGCTCCCGGAGGATGAGCAGCCCTACCGAATGCTGGCGGAGGAATCGGCCTCGCCGACTCAGGTGGCCGCCGAATTCCCGGCGTTCTGCCTCGCCTGGGCGATGCTGGCGGACGACGCCTACGCGGCCAGCCGGTATGTCGAGTCGTACGCCTACGCCCGTACGGGTTACCACCGCGGCCTGGACGCCCTGCGCCGTAACGGCTGGAAGGGGCACGGCCCCGTGCCGTGGGAGCACCGCGGCAATCGCGGCTTCCTGCGCTGCCTGGCGGCGCTGGCGCGCGCGGCCGGCGCGATCAAGGAGCCCGAGGAAGAGGCGCGCTGCTGGCAGTTCCTCAAGGACAGCAGCGCCGAGGCGTACGCCGAGCTCAAGCAGTAGCGGCGGCGACCCGACGCGCGCTGCGCCGGCCGATGCCGGGCCGGTCTCACAGGTCGGCGGCCGGGCCCTGATCGTCGCGCCCGGAGACCGTGGGGGTGTCCCGCTCGCCCGGGTCCAGCGGAGGCGCGCCCACCCCGCAGTGCACCTTGCACTCGGGGTGGCAGGCGGGCGCCCGGGGGGTACGTACCGTCGTCCAGGCCAACAGCGCGCCCAGGACCAGCAGCCCCGCGCACATCGGCATCGCCCGCCGGAAGGTCGCCTCGAACTCGGTCGCCGAACGGTACGCCTCCGGGCCCATCCCGGCCAGCAAGGGCAGCGCCGCCACCGCGAGCAGACCGGCCGCGCGGGCCGCCGCGTTGTTGACACCGCTGGCCAGCCCGGCCCTGGAGGCGGACACGGAGTTCAGGACGGTGGCGGTGAGCGGCGCGACCACGGTCACCATGCCGAGGCCCAGCACCACCATCGCGGGCAGTACGTCCCGTACGTACGAGGCGTTCGGGCCGACCCGCACCATCAGCAGCATCCCGGCCGCGCACAGCAAGGGGCCCACGGTGAGCGGAATGCGTGGGCCGATGTGCTCCCCCAGCTCGCCGGACTTCGCCGACAGCAGCAGCATCAGCACCGTCGTGGGCAGCAGGGCGGCGCCCGCGCCGAGCGCGGAGTACCCGGAGACCACCTGGAGCTGGAGCGCGGCCAGGAAGAAGAAGCCGCTGAAGGCCGCGTAGACGCACAGCGTCACCAGATTGACCGCGGTGAACAGCCGGGACGCGAAGATCGACGGCGGCAGCATCGGATCCGGCACACGATGCTCCACGACCCGGAACACCGCGCCCAGAAGGGCCCCGCCGACCGCGGGCCAGGGCTCCGCCTCGATCAGCCCGTACGTCACCAGCGCCAGCGCGAGCGCACCGAGCACGGCACCGAGGACGTCGAAGCGGCCGTGCGCCGCGGGGTCCCAGGACTCCGGCACCCGCCGCAGGGCGACCGGCACACAGACCGCGGCCAGCGGAACGTTCAGCAGGAACACCCAACGCCAGCCGGGGCCGTCGACCAGCCAGCCGCCGAGGAACGGCCCCACCGCGGCGCCGACCCCGCCCAGACCCGACCACACGCCGACCGCGCGGGCCCGGTCGCCCGGCCGGAAGCTCGCCTGGATCAGCGCCAGCGAGCCGGGCGTCAGCAGCGCACCCCCGACACCCTGGAGGGCCCGCGCCGCGACGAGTACCGGCGCGTTGGGGGCCAGCCCGCACGCCAACGAGGCCGCGGCGAACCACACCACACCGATCACGAACACCCGCCGCCGCCCGTACCGGTCCCCCAGCGACCCGCCCAGCAGGATCAGCCCCGCGAGCGTGAGCATGTAGGCGTTGACGGTCCACTGGAGGACGGCCAGGTCGGCGTTGAGATCGGCCCCGATGTGGGGCAGCGCGACATTGACGACGGTGGAGTCCAGCAGCACCATGGCGGACCCGAGCACGGTCGTGAGCACCACCCACCGCCCGGTCGCGGACGCGAGGCGGACTTCGCCGTACACGGCTTCCGTCATACGCCGATCATCCCCGCATACGCGCCCTCCGGCCACGGCACGATCCAGCCCATCCGGCGCACCGGTTCACCGGACGAGCGAGCACCGCCACGCAGGCCCCGGCCCGGAGGACGGCAACCGACAAGCCCGGCCTGGGGCACCCCCAGCTTGAGGACGGACATCCGGGCCCACCTGGCGCAGGACGGCCGCACCGGGTGATCCCACCCCGCGCGGAGGGCGGCATCCCCGACGGACGGGGGCCAGGGTGCACCCGGAAACGTCCCGGGCCCGGCACACAGGGAGCGTGCCGGGCCCGGGCGACCGGGAGCGCCTACTTCAGGCGGGTGCCCGTGGAGCGCAGGTTCGCGCACGCCTCGACGACGCGCGCGGCCATGCCCGCCTCGGCCAGCTTGCCCCAGCTGCGCGGGTCGTAGTGCTTCTTGGAGCCGACCTCGCCGTCGACCTTCAGCACACCGTCGTAGTTGCGGAACATGTGGTCCGCGACCGGACGCGTGAAGGCGTACTGGGTGTCGGTGTCGATGTTCATCTTGACGACGCCGTTCTCCAGCGCGGTGCGGATCTCGTCCTCCGAGGAGCCGGAGCCACCGTGGAAGACGAAGTCGAAGGGGCCGGCCTTGCCGAACTTCGCGGCGACGCCTTCCTGGAGGTCCTTCAGCAGCTCGGGGCGGAGCACGACGTTGCCCGGCTTGTAGACACCGTGGACGTTTCCGAAGGAGGCGGCCAGCAGGTAGCGGCCCTTCTCGCCCAGGCCCAGCGCCTCGGCGGTGCGGATGGCGTCCTCGACGGTGGTGTACAGCTCGTCGTTGATCTCGTGGGAGACGCCGTCCTCCTCGCCACCGGTCGGGGTGATCTCGACCTCGAGGATGATCTTCGCGGCGGCGGCGCGCGGCAGCAACTCCTGGGCGATGGCCAGGTTGTCGGCCAGGGTCTCGGCGGAGCCGTCCCACATGTGCGACTGGAACAGCGGGTTCTGACCCTTGGCGACGCGCTCCTCGGAGATGGCGAGCAGCGGGCGGACGTAGCCGTCCAGCTTGTCCTTCGGGCAGTGGTCGGTGTGCAGCGCGACGTTGATGTCGTACTTCTCGGCGACGATGTGCGCGAACTCGGCGAGCGCGACCGCGCCGGTCACCATGTCCTTGCTGTGCTGGCCGCCCAGGAACTCCGCGCCACCGGTGGAGATCTGGATGATGCCGTCGCTCTCGGCCTCCGCGAAGCCGCGCAGCGCAGCGTGCAGGGTCTGGGACGAGGTCACGTTGATGGCCGGGTAGGCGAACTTGCCTGCCTTCGCCCGGTCGAGCATCTCGTTGTAGACCTCGGGGGTTGCGATGGGCATGTGTCCGCTCCTTGTGAAATGCGGGTGGGCGAATTACGGGCCCTGACCTGGGGGCGACGTCATCGTCGCGCCTATCTTTCCAGACTCTCCCCGTTTCACGTGAAACAAGGAGAGACTGGATGAAAACCGCAGGTCAGACCATGTCAGGCGAGGTCGAGATCATCCAGCGTGTATGCGGTGATGTACGGCAGACCGGCCTCCGCGATGGCGTCCGCGGCACCCCGGTCGACGATCGTCGCCACCGCGACGACCTCGGCGCCCGCCTCGCGGCACGCCTCGACGGCGGTCAGCGGCGAGCCGCCGGTGGTGGAGGTGTCCTCGACGACCAGGACGCGGCGGCCCTTGATGTCCGTGCCCTCGATACGACGCTGCATGCCGTGGGCCTTCTGCGCCTTGCGTACGACGAAGGCGTCCAGGGTCTTCCCGCGCGCGGCGGAGGCGTGCAGCATCGACGTCGCGACCGGGTCGGCACCGAGGGTGAGACCGCCGACGGCGTCGAAGTCCAGGTCTGCGGTGACATCCAGCATCACCTGGCCGACCAGCGGGGCGGCCGTGCCGTCCAGGGTGATCCGGCGAAGGTCGATGTAGTAATCGGCTTCCTTGCCGGAGGAGAGGGTCACCTTGCCGTGCACCACAGCCTTGTTCTTGATCTGCTGAAGCAGCTCACCACGTACGTCGCTCATATGCGCCAGCTTAGGGGGTGTCCGATGGATCTCCGCGGCGTCGCGGCGTCCGGCACCGCGCCTCGCGGCGTTGTCGTCAGTCGCCGATGTCCCCCAGCTACCGCTGGGAGGTGCCCCCACCGCATGGACTCCCTCCTCCGCCTTGCGATGCACGGCACCACGAGACATCAGCCGCTCCGCGGCGGGCGCTCCATCCTCCACGGCGATCCATCCGACACCCCCTAAAGCCGCCGCCAGCTCCAGGTCGTCGCCAGCTCCAGCGGATCGATGGGGGTGACCAGGCGCGGAAGGGTGTTGATGCCGTTCGGCGGCCCCGACTGCGGTTCGACACACACCGCTTCGGGCTGTTCGTCGTAGATCACGACCCATTCGGTGCCGGCGGTCACCTTCAGCTCCAGCTGCCCGGGCCAGGTCAGGGTGACGTCGACCCCGTCCTCCATGCCGAAGCAGTCGTCCCACGGTCCGGGCCCCGGCTGGATTCGCCGCCCGGTGGGGAGATGGTCGGCCCCACGCTCCTCCTGCCAGGTGGGCGCGAAGTCGAGCCGCACGTCCTCGCCGCCGGCGCCCAGGTTGCGCAGGAACCAGGGATGCCAGCCGGCCTGGGCCGGGAACGAGTCGTCGTACGTCTCGATGCCGAGCCGGATGGTGAGCCGGTCCGGCTCGAGCTCGAAGATCTGGGTGACCCGGCCGGTGTACGGCCAGGGGTCGGCCAGATCGTGCGTGAAGACGGCCTCCGTCTCTCCCCCTGCGCATGCGGGTCCCCCCTGCTCATGGGTGTGCCCCCCGCTCGAGCGAAGCCTGGAGCTCGGGGGAGGAGCCGAGAGCTTGGGGGAGGAGCCGAGAGCTCGGGGGAGGGCCGTACGCCAGGCCGCGTCGCGAGCGGTCCCGTGGATGGCGTGCGGGGCCGCGTTCAGCGGCAGCTGGTGGCACACCCCGCCGGTACGGAACTGGCCGTTCTCCATCCGGCCGCACCACGGAACCATCGGAAAGCTGCCGTAGTGCTCTCCCTGCCGCAGCACCTCCGTGCCGCCGATGCGCAGGCTGCCGATACGGCAGCCGTTCTCCGGGTGCACCGTCAACTCGGCGTCCCCGGCCACGAGCCGGACGCCTGTGCCGCTGTTCTGCTCTTCGGTACTCACGCCCCCGACACTACTTGCGGCGACGCAGTGCACGTCCGAGCACCACGGCCGACGCGACCGCGAGTGCGGCGGCGGGAGCGGCCCAGCGCAGCGCCGCCTTGGCGGACGCGGTGGCGGGCGCGGGCACCGGCGCGTACCGCCCGCGCGGCGGAGCGTGATCGACCTCCTCCGCGCTGCGCCCGATCATCGTGCGCCGCGCGTGCGCTGCTTCGGCGGGCAGGTCCAGCTCGTCGTCGGCCGGCGGGGCGAGCGGCGAAACGGGCTCGTCGCCCTCGAAGAGGGCGTCGTCGTCGAGCCGGGAATCGGCGGCCGTGTCGGACGCATCGGCGCCGAGCGCGCCGTCGGCGTCCGGCTCGTCGGCTCCCGGCGCCCCGGAGTCGGCCTCGTACGGGCCGCCCTCCCCGGTGGAGCGGCCCTCGGCGGGCGTGCCGCCGGCCTCCGCGGCCAGCGCTTCCGAGCAGCGGTTCAGGAGGCGGTGGGCCGCGGTGAGGGTCGATGTCGGGCTGAAGTCGGCGAGGCGTCCCTCGGCTTGAGCCGTGCCCTTGAAGGCGAGCTCGGTGCCGTGGTCCGCCGGGGTCAGGCGCAGCGTCAGGGTCACCTTGACCGAGCCCGTACCACGGACTTCCGTGCCCTCGCACTCGACCGCGAAGCCGCCGTCCTGCTCCGCGAGGTGGAGGGTGCCGCGGTATGTGATCGTGTGACCGTCGACACGGACCTTCAGCCGGCCGGAGACGGGCGCCCCGCCGACGTCCTGTTGGAGCCCCGGCACGCAGCGGGCCACCCGGGCAGGGTCGCGCAGCACCTCGCGAAGGGCCTGGGCGGAAACCGGAACGAAGACCTCGTGCTCCATGGAGAACGAGCCTACTCATGCCCGCCCGCCATGCACCCACCTGCGCGCGGATTCACCCTGTGTACCGAGGATGGACCAGCGTCGACGGGGGCAGCCCGGTGACCCGGAGGCGCTCCACGTCGGCCGCGCCCGCCCGGAGCGCGGCCGCGGTGAGCAGACGCGGGCGACGCGTTCCGGCACCGAGGTCCAGACGCGGGGGCGTACGGGCGGCCAGGACGAATCCCCAGTCGCGGGGGGCGGCGGAGCCGTCCGGGGAGGGGTCGCGGTCGGGGCCGCCGGTGAAGCCGGAGACGCGGCCGGTGACGCGGTACGGCCGGGTGTACAGCCCGGCGGCCCGCAGGGTGGCCTCGACGGTCCAGTACGTACGGGGCCGGCCGGCCGGCGGCCCGGCGTGCACCACGATCCGCCCGCCGTCCGTGAGGACACGCGAGGCGAGCCCGTAGAACTCCTCGGAGTACAGCTTGGTGCTGGCCGTGATGCCGGGGTCGGGCAGATCGGAGATCACCACGTCGTACGAGCCGCGTGCCGCTCCGCGCAGCCAGTGGAACGCGTCGCCGGTGACGGTCCGCAGCCGATGGTCACGGAAGGCGTGCCCGTTCAGTGCGGACAGTGCCGGATCGGTGCGGGCGAGCCGGACGACGAACGGGTCGAGTTCGACGACGGTGACGCTGAGGACGTCCGGGTAGGTCAGCACCTCACGCGCCGCGAGTCCGTCACCGCCGCCGAGGATCAGCACACGCGCGTGCCGCCCGGCCATCGCCGGGTGGACCAGTGCCTCGTGGTACCGCTGCTCGTCGCGTCCGCTGACCCGGAGCCGCCCGTCGAGGTACAGGTCGACCGGCCCTCGCCCCGGTGTGCCGGTGAGGACGACCTCCTGCACGCCGGTCTGCACCGCGACCCGTACCTGCGCCCCGTACACGGCGCGTCGGGCCGCCCGCTCGAAGTCGTCGACGAACACGACGGTGACGGCGAGGACGGAGACGACGGCGAGACTCACGGCGAGCAGCAGCCACCGGGACCGTACCGACAGGTCCCGTCGGAACAGCCAGAGCACCAGCGCTCCGCCGACCGCCGCGTTCACGGCGCCGGTGAGCAGCGCGCCGGTGAGCTGGCCCAGCCGGGGCAGCAGCAGAAAGGGGAACGCCAGGCCGCCGACCAGGGCACCCACATAGTCCGCGGCGAACAGATCGGCGACCGTGCCGCCCGCGTCCTGCCGGGAGACCCGCTGGATGAGCGTCATCAGCAGCGGCATCTCGGCGCCGATGAGCACCCCGATGGCCAGCGAGAAGGCGACGAGCGCATACCGCGCGCCGCCGAACCAGGCGAAGGAGGCGTACAGCACCATCGCGGAGCAGCCACCGATCAGTGCGAGCACCGCCTCCACGAGGCAGAAGCCGACCGCGGCCCGGCAGCGCAGCCGTTTGGCGAGCAGGGAGCCGACGCCCATGGCGAAGACCATCACGGACAGCACGACCGACGCCTGGGTGACCGAGTCGCCGATCAAGTACGACGCGAGGGCGACGAGTTCGAGTTCATAGACGAGGCCGCAGGCAGCGCAGACGAAGACCGTGGCAAGGACGAGCAGTCGGCCCGTCCGCGCGCGCACGGGAAGCCGCGCCACGCGCCGCGGCGGCTCCGGCGGCTCCGGCGGCTCCGGCGGCGGCATGACGTCACGGGACACGACAGGCCCGTACGGTTCGATCATGTTGGCACGCTACGTCACCGCACCCTCGCGCCCTGTCACCCACAAGGGTTCAACTGGGGCGCCCCCCTGCTCATGGGGGTCCCCCCTGCTCATGGGGGTCCCCCCTGCTCGAGCGAAGCCGAGAGCTCGGGGGAGAAGCCGAGAGCTCGGGGGACTGCGCCGGGCAGCGGTTCGGGCCTCAGAGCGCGCCGGGCAGCGGTTCGGGCCTCAGAGCGCGGCGGGCGTCCGCACTCCGACCCGCGTACGGGTCACCACCAGCTGACTGTCCTGCGGATACGCGTGCCAGGTACGCCACCACACCTGACCTTCGTACCGGTGTGCGAGCATCGCGGTGAAGGCGTACGGGCTCCCTGGGAACGCACCGGCAAGGCCGTTCGGATGGTCGGCCACCAGCGCGAGCAGCTCCTGCGCACGGCCCGCGAAGGAGCCGTCCGGCAGACTCTCGACGCGCGCCGCGAACTCGTACTCCCAATCCCCCACCCGTTTGGCCACCCCGAGCGGCAGTGGCGTGCTGCTGCCGGGCATGCACGCGACGGTCTCGGAACAGGTACCCCGGTCCTCCTCCAGCAGCACTTGGTGCGAAGCGCCGAGGAGGCGCAACTGCACCTTCGCGTCGGACAGTTCGAGGTCGAGTACGGCAAGAGCGGGGAGCGGGTCCCGGCCGAGCGCCCAGGCGAGATCGGCGGCACGCGTGTCGGAATAGGCAGTCTTGAGGGTCGTGAGCATGGGTGGGCTCCGCAAACACACATCTGGCGGCTGAACCGGGAACACCCCGGCGCGAGGAGAGGATCAGGGGGCCGGCCTGCGGGCCCGCCTGAGGTTCGAAGACTCGTTGTCTCAACAGCGAGGGAATCATGAAGTGCGCGGCGCTCATAGAGTTTTTACCCAAGTTGACGTGGTTTCCATCCCGTCGGGGGCCAGACGGTTCAACTGTTCAACCGGGGCGCGGACATGAAGGCGCCCGGCGGTGGTTCGACCGCCGGGCGCACAAAGGAGCGAATCGGCCGCACCGGCTCAGTCGCCCCCGCCTCCGCCACAACCGCCCCCGCAGGAGGAACCACAGGACGAGCTGGAGCACGAGGAGGACGAGCCGCCGCAGGAACTGCCGCCCGCGTCGCCTCCGTCGGCCCACGAGCCGCCGCCGCGGCTGCCCCGCGAACGCCGGCCTCGGCTCTTTTCGCTCCGCGCGGCATTGATGATCGCGACAACCGCGATCCCCAACACCAGCAGCACCACCACGATGATCACAATGTTCATCGCCTTCCCCCTTCAGTCGTACAGATGACGCACGCTGACGCCTGGCCAGTTGCCGTCGGCTCAGTCGCCGCCGCCTCCGCAGCCGCCCCCGCAGGACGAGCTGGAGCAGGAGGAGGACGACGAGGACGAACCGCCGTCCCCCGCCCACCAACTGCCGCCCGACGAGGATGTGCCGTCTCCCCCGCCGGAGAACCAGGACGCCACACGGAGGACCGCGCCCACCAGGCACACCGCCCCCAGCACCACCAGCACCACAGCGACCGGAGCATCTCCCATGATCTTCATCCCCCGTTGTTCCGTGACTGGGGGATCCCCGTGCGGCACGTATCTCAAAGCGCACTTGAGGAAGTCCAGAGCTTTGCGCAGGATGACCGCCATGACGACGGAACGACGCCCGCTGCTCGGCCGCCATCTGGCGGAGTTCGGAACGACGATCTTCGCCGAGATGTCCGCGCTGGCCGTACGCACCGGCTCGATCAATCTGGGGCAGGGCTTCCCCGACACCGACGGCCCCGTGTGACGGCTTCGCCTTCTGCCGCGCACTGCCGGAGCGCTGCGGTGTCGTCGCGATTCCCAACGCGGTCTTCTACGACCACCGCGAGGAGGGCGCGCCCTTCGTGCGGTTCGCGTTCTGCAAGCGGAAGAGTGTGCTGGAAGAAGCCATCGAAAGGCTGTCCAAGCTGCGGAAGTGATGCCCGCCGGGGTCGGTGCCCGGTACACGGCCGGAGGGTCTTTCCGTGGGGGGAGGCCCTCCGGCCGGCCGACGAGGCCACGGTCAGCGTCTGTTCGGGGCGCCGCGGTGGCGTGGCAGGCGAGGCAGGCCCTGCCGGGGCGGCCTGGTGAGGGTGATCTGCCGGACGAGCTGCTGGAAGCAGGCGAGCGCCGCGAGCGGGGGGAGGGCGGCGGCCGCTGCACCGGTCAGGGTGGGCGGGGCCTGGCTCACGTTGACGGCGATGGCGACGGCCGAGGACCCCAGGACGGTGTACCAGGAGTGTGTCGCCCGCCGCTGGTGCAGCGTGGCGCGCAGGATCGACAGGGACGCGACCATCCACGTTCCGTAGACGAGCAGCGGCCACCAGCGGGTCAGGGGTGTCGGCACGGCCGGGATGGCGATGTTCCGGAGCGGCTCGTACGAGACCATGCCGCTGAGAACGCCCACCATGGCGGCGATGACGGCGGCGAGCGCGGCGACCGAGATGCTGAGGGTCCGCACCGGAGAAACGGTCCCGCTGCGCCTGCGGGGCGGCCGTCGGTGGCCCCAGGCCCCGCCCTCGGTCTGTGTGGCGTCCCGGGGCAGCGTGGGCGGCACGGGCGGCTTCGGGGGAACGGGCGGAGTCAGCGGCGCGACGTCCGCCACGTCCGTCATCGGCGCGTAGCCGTGTGTCTCGGCCCGCAGGAGTCGTGCCAGCTCCGCTTCGGGACTCCACTGTTCGGGGACGACGCCGAAGTGGTCCGGGATGACACCGCGACCTGTTGCGAAAAGAGGACTCTCCCCGGTGGCCGGCTCGCCGTACGGCTCACCGGCGAAGTCCGGCCAGGTTTCGCCCACGCCTTCGCGTGGCGGGACTTCGTACGTCGGGACGTCGTACGTCGGGACGTCGTACGTCGGGACGTCGTACGTCGGGGCACTGGAGTAAAGGAAGAGATCCGTCCTCTTATGCATGATCGTCCTGCCGGGCTCGGTCGCGCAGCGCGACGGCCGGCCCGGTGCTGTCGCACCTGCGACCGAAGTCGGCCTGGATCCGGTCCATCGCCTTGAGGAATTCCTCCAGCGGCGAGGAGCAGTACTCCAGCGAAACCCGCCGATCACCGCGCTGGACATAGGCGTCGGCAGTGCCCCCGGAGAGGCAGCGCGAGCCGGGGACGAAGATCCACTCCCCGAGCCGGGTGGTGTCGGCGCCGACAGCGTCCGCACGCCCGGTCGCCCGCCACGGATGGAACTTCACTGTTGTCATAACTGAGACAACGAGAGTCCTGTCGGGCCAGCTTTGCGGCATACGGGTGACATTCCGCAGGTGGTCACACGTTCACGTCGGCACAAAGATGTTCGTACTGGAGAACGCCGTATCCCGCCTCCGACCCTCGCCGGACACGGACGCGCCGGAGGGCGGCGGTCATGGTGACCGCCGCCCTCCGCAGAGAGGCCGGTAGAGGCTCAGTCCTCGTCGTCACCCTCGTCGTCCGAGGACTCCAGGTCCTTCTCCAGACCGAGCTCCTCGACGAGCCAGCGGTCGAATTCGACCGATGCGCGCACCCAGCTGACCGTCGACGACACAAAGTGCTCAAGGCTGACACCTGTGCCGATCAGCATCTGGGCCTCGCCGATCAGACGGACCGTACCGTCGTCCTGGGTGTGGCTGTAGACCTTCGGCCACAGGGTGCGACGGTTCCAGTCGTCGACGGCCTCGAGGAGTCGGCCCTTCTCGTCGATGGCGTGCGGGCGGTCGTAGAAGGTCCGCACCGAGAAGACCTGCTGGTCGCCCTCGCCACGGAACATGAAGTACGTGCGGAAGTCCTCCCACGGCGCGGCGAGGTCGCCCTCGTCGTCCACGACGTACTTCAGCTCCATCTGGTCGAGAAGCTGCTTGACCAGGTCCTGGTCAGGAACGACGGGACCCGCGGGGCCCGACGGCTGCGGGTTGGGCTGCGCCCCGAAATTCGGAATCGAGGACGGGTCGATGCTCACCGTGGATTTCCCTTCATAGCGGTTCTCTCATCCTCCCCCATCCCGGGAGGGTGATGGCAAGACCCGCCGACGGTGATCCGCTGCGAGCTGACATGATCCGGGCCATGCCGGGACGAACGAATTTCCGAATCCTGATGGCGATTCTGGCGTTACCACTGGTGTTCGTAGGGTGGCTGGTCTGGAGCTTTGTGGCCTGGCTGCAGAACCCCACCCTCAGCGAGAAACAGAAGGTTTCCTGCGCGGAGGCGCTGGACTACGCCGGGGGCGGGCTGCCCGAGGGTGCCACCGACGGGCACTGTGACGTGGAAGTCCGGCCGGACACGACCTGCACCGTCACGTTCCGGATGCCCCGGGCCGACGTCCAGAAGTGGCTGACCTCGTCGTTTCCGGGAGGCAGTACCGATGTTCCGGCCTGCGAGGGCAGGCATGACCTCTGCTGGTACCTCGACCGCACCGCGATCGGCACGGCCGAGCCCGGGAGCGCCTACGTCGTGGAGGTCGGCGTGGTGTACGAGGACGGGAACACCGCCCTCGTACACCTCACCGCCTACGACCTGTGAGCACCTACTGCGCCGCGCCGACGATCAGCTCGTCGCCGAAGCGGTCCACGCGGACCGTGTCGCCGTCCCTCACCTCGCCCGCGAGGATCTCCTTGGCGAGGCGGTCGCCGATCGCGGTCTGGACGAGGCGGCGCAGCGGGCGGGCGCCGTACGCCGGGTCGTAGCCCTCGTCGGCCAGCCACTCCAGGGCCGCCGGGGTGACGTCCAGCATGAGCCGGCGTTCGGCCAGGCGCCTGGCGAGGCCGGCGATCTGCAGCTCGGCGATGCGGGACAGCTCGTCCTTCGACAGGGCCGAGAAGACCACCAGATCGTCCAGCCGGTTGAGGAACTCCGGCTTGAAGGAGACCCTCACCGCCTCCAGGACCTGCTGCTTCTTCTCCTCCTCGCCGGTCAGCGGGTCGACCAGGTACTGGCTGCCCAGGTTCGACGTCAGGATCAGGATGGTGTTGCGGAAGTCCACCGTCCGGCCCTGGCCGTCGGTCAGCCGGCCGTCGTCGAGGACCTGGAGCAGGATGTCGAAGACCTCGGGATGGGCCTTCTCCACCTCGTCCAGCAGGATCACGCTGTACGGGCGGCGGCGCACCGCCTCGGTCAGCTGACCGCCCTCCTCGTAGCCGACATAGCCGGGGGGCGCTCCGACCAGGCGGGCGACGGAGTGCTTCTCGCTGTACTCGCTCATGTCGATACGGACCATCGCCCGCTCGTCGTCGAAGAGGAAGTCCGCGAGGGCCTTCGCCAGCTCGGTCTTGCCGACACCGGTCGGACCGAGGAAGAGGAAGGAACCGGTGGGCCGGTCGGGGTCGGCGACACCCGCCCGCGACCTGCGGACGGCGTCGGACACGGCCCGTACCGCCTCGGTCTGGCCGATCAGGCGCTTGCCGAGCTCCTCCTCCATGCGCAGCAGCTTCTGCGTCTCGCCCTCGAGGAGGCGCCCCGCCGGGATCCCGGTCCAGGCGGCGACGACGTCGGCGATGTCGTCCGGGCCGACCTCCTCCTTGACCATGGTGTTCCTCGACGCTTCCTGCTGGGCCTCGGCCTCGGTGGCGGCCTCCAGCTCCCGCTCCAGGGTCGGGATCTCCCCGTAGAGCAGCTTGGAGGCGGTGTCGAAGTCACCGTCGCGCTGAGCGCGCTCGGCCTGGCCGCGCAGTGCGTCGAGCTGTTCCTTCAGCTCACCGACACGGTTGAGGGACTGCTTCTCCTTCTCCCACCGGGCAGTGAGGCCGCGCAGCTCCTCCTCCTTGTCGGCGAGGTCGCGGCGGAGCTTCTCCAGGCGCTCCTTGCTCGCCTGGTCGGTCTCCTTGGAGAGGGCGAGCTCCTCCATCTTCAGCCGGTCGACCGCGCGCTGGAGCTCGTCGATCTCGACGGGCGAGGAGTCGATCTCCATACGGAGCCGGGAGGCGGACTCGTCGACCAGGTCGATGGCCTTGTCGGGGAGGAAGCGGGAGGTGATGTACCGGTCGGACAGGGTCGCGGCGGCGACCAGCGCCGAGTCGTTGATCTGCACCTTGTGGTGGGCCTCGTAGCGGCCCTTGAGTCCGCGCAGGATCGCGATGGTGTCCTCGACGGTCGGCTCGGCGACCAGCACCTGCTGGAAGCGCCGTTCCAGCGCCGGGTCCTTCTCGATCCGCTCGCGGTACTCGTCGAGCGTCGTCGCGCCGACCATGCGCAGCTCGCCGCGGGCCAGCATGGGCTTGAGCATGTTGCCGGCGTCCATGGCGGAGTCGCCGCCCGCACCCGCGCCGACGACCGTGTGGAGCTCGTCGATGAAGGTGATGATCTGCCCGTCGCTGGCCTTGATCTCGGCCAGGACGGTCTTCAGCCGCTCCTCGAACTCACCGCGGTACTTCGCTCCGGCGACCATCGCGCCCAGGTCGAGGGCGACCAGCCGCTTGTCGCGCAGCGACTCGGGAACGTCGCCCTTCACGATGCGCTGGGCCAGCCCCTCGACGACAGCGGTCTTGCCGACGCCGGGCTCGCCGATGAGCACGGGGTTGTTCTTCGTACGCCGTGACAGCACCTGCACGACACGGCGGATCTCCTGGTCCCGGCCGATGACCGGGTCCAGCTTGCCCTCGCGGGCCGCAGCCGTGAAATCGGTGCCGAACTTCTCCAGGGCCTTGTACTGGCCCTCCGGGTCGGGTGTGGTCACCCGGCGCCCTCCCCTGGTCTTCTCGAACGCGTTCAGCAGCTTGGACGCGTTCGCGCCCTGCCGCTCGAGCAGCTCGCCCGCGTGACCGCCCTTGGCGGCGATGCCGATGAGCAGGTGCTCGGTGGAGAGGTAGTCGTCGCCCAGCTCCTTGGCGCGCCGCGCGGCGTCCGCGATGACGGCGAGCATCTCCCTGTTGGGCTGCGGCGGCGCGACGGTGGACCCGGTCACGCTGGGCAGCGCGCCGAGCAGCCGCTCGGCGCCGGAGCGTACGACGGCCTGGTCCGCCTCGACGGCGGCCAGCAGGTCGATGATGTTCTCGTTGTCCTGGCCCTCGAGCAGCGCCAGCAGCAGATGCGCGGGGGTCAGGTCCGGGTGTCCCTCCGACACGGCCCGGTTGGTGGCCGTGTTGATCGCGTCCCGGCTCCTGTTGGTCAGCTCGGCGTCCACGTGCCCTCTCTCCTCCTCGGCGATTGCAGATCCACTGGCTCTGACTCAGCCAACGTGCACAAAGTTGAGTCTATTCCACTCAAGGCTGAGATTCACGAAGGGGTGGCCACAGCTTCACTACGCTTCGGGCATGGCTCACGACGTTCGCAACCCCAGCCCCGAGTTCCTCGCCTTCTGGCGCGAGTACCACATGTCCACGCTGACCACCCCGCGGCCGGACGGCAGCCCGCACGTCGTCCCGGTCGGTGTCACATACGAACCGGAGGCCGGACTGGCCCGGGTCATCACCAACAAGCACAGCCGCAAGGTCGCCAACATCCTGGCCGCGGGCCCCGCCGGCGCTCGCGTCGCGCTCTGCCAGGTCGACAAGGGCCGATGGGCGACCCTGGAGGGCCGCGCGGTGATCCGCACCGAGCCGGAGGTCGTCGTGGACGCGGTGAGCCGCTACGCCGAGCGCTACGGGCGTACGCCGGCACCCAACCCGGACCGGGTCGTCGTCGAGATCACCCTGACCCGGGCCATGGGCCGCCCCTGAGGCCGCCCCGTACGCGAAAAGCACAGCGGCGCCATCGTGGTCAGGTCCACGATGGCGCCGCTGTGTGGGGGAAGCACCTGCGCGATCTACAACGACGGGGGAATCGCGTCAGGCACTGCGGGGGGCAGCAGTGGTATCTGGTTCGACCAGCCGGTGCTCACGCTGGTCGAGATTGACGAACACCATGCCGTAGCGCACGGCACAGCGGACCGGCTGCGGAGCTCCTCGTGGCCGGCGAAGGCATCGATAGGCGCGGACGTCCTCGTCCTCTTCCCGTACGACGACGATCGGCTCACCGAAGAGAGTGACCATCAACGAATCGCCCTGGCGGGGAATCGCCGTGACGAGATCGATGAAGTGCCACCCCGAGCGATAGGCCGAGGCCATCTCACGCCGGAAGACCCGGTCGTCCGGAGGGACCGTCATGCTTCTGTGGACGCCGGCTTGGCAGTACCCCAGCCCGGATCGAGCTCGGCCTGCGGCGCGGACAGACCCCAGCCGGGATCGGCCGACAGCGTTGGGCTCGCACCCCACCCCGGATCCAGCGGCGCCATGACCGCGAGGGCAGCAGCCCCCGCGATTGCGAGAGCAAGTACCGAGCGAAGCATTCTCTTGGACATCGGCGGCTTCGACCTCACTTGATGGTTTCCTCTCCCCCCGTGCTCAAGACGATGTCTCACCACGTGGGCCTGCGCCACAGGAGCGATGCATCATGTTCCTGCACATTCAGGAAGCTGGGGGGTGAACAAATGGCGGCATACGGAGCCAATCAGACGAACCGTCATGTCCGGCATGCCCATACAGAGCTGTGTGACGAGGGACGGCGCGTTTACGCCAGTTCGCTGCACACAGGACGAATAGCCCAGGCCGAGGCGTCTTCGGCCCCATGCCTTGTCGAACTGGGCCTGCTGCACCCGGAGACCGATGACCCACGGTGGCTCCGCCCGGTTCCCCCCTCTGCCGCCCTCGCACAGCTTCTTCACCCCATCGAGCAGGAAATCCAGGAACGCCGCAGAATCGCTGTGGACCTCGCTGACGCCTTCGAACCGTTCATGGCCATCAGCGCCCAGGGCTCCACCACCACGCATGGCATCACCGTGCTCGAAGGCGTGGACCGTATCGACGCGGCTCTCGATCGCGCCACCGCCGAGTGCCGCAGCGAGCTGCTGACCGTGCAGCCGGGCGGTGGCCGCCACCCCGACATACTCCATCAGGCCCTGAAGCGCGTCGAACCGCTCCTCTCGCGCGGCGTCCGGATGCGGAGCCTGTACCAGCACACCATGCGCTACAGCCCCGCCACCCTGGCCTACCTGGAACGCGTGGGGCAACAGGTCGAGGTGCGCACGCTCGAGGAACTCATCGAGCGGCTCATCGTCGTGGACCGCATCGTGGCCATCATTCCCGCACGGCGCGACCGCAAGGTGGCCCTCGAAATCCGCCACCCGAGCCTCGTGGAGTACCTCGCTTCCGTCTTCGACCAGTTCTGGCGGTTCGCGGCCCCGCTCGGCGAAGACATCCCGTACAGCCCCACCACTGACGGAATCACCGGCGTCCAGCGCTCCATTGCCAGGCTCCTCGTCGAGGGCCATGTCGACGAGACCATCGCCCGGCGTCTCGGCATGAACGTCCGGACGTGCCGCGGACACATCGCCAGGCTCAACGCCGCCCTGGGCAGCAACAGCCGGGCCCAACTCGGCTATCTGATCGCCCAGTCAGGAATCCTGGAGTCGGAAACCTCCTCGGACAACGCGACCCCGGACCTCGACATCACGTCCTCCGAGATCCCGGACCACGACGCCTGAAGGAACACCCGTGCACCACGACCCGTCGGCCGAGATCCCCGTGGTCCTGACCTGTCTGCCGCGCGCCGGCGTGAGGGCGCTCCCGATGCGCCGCCGCGCTCAGCCGCGCGGCGGCCCGGTGATCGCCTCGGTGAGGGTGAAGCCCTTGGCCGGGCAGCGACGCCGCCACGCTGGGCAGCACCGCGGATGTGGACCTGGGGAACCCACTTCGCGTCACCCGATCCGGTGAGGCCGGGGGCCGGCGGGCTCACACCGGACGCCCTTCGCGTATCGCCCCGGCCGGTGGACCTGCCACCGGCCGGGGCGGCCGTTGCTCACCGGCGGGAGCAGCTCGACGCATGCTCCCGCCGGCTGTGTGTCAGCTCCCCCCGAGTCAGTGGGGCAGCGTGCTCGGGTCGGTCGCCCAGCCGGTGTTGGCCCGGTCGCTCACCTCGAAGGACAGCGAGCCGCCTCGGCGCACGAGCGAGTCGTCCACCCAGGAGGAGTCGTGGTTCTCGCCATCGAGGCTCACCGACTCCACGTACCGGTTGGCGTCGGACGCCCGGGGCGCGTCGATCGTGATCTCCTCCCGGTCTCCGGCGCCCGCGATGACGGCGTGGGGGAAGACCGGAGCGCTCAGCAGCATGTCGGCGGAGCCGGGTGCCTTCGGGTAGATGCCGAGCGCGGAGAGGACGTACCACGCCGACATGGTGCCGAGATCGTCATTGCCGGGGAGGCCGGCGGGACCCACTCCGTACACGGTGTCGACGATCTCGCGCACGGTCTCCTGGGTCTTCCACGGCTGACCGAGCGCGTTGTACAGCCACGGGGCGTGGATGCCCGGCTCGTTGGTGGGGTCGTAGCGCAGCGGGTCGCCGCCGCGGATCGACCAGGAACCGTCGGGCTTGTGGAAGAAGCCGTCCAGGCGGGCCGCCGCCTTGTCCCGGCCGCCCATGGCCTCGGCGAGCCCCTGGACGTCCTGCGGAACCATCCACAGGTACGTGGCAGCGCTGCCCTGGGCGAAGCCGAGCTGGGAGGCCGGGTTGAAGGGGGTCACCCAGGAGCCGTCGGCGTTGCGGGCCTGGATGTAGCCGGCATCCGGGGTGGCCGCGGGGTTGAACACGTTCTTCCAGTAGCCACCGCGCTCGCTGAGGACCTTGTACTCCTCCTCACGGCCGAGCTGCTCGGCCCACATGGCGAGAGCCGCGTCGGCGACGGAGTCCTCGAGCGTCTCGGCAGCCCCGCCCCAGCAGTGGCACTGGTCCTGCGGGGCGTAACCCAGCTTCATGTACTCGGTGAGGTTGGGGCGTGCGCCCTCGCACTGGCCGGGGCAGCCCGCGTCGGACACCTCGGACGGGTGGGGCACGGTGGCCTGGCGGTACAGGGAGCCGAAGGCGCCCTCGACGTCGAAGTTGCGCACGCCCATGGCGTAGAAGGTCGCCAGGGTCGCCGCCGAGGGATCGCCGGTCATCACATGGGTGGCGCCACTGATGTGCACCCAGCGGTCCCAGACGCCGTCGTTCTGCTGCGCGAAGTTGTACAGCGACTGGGCGAAGTCGCCCGCGACACGCGGTTCGAGCAGTGCGAGCAGCTGCACCTGGGCCCGGTACTGGTCCCAGCCGGAGAAGTTGCTGTACTGCGCCTTCTGGCCCTTCGCAAGCGTGTGGACCTTGCGGTCCATGCCCACGTAGGTGCCGTCGCGGTCGCTGATCAGGTTGGGCTGCTGCAGGGAGTGGTACAGCGCGGTGTAGAACGCGGTACGGCGGTCCTCACTGCCCCCGCTGACCTTGATGTCCTTCAGCGTCCGGTCCCAGGCCTTCTTCCCGGCCTTCGCCACGTCGGCGACGCTGTCCTTCTTGGCGATCTCACCACGCAGGTTCGCCTCGGCACCGGCGAGGGAGACATAGGAGATGCCCACACGCATGTGGACGTCGTTGTCTTCCGAGGTGTCGAAGGAGACGTATCCGCCGGAGCCCTTGCCTGCCCGGTTCGCGCCCGTCAGGTAGCCCTCGCCGCCGTCGGCGGTGGTGGCGCCCGGGTAGAGCTGATCGTTGTGCCAGGTTCCGACGGAGGAGAAGCCGCGGTCGAAGGCAGCGCTGAAGTGCAGGCGGTAGTAGCTCTTCTGGTTGTTGTTCGGGGTGCCGCCGTTGGCACGCCTGCCGCAGAACGCGCCGGTCTCCACCCAGCCGGTCACCTTGTTGTTCGCGGTGTCGATGTCGACGTGGGCGTCCTCGCTGCCGTTGAGCGAGTTGGAGACCCGGAACAGCAGGCTGGCCGGCTGGTCCTCGGGGAAGGTGAAGTCGGCCACGCCGGCCCGCTCACTGACCGCGAGGTCGGCGGTGGCACCCGAGTCGAGGCCCACCCGGTAATGACCGGGTTCGGCGAGCTCGTTCTCGTGCGAGAAGTTCGCCGCGTACTTCTGGTCCTTGGTATCGGCGGTGGGCGAGGAGTCCACATTGCCGACGAACGGCATGACCGGTACGTCACCCGCTGCTCCGGGGTGACATCCTGCGCCGTTGATGTGGGTGAGGGACAAGCCCCGCAGACGGGTGGTGTCGTAGGAGTACCCGTTGGCGGCGGCGGTGTTGGTCTGGTCGCCCTTGGTGCTGGTGGGCGACCAGGCGATCATTCCGAACGGCAGGTTGGCGCCGGGGTAGGTGTTGCCGCCGTTGCTGGTACCGATCAGCGGGTCCACGTAGTCGACGGGGTGAGGAACCGGGCTCGCCGCGGCGGAGTCGGCGCTTGCCGCGGTACCTCCCAGGAGCGGGAGGAGCAGCCCGGCCGAGATCACGGCGACGGTGACGGTCGGACGGCGACCTTGCGTTCTCCGGAACACTTGCATGGTCAAGCATTTCCTTTGCTTGCGTACTGCGTGGGCCGCGATTCCCTTGTGGGGTTCACTGCCCGGGGCAGGCGCGAAGGTAGGAAAGCCGCGCATGCGTGGTCATGACACCCGAGGGACCACCGATGAATTTCTGATGAATCGACACATACCGAGATTCGGCGGAACGGCTGCGTCCAGGGCCCGTTCGGACGACTGCGGTGCATCAACCGGCATCTTGTGCAGCTGTGTTGACGGTTCGCAGGGCCGGTCGGCCCGCAGCCGCATCGACGGCACGGAGGGCCGGCCGACCGGCGGCCGCGTTGGCGGTTCGGGACGGCCGGCCGATCCGCGGCCGCCCGCACTTCAGCAGCCTTCCAGGCCGCCGAGCTCGAACCACACACCCTTCGCGTACCGCCCGCCCCGGTCGTCGGCGACGCCCCACGAGTCCGCGATCCCGTCGACGAGCGCCAGCCCACGCCCCCAGCAGTCGCCCGCCATGCGCGGAACGGGCAGGTCGGGGCTCTCGTCGAAGACGCTGACCCGTACGCGTATCGGCTTGACCTGCAGCCGGAGCATGGCGGTGCCCTTGGTGTGGAGGTGCACATTGGTGACCAGCTCGGACGTGCAGAGGGTCGCGGGCAGCGCGAGGCCGTCCCGCCCGAGCGCGAGCAGCGCGCCGCGCACGAAGTCCCGGCACACCTTCGGTGCGGTGGCGTCGCCGGGCGCGAAGAGGCTGTAGTCGTAGGAGAGCTGCACGCTGCGGTTGGGCAGGCGCGGCCGGTCGTCGTACGGATCGGGGTCCATGAATGCCGGCTCCCGTCGATGGGGGGGGTTCGAGCCCGTGCCGATGGCCCTGCCCACGCGCCCCTGGCGGAGGCGGCGGGTGCACTTTCGGCATACGGACAGACAGAATCGCGATGACCTCATAGCGTGACGGCCACCACACTCACGGTAGAGGGCGCCGGTTATCTGGTGCAACCCATTCGCCGGATCGATGGACCCGTCTCATTGATGAACGGCACACTGTGCCCAAACTCGTAACCAAAGGAAGCGCATTGGCACTTCGTACGAGCACAACGGAACGGCAGCGCCGACTCGGCGCTGAACTCAAGAAGTTGCGTGAGCTGGCAGGCCTGAGTGTCACCGAAGGCGGCGCGTTCATTGGCATGGGCCGCGCCCACTTGAGTCATGTGGAAGCGGGCCGCACAGCAATCCCCACTGACAAGCTCCGTACGCTCTGCCGCTCTTACGGGTGCACACGTGCCCCACATATCGACGCTCTCGTAAATCTGAGCGAAAGCCCCGGCAAGGGCTGGTGGACGGAGTACCGCGACATCCTTCAGCCGTCGGCACTCGACCTCGCAGAGCTGGAAGCAGAAGCAGACGCCCTGTACTCATACGAGTCCTTGTTCATCCCTGGCGTCCTGCAGATCGCGGACTACACTCGCGCGATCTTCCGCTCCACGCCAAGGGACTGGACGGACGAGGAACGCGAGAGAGCCGTCCAGTTCCGCATGGACCGCCAGAAGATTTTCACGCAGGAACGGCCCTCCATGCTCCACGCAGTCATTCACGAGGCTGCACTGCATGTACGGTTCGGCAGTCCCGATGTGCGTCGCCGACAACTGCTGCACCTGGTACGTATGGCTCGACTGCCTCACATCAGCATCCAGGTACTGCCGTTCACCGCTGAGGGGCTCTCGGCATTCAGTACGCCGTTCCTGCTCGTCGAATCACATGGTGGAGCGTTGAACACCGTGCTGGTCGAGACTCACGCCAGCTCGGCCTATCTCCACGACCCGGACTCGGTCACCAGGTACCGCTCACAGTTCAAGCGGCTCACAGGCGCGGCCCTACCGCGTCTGGACCCTGCCGTGACTCCGTACGAGCATGAATCCCGGGACTCCCTCGGTCTGATCCAGCACATCCTGTACTCCCTTTAGGAAGCGCGAACATGCCCAAGTTGCACTGGCAGAAGTCGTCCTACAGCGAAGACCAGGCGAACTGCCTCCACCTCGCCGCCGCCCCGAACGGCACGGTCCGCCTCCGCGAGAGCGACGAGCCTGACGTCATCCTGACGACCACCCCTGCGCGCCTGGCGGCGCTGATCCGCCACATCCAGCGGTCAGGGCGCCGGGCCGCCGCGAGCGACGCCCTGACGCCCTGAACCGGCTGCTACTGAACCACGATGTTCTTGCCGCCGAAGGCAACATTGCTGATCTGGACGTCACCCTCGGACACCTCCGTCTGCGCGGCAGCGGCGGCGAAGCCGGTCAGGGCGGCGGCAGCACCGAGTAAGGCAATTGCCAGTGGTGCCATGGCGCTGCACAGCGTGGTTCTGCTGGTCCGCGCAGACCCGACGCTACAGACCCAACCTGGATCGGTGATATAAGTCACACGCCGACAGGGCGTTTGCGGCATCGAATTACATGATCTTGGTGCAGTTATGTTTGTTTTCTTCCTCGATATGTTCACAGGTGCACTACAAGTGTGGTGCACACGTGACGCAAGAGACCGAGGAAACATGACGATTCATATACCGCGCCAGAGAAGCGCGGACGGCCTTGGCCGGGGGGGGATTCTCCGCTTCTTAGCAGGCGGTCTCGCCCTGGCCCTGGCCATTACCGTGCTCGATGGCACGAGTTCGGCGATGGCGGAGCCGCGCCAGGCGCCCGTCGCGCCGGAGAAGGAAGCGGTCACGCGGGCGGCCGACATTCCTTCGGCCCGTGTGGCCGCCCGGTTGTCCGGCAAGCGGGTGGAGGCGCTGTCGGAGCGTACGGAGACCTCCACGACCTGGGTGAACAAGGACGGGTCACTCACCACCGAACTGGTCGCCGGTCCTGTCCGCTTCCAGGATGAAGCCACTGGCGACTGGCGGGACGTCGACCTCGACCTCGTCAACGCCTCGGACGGGTCGGTCACGTCCAAGGCTCACCCCCATGGTCTGAAGCTCGCGGGCAAGACGGGCACCCCGGCTGCTTCCCTGAAGGCGGCGCAGGCCACCAAGGCCACCGACCTGGTCACCCTCGGCGAGGGCGATGAGCAGATCACCCTGCAGTGGAAGGGTGGCCTGCCGGCTCCGAAGCTGGAGGGCACGCGTGCCGAGTACGTGAATGCCGTTCCCGGCGCTGACGTCGTCGTCGAGGCCACCCGCACCGGATTCGAGCAGTTCGTCGAGATCAAGCAGAAGCCGGCCACCGGGGGCTTCAGCTACACCCTCCCGCTGAGGGCCAAGGGCCTGAAGGCCGTGCACCAGGCCGACGGCAGTGTGTTGTTCACCGACAAGAAGAACAAGAAGCATGCGGTGATGCCCGCGCCGGTGATGTGGGACGCCACCGTGGACCCGGTGTCCGGTGAGCACACTCGCCGGGTCAAGGTCGACATGAAGGTGGTCACCAAAGGGTCGTCCATCGACCTGGTGATCACGCCGGACGCGAAGTTCCTCGCCGACCCGGCCACAAAGTACCCGGTGACGGTGGACCCCTCCACCTCCGCGCTGTCGAACGTCTTCGACACCTACGTCCAGCAGGGCGAGACCGTCGACTGGTCCAACGACGTCGAACTCGACCTGGGCAACCCGGGCACGAAGAACGCCGACGGCACCTACCGCACCGCGCGTTCCTTCATCTCCTGGAACACCGCGCCGATCGCCGACGCGCTGGTCATGGACGCCAAGCTCAGCCTGTGGAACTTCCACTCCGGCAACTACACCGGCTCCTCATGTCCGCTGCAGCCGTGGGAGGTGTGGTCCACCGGCGCCGCGTCCACGTCCTCGCGCTGGGCCGCGCCCAACCAGCCGGCGTGGATCGCGAAGAAGGCCACCTCCTCGGAGACCAGGGGCAACGCCTCCTGCAGCACGCAGCCGGACGGCTGGATCAACGCCAACGTCACCACGATGGTGCAGGAATGGGCGTCGGCCAAGGCCACCAAGTCCCACATGGGCCTGCGCGCCTCCGACGAGAACGTCACGGGGCAGTGGAAGCGGATCAACTCCGCCAACGCCGCCTCCAACCCGCCCAAGCTGACCGTCACCTACAACTACCGGCCGCGCACGGGCACGAAGCAGGAGGCGGGTCCGCCGTTCTTCTCCTACGGTGGCGCCTACGTGGTCAACACCACGACCCCGACGCTGCGGGACACGTTCGTCGACCCCAACGGTGACAAGGTCAACGGCACCTTCCAGATCTTCGACTCCGCCACCAACACCCAGGTCGGCAACGTCATCGTCTCCCCGTGGGTGAACTCCGGACAGGTCGCCTCCGTGACCGTCCCGGCGGGCCTGCTGGCCAACGGCAAGACGTACAAGTTCCGCAGCAGCCCGTACGACGGTGCCCACTACAACCTGGGCTGGTCGGAGTGGAAGACCTTCACGATCGACACCACGTCGCCCATCGCGCCGACGAGCATCACGTCGACGGACTACCCGTCGAACGCGTGGGTCAAGGGCGCGGGCCAGGCCGGTACCTTCACCGTCACGCCGAACGGCACCGACCACAACTGGCTGGAGTGGTCGCTGGACAGCGTGACCTGGACCAAGGTCGCCACCGGAGGCTCGACGGTCGCCAAGGCCATCAGCGTCACTCCGCCGAAGGACGGCACGCACACGCTGCAGGTGCGGCAGGTCGACAAGGCCGACAACAAGTCCGAGGCCATCGAGTACACCTTCCACGTCGGCCCGGGCGGGTTCGTCCAGCCGAGCGAAGGTGAGCGCACCGCGCGCCGCCTGCCGCTCGTCGCCGAAGCCGATGGCACCAAGTACAACGCGGTGTCCTTCTCGTGGCGCCGATCCGAAGCGGACCCCTGGGTGCAGATCCCCGCGGGCCAGGTGACCGCCGGCGGCACGCCGCTGACCGCGTGGCCCGTGGCCATGACGGCAGGCAAGAACAGTCTCCTGGTGTGGAACGCCACCGATACCGTGGATCCTGACGGCAGCGTGCAGATCAAGGCCGACTTCACCGGCTCCAACTCCGCGACGGGTAGCACCCAACCGCTGACCATCGTCGTCGACCGCAACGCGTCCGGCGCCGCGACCGGCGAGGTCGGACCTGGCAGCGTCAACCTGCTGACCGGTGACTACACGCTCTCGGCCACGGACGCCTCCGCCTTCGACCTCTCCGTCGCCCGTACGCACTCCTCGCGCACCCCGGACAAGGGCGCCAAGCAGGAGGGGCAGGCTCCGATCTTCGGCAAGGAGTGGGTCGCCGGCACCGCCGCCGAGATGGCGGAGTCCGGCTATTCCCACATCCGCAAGGTATCCGACACCGCTGTGGTGCTCGTCGACTCGGAGGGCGAAGAGACCCACTTCACCGCCAACGCGGCGAAGAACGCGTGGATCCCCGAGCCCGGCGCGGAGGACCTGACCCTCACGGGCAGCGTCTCCGGCTCGTTCACCCTGACCGATAACGAAGGCACGGTCACCCAGTTCACCAAGCCCGACCCGGCGGTGGCGACCTGGCAGGTCTCCAGCACCCTGGTGGATGGACTTGAGGGGACAACCACCACCATGGTGTCCGAGACGGTGACGGTGGACGGCGCAAAGCTGGCCCGCCCGAAGCGTGTGATCGCCCCCACCTCGGCCACCACGGCCTCCGCGTGCACGGCGACCCCGTCCACCAAGGGCTGCCGGGCACTGGAGTTCGTCTACGCGACTGCGACGACCGCGACCGGTTACACCACCAGCGCCGACTTCGGCGACTTCGCCGGGCAGGTCAAGGAGATCCGGCTCTGGTCCACCGAGCCCGGAGCGGCCGCGGCCACGTCCAAGCCGGTCTCGACCTACCGCTACGACGCCGGCGGCAGACTCCGGCAGCAGTGGAACCCCAACCTGCCCCAGAGCACTCAGATCGAGTACGCCTACGACAGTGCGGGCCGGGTGACCTGGACGAACTCGCAGTCGGAGCTGCCCTGGACGTTCGCGTACGGCAAGGCGGGCAACGCCGCCACCGCCGGGGAGGGCATGCTCCTCAGTGCCTCTCGTTCGGGTCTGAAGCAGGGCACCACGGACGTCCAGGAGGGCACTGCCACCACCAGCGTCGTCTACGACGTGCCGCTCACCGGCACCCCCGCTCCCTACAAGATGGGCGCCGCCGATACGAAGGCATGGGGCCAGCTGGACGCCCCGACCGACGCCACGGCGGTCTTCCCCGCCGACGCTGTCCCGGCGTCCCACTCCGGCACCTCGCTTGGCGCGGCCGACTACAAGCGGGCCGATCTCACCTACCTGGGCGTCTCCGGCCGCGCGGTCAACACGGCCACCCCCGGAGGCCACATCACCACCACCGAGTACGACCGCTTCGGCAACACCGTCCGCGAGCTGACCGCCGGCAACCGTGCAGTCGCTCTCGGCCTCACCGCGGGTGACCGGGCCGTCCAGGCAGACCTCGGCATCGCGCAGCTCACCTCCGCCGAGCGCGCCAACCTGCTCGCCACCAGGTCCGTTCACAACGAGGACGGCACACTGGAGTTGGAAAAGTTCGGTCCGCTGCGCCGGGTCGACCTGACCGCGGACCTGAAGTCCGGTTCCACCACCCTGGTCGCGGCCGGCACCTCGGTGACCGCCCGCTCCTGGACGGCCAACGAGTACGACGCGGGCCGCCCGACCGACGGCACCGCCACGACCAAGGGACAGATGACGGCGACGACCAGCGGCGCTGAGGTCCGTGAGCACCCTGGAATCCGCGCCGAGTCACTGACGACCCGGATGACCTACGACTGGGTCAAGGGGCTGCCCGTCAAGACGATCAAGGACCCCGGGGATCTCGCGATCACCGAGGGCATCGAATACGACGCCCGGGGGCGCGTCGTCAAGCAGCTGCGCCCCGGCGCTTCGGGGACGGACGCCGCGACGCGGGTGACCACCTACTGGTCCGCGACCGGTACCGGAACCTGCCAGGGTCGCCCGGAGTGGGCCGACCTGGTGTGCTCCACCGGCCCGGCCGGTGCGATCACCGGCGGCGGCAGCAACCCGTCGCAGCTTCCGACAACGACCACCGAGTACGACTGGTGGGGTAATCCGACGAAGATCATCGAGACAGCGAACGGCGTCACGCGTACCACCACGACGACGTACGACGCAGGAAGCCGGGCCACGAAGGTCACTGTCACCGGCGGTGTCGGCCAGGCCGTGCCGGAGACGACCACCGAGTACGACCCCGTTACCGGCCGCGCGGTGAAGACGGTCTCACCGACCGGCGGCACGATCACCCGGGCGTACGACAAGCTCGGCCGCGAGATCTCCTACTCCGACGCCGACGGCGGTGTGACCACGACTGAGTACGACCTGCTCAACAGGCCGGTCAAGGTCACCGACAACGCACCCTCGGCCGTCACGTACACCTACGACCACACCGTCGAGCCGCGCGGCCTGGCCACGAAGACCACCGACTCCGTCGCCGGTGTCTTCCAGGCCACCTACGACGCCGACGGTTCCATCACTAGCGAGAAGCTGCCGGGCGGGTACACCGTCAAGCAGACCGAGGACACGACCGGTTCGGCTGCCGACCGCACCTACACGCGGGACAGTGACGGCGCGATCGTCTACTCCGACACCGTGACCGAGTCCATTCACGGCCAGGTCACCAGCCATGCCGGCTGGTCCGACCAGACCTACCGCTACGACACCATCGGGCGTCTCACCGCGGTCGAGGACACCGCGGACACGGTCTGCACGCGACGCTCCTACACCTTCGACGCGCGCAGCAACCGCAAGTCCCTCACCGCCGCAGCTGGCGCCCCCGGCCTCGACTGCCCCACCACGGGAGGCACCACCACCAGCCACACCTACGACAGCGCCGACCGCATCGTCGGCACCGGCTACACCTACGACGCCTTCGGCCGCACCACCGCGCTGCCGGGCAGCACCGTCGGCTACTACGCCAACGACCGTGTCCATCAGCAGACGACGGGCAGCGAGCGCCAGACCTGGCAGCTCGACGCTGCGCACCGCTTCCGTTCCTGGAAGGTGGAGACGGGCTCCGGCAGCACATGGACACAACAGCAGTCCAAGATCAACCACTTCGGCGGCGACGGTGACAACCCCCGGTGGATCGTCGAGGACACGGCAACAGGCGCTCTGACACGCAACGTGCTCTCAGTCTCCGGTGACCTGTCCGTGACGACCAGCAAGACCGGCGACACGGTCCTGCACCTCACCACCGTCCACGGCGACGTCGCCCTCCAGCTCCCGCTAGACACCTCGCAGGCGCCGACCGCCCTGGACTCCGACGAGTACGGAAACTCCCGCGCCGGCCAGGCAGCGACCCGCTACAACTGGCTCGGCGCCAAACAGCGCTCCACCGAGACCCTCACGGGCCTTACTCTGATGGGCGTCCGCCTCTACAACCCCAGCAGCGGGCGCTTCCTCTCCACCGACCCCGTCTACGGGGGCAATGCCAATGCCTACGAGTACTGCACGGGTGACCCCGTCAACTGCACCGACCTCAGCGGAATGGTCAGCATTCAGGGCCTGCTGCCCGAGGCGACGGTCTGCGCCATGTATCCCTTCTCCTGCCCCGGAATGATGGCCCTTTCCTACTGGGCGCTCCGCCAGGCGAAGAGCTGGTACAGGCACGGACCCAAGCAGAACGCCTTCCGCCACTGCATCTGGCAGGCGGTACTCACCTGGGCCTACGGCTCACGCAAGGCCTCAAGGCTCGGATACGCTCACGAAGTCGCGGCCGGCAACAGTGCGGCTGCGCGCCGCGACTCCCGAGCCGACAGTTACAACAACGTCATCGGTAGACAAGTGGGACGGCAGATCACGGCTTGGACCCTCTGGGGAGCTAAGAAGGCTGCCTGTAATCGCTGCGCCAAGCTCGTCAGGCAGCACAAACTCAAGTCGAACGGCAAGGGCGGAGGGTTCGTTTAATTGAGTAGTGGACTTTTTCGGCACCATGGGACGGAGGACGGCCGCAGCACGGGCCGACTCGTGTTCGCGATCGTCGAGTCCGCCGTCACAGCAGTGCTGTCGGTGTGCTGGCTGCTGCTGGCCCTCGCGATGTACATGGAGTCGTACGACCTCGACCCCAGCGCCCCGGGGCAGCCACATGGGCATGCTCAGCTCGCCTGGCTCGCAGTCGGCTCCCTCGCCTCCATCGGGGCCACCTGGCTGCTCAGGATCGCCTGGAAGCCCGGCGTACGGCTGGTCGTCGACGGGCTCATCGCCCTGCGTCTGCTCGCCGTTGCCGTCATCACGGTGATCCTCGCCGCCGATCTACTCAACGGCTGAGGGCCCCGCGCCGAGCCAGGTCGGCCAGACGGCCCACCAGGCTCGGCGCATCTCCGGCAGCACCCGGACGCCCTGTGGCGTTGACGGAAGCGGACTCGTCACGGGTGTCGCGTTCCGGTCGACGCTAGGTAGAACCTGCGCGACGGCCTCCTGGCCGTGGCGGGCTTCTGATGGCCTTCACCACATGGTGAAGGCCATCAGGCTTACCGGCACCCGCTGACGACGGCCGAGCCCTCGATGACTTCTTCGCCCTTTTCGATCCCCCGCCGACGACGAGGAAGTGATCGTTTGCACCCGGAGGCCTGGACGCGCTCGTGACAGCACCCTCCCAGGCCCGCTGAATCAAGCCCACAGCCTCCTCACCAGCATTGGCAGGAGTACACCTCCACCTCGACTTGACGTCGCACCTGCGCTGTTCAGAGCCAATGGGCGTCAACGCGGCTCGCCTGAAGGCATCTTGCACGATCAAGCAGTGAGCGAATCGAGGATCTTGGTGTTCGGGAGACACTGCCCGGGGTGGCTCGGGACACTCGGGAAGTACGTCAAGCCCGGAGCCTCTACGAGGTGTTCCGTATCCGTCTCTCCCCGGCCCGACGCTGAGATCCCCGCTCTTACCGCGCGGATGGCCCGCGCCAGCAACCCCCGCGGCACCACCGCGATGTGGGTCCGCGACCAGCTCGACGGGCTGTGACGCGACGAGAACTTCGCCTCCTGGTACTCCCGCGACGGGCGGCCTGGGCTCTCACCGGCCCAGCTGGCTGCGGTATGCGTGCTGCAGTTCCTGCTCAACCTCTCCGACCGGCAGGTTGCCGCCGAGCCGTGCGCTGCCGCCTCGACTTCGAGTACGCCCTGGCCATGAAGTTGGACGACCCCGGTTTCCACCACAGCATGCTGACCGATTTCCGCGACCGCCTGTGCGAGGGCGACCCGCCACCCTCAAGGCCACGATCCGCTGGGCGGAGAGCCCCGAGATGGACCTCGCCAGCTACCACGTCTACCGCCGCCTCGCCGGATCAGCACGTGGACCAGGCAGACCAGTACCCCACTGACCGCCACGTCCCACGCCAACACCCCACCCGCCACCGGCGCCGTGTACGAGTACGTCGTACGCGCCGTGGACAAGGCCGGCAACGAGTCCGGCGGCTCGGCCACCCGATCGGTCACAAGCGCCGACCGGACCCCGCCGGCCGCACCCACCGGGCTGACCGCTGCCTCCGAGACGGGCGGGCTGCGGATCGGCTGGAGCGGGGTCGCGGGAGCTGTGTCGTACCGCGTCTACCGGACGGCGAGCGCGGACGGCACGTACGCCCATCAGGTGTCGTACCTGGACGCCTCGGCCGTCGAGGGCGTCACCTCCTACTACCGCGTGACGGCTCTCGACGCGGCGGGCAATGAGTCCGTGCGGTCCGCCGCTGTCAACGGCAAGCGCAAGGACCTCACCCCTCCGTCCGCCGTCACCGGGCTGACCGTCACCCGGACCGAGTACGGCTTCGCGCTGCACTGGGACGCGAATCCGACACCGGACCTGGGGAGGTACGTCGTCTGCGGGGGCAAGCTCCTGGGCGACGAGGAGGAGAAGGTCTGCTCCGTCCATGAGGTGGAGTGGCTGTCGGCCGACACCACCTCGTACGCGTACGCCATCCTGCCGGACGGCGAAGAACGCTGCTTCTTCGTCGACGCCGTCAACGACGAGTGGAACTCCCATCAAGTTGACCCTTTCGCCCGAGATCGTGGTCGCGACCGAGCTCGAGACGACGCCGGACGTGGCGACGCCAGAGGGCTCGCCGCTGTCCGTCGACGTGTGGCCCGCGGAGGGCGACGAGGGCAACCAGATGACGTGGTACGGGCTCGGCGAGGACTCCCCCGAGGCCGTGGGCGGCTACCGCGTCTATCGCTGGAACCCGGCCACCAAGGCCTACGAGAAGATCGCCGACCTCGGCAGCGATCCCGTCCCCTACTTCGACACCGGCGCCAAGCGCGGCACTACGTCCTACTACTGGGTGACCGCCGTGGCCGCGGACGGCACCGAGTCCCTGTCGGCGGGCGGCTGGGTGGTCACCGCACCGGCCCAATGACCTGAACGACGCCGAAGGGGCCGGGAGGTCGACACCTCCTGGCCCCTTCAGGCGTTCTCCATGCCTCAGCCGTCCCGCTTGGGACGCCACACCACCAGCGCGCTCGCCTGCTGCACATCCGTGTACGGCACCAGATCGCGCCGGTACGACGCATGCACCTGAGCCTCGCGCTGGCGCATCGCCATCGCCGCGCCCTCCACGGCCGCGGAGAGTTCCGCGACGCGCTGCTGGAGGGCCGCGACCTGGTTCTCCAGTTCGATGATGCGTTTGATGCCGGCCAGGTTGATGCCCTCGTCCTGGGACAGGGCCTGCACCTGGCGGAGCAGTTCGATGTCGCGGGCGGAGTAGCGGCGGCCGCGCCCGGCCGTGCGGTCGGGGGAGACCAGGCCCAGGCGGTCGTACTGCCGGAGGGTCTGCGGGTGGAGGCCCGAGAGCTGGGCCGCCACCGAGATGACGTACACCGGCGTCTCATCGGTCAGTTCATACGGATTACGACGACGGCCGTCCATCTCATACTCCCTTCGCGGCCTGGAACAACTCTGCCCGCGGATCCTGGTCCGCAGTCGCCTCACGGTACGACTCGAGGGCCTCGCGCGCCTTGTCGCTGAGCAGGCCCGGCACCGCGACCTCGACGGTCACCAGAAGGTCGCCGCGGGTGCCGTCCTTGCGGACCGCGCCCTTGCCGCGGGCGCGCATGGTACGGCCGTTGGGGGTACCGGGGGGCAGCTTCAGGGTGACCGGGGGCCCGCCGAGAGTGGGCACCTTCACCTCGCCGCCGAGCGCCGCCTCCGTGAAGGAGACCGGCACGGTGACGGTGAGGTTGTCGCCCTTGCGGCCGAAGACCGGGTGTTCGTCGACATGGACGACGACATAGAGGTCGCCGGCCGGGCCGCCGCGTTCGCCGGGGGCTCCCTTGCCGCGGAGGCGGATCTTCTGGTTGTCCGAGACGCCCGCCGGTATGCGGACCTGCATCGTCCGGGAGGAGCGGGCGCGGCCGCTGCCCTTACAGGTTTCGCAGGGGTCCTGGGCGATCAGCCCGCGGCCCTTGCAGTCCACGCACGGGTCGGTGAGCGAGAAGCCGCCACCGGTGCCGCGCGACACCTGGCCGGTGCCGACGCAGGTCGGGCAGACCCGCGGGGTGCCGTTCGTGTCACCCGTACCGGAGCAGGCCTTGCAGGGTGCCTGGCTGGACAGCCGGATCGGGACCGTGGCCCCTTCGACGGCCTCGGTGAAGCTGAGCGACACCTCGGACTCGATGTCCTGGCCGCGGCGCGGCTGCGTACGGGTCGTCGCACCGCCCCTGCCGCCGAACAGCCCGCCGAAGACGTCCCCGATTCCGCCGCCGAAGCCGCCGGCGCCGCCGCCCTGGGCGCCGCCGAAGAGGTCACCCAGGTCGAAGTTGAAGGAGCCGCCGGCGCCGGGTCCGGCACGGAAGCCTCCGTTGCCGAAGAGGGCGCGTGCGTCGTCGTACTCCTTGCGCTTCTTCGGGTCGCCGAGGATGTCGTTGGCCTCGGAGATTTCCTTGAAGCGCGCCTCGGCCTCGGCATCGCCCTTGTTGGCGTCCGGGTGGAACTCGCGGGCGAGCTTCCGGTACGCCTTCTTGATCTCGGCCTCGGTGGCGTCCTTGGGGACGCCGAGAACCTTGTAGAAGTCCTTCTCGATGAAGTCCTTGGTGCTCATCCTCGACGTCCCTCCTCTCGGACGATCTCGGCGTCAGCCCTCGTCCGGGCCACCGCTCTCCTCGTCGGCTGCCTTTTCTTCCTTGGCCGGCGCCCCCGGCTGGGGCTCGGCCACCGCGACCCGCGCGGGGCGGATGGTGCGCTCCCCGATCCGGTAACCCGGCTGCAGGATCGCCACGCAGGTCGTCTCGGTGACGCCCGGCGCGTACGAGTGCATCAGGGCCTCGTGGATCGTCGGGTCGAAGGGCTCGCCCTCCTTGCCGAACTGCTGGAGGCCCATCTTCGCCATGACCGTCTCCAGCGATTCGGCCACCGACTTGAAGCCGCCCACCAGCTCCCCGTGGTCACTGGCGCGACCTATGTCGTCGAGGACGGGCAGGAGGTCGGTCAGGAGGTTCGCGACAGCGAGTTCCTTGACCGCGGCCCGGTCCCGTTCCACGCGGCGGCGGTAGTTCTGGTACTCGGCCTGGAGCCGCTGGAGGTCGGCCGTGCGCTCGGTGAGCGCCGTACGGGCCTGGTCCAGCTGCGCCGTCAGGGCCACAGTCTGCAGTTCGTCCCCGGCCGGGGCCGCCGGGCCCGACTCCTCGGCCGAAGCCTCGGAGCCGGACTCGGCGGCCTTCGCCGTGTCGTCGGACTCGGCGCCGGAGGGGACGTCGGGCTTCTCCTCGAAGCCCGGAGTCTCCTCCGTCATGCGGCGCCACCCTTCGTGTTCTCGTCGTCGACGATCTCGGCGTCGACGACATCGTCGTCAGCCTTGGCCTGACCGTCACCCGGGTTGCCGGCGGCCTGCGCGGCCTGGGCGTCGGCGTACATGGCCTGGCCCAGCTTCTGCGAGACGGCGGCGACCTTCTCGGTGGCGGTGCGGATCTCGGCGGTGTCCTCGCCCTTGAGCTTCTCCTTCAGCTCGGCGACCGCGGTCTCGACCTCGGTCTTCACCTCGGCCGGGACCTTGTCCTCGTTGTCCTTGAGGAACTTCTCGGTCTGGTAGACGAGCTGCTCGCCCTGGTTGCGGGCCTCGGCTGCCTCGCGGCGGCGGTGGTCCTCCTCCGCGTACTTCTCGGCCTCCTCGCGCATCCGGTTGACCTCGTCCTTCGGCAGCGAGGAGCCGCCGGTGACGGTCATCTTCTGCTCCTTGCCCGTGCCCAGGTCCTTGGCGGTCACGTGCATGATGCCGTTGGCGTCGATGTCGAAGGACACCTCGATCTGCGGGACACCGCGCGGGGCCGGCGGCAGACCGGTCAGCTCGAACATGCCGAGCTTCTTGTTGTACGCCGCGATCTCACGCTCGCCCTGGTAGACCTGGATCTGCACGGACGGCTGGTTGTCCTCGGCCGTGGTGAAGATCTCGGAACGCTTGGTCGGGATCGTGGTGTTGCGCTCGATCAGCTTGGTCATGATGCCGCCCTTGGTCTCGATACCGAGGGACAGCGGGGTGACGTCGAGGAGCAGGACGTCCTTGACCTCACCCTTGAGGACACCGGCCTGGAGGGTGGCGCCGATGGCGACGACCTCGTCCGGGTTCACACCCTTGTTGGCCTCCTTGCCGCCGGTCAGCTCCTTGACGAGCTCGGCGACGGCCGGCATACGGGTCGAGCCACCGACGAGGACCACGTGGTCGATCTCGTTGACGGAGATGCCCGCGTCCTTGATGACGTTGTGGAACGGGTGCTTGCAGCGCTCGAGCAGGTCCGCGGTCAGCTGCTGGAACTGGGCACGGGTGAGCTTCTCGTCCAGGTGCAGCGGGCCCTCGGTGGACGCCGTGATGTAGGGCAGGTTGATCGTGGTCTCGGTCGAGGACGAGAGCTCGATCTTCGCCTTCTCGGCGGCCTCGCGCAGACGCTGCAGCGCCATCTTGTCCTTGGACAGGTCGACGCCGTGGCCGTTGGCGAACTGCTTCACCAGGTAGTCGACGACACGCTGGTCCCAGTCGTCACCACCGAGGTGGTTGTCACCGTTGGTGGCCTTCACCTCGACGACACCGTCGCCGATCTCCAGCAGCGAGACGTCGAAGGTGCCGCCACCGAGGTCGAAGACCAGGATGACCTGCTCGTCCTTGTCGAGGCCGTAGGCCAGGGCGGCCGCGGTCGGCTCGTTGACGATGCGCAGGACGTTCAGGCCCGCGATCTCGCCGGCCTCCTTGGTGGCCTGGCGCTCGGAGTCGTTGAAGTACGCCGGGACGGTGATGACCGCGTCGGTGACCTTCTCGCCCAGGTAGGCCTCGGCGTCCCGCTTCAACTTCTGCAGGATGAAGGCGCTCATCTGCTGCGGGTTGAAGTCCTTGCCGTCGATGCTGGTCTTCCAGTCGGTGCCCATGTGGCGCTTGACCGACCGGATGGTCCTGTCGACGTTGGTGACCGCCTGGCGCTTGGCGACCTCGCCGACGAGCACCTCACCGTTCTTGGCGAAGGCGACGACGGACGGCGTGGTCCTGGCGCCCTCGGCGTTGGTGATGACGGTGGGCTCGCCGCCCTCCAGAACGCTGACGACGGAGTTAGTCGTGCCCAGGTCGATGCCGACCGCACGTGCCATTTCGATTCCTCCAGTGACTTGAGTGGAACAGGCTCAAGGATGCACGAAGGAACTCGGCGAGTCAACAGACCTGAGTCGAGAGGACTCAACTTTTATTTCTCGCTTATACGCAACCGAGGGGCGCGACCCCCGGCGTGGCGCGGCAGTCGGGCGATTACCCCATGCCAGAGTGCAACAGATGGCACCAATGACGACAATGACGCCAATCACCCCAAAGCGCGTCCTCGATCTCGTGGGGAGCCTGATCCTGCTGCTGCTGACGGCACCCCTGCTGCTCGGCATCGCCCTCACCCCGGCGGGGACGCTCGTCCGGCAGACCAGGGCCGGCCTGGGGGGCCGGCCGTTCCGGATGCTGAAGTTCCGCACCCGGCTCCGCTTCTCCCTCGACGAGCTGCCACAGCTGGTGAACGTCCTACGCGGCGAAATGTCCCTGGTGGGCCCGCGCCCGCTACCCCCCGACGCGCCGGAGCAGACCGCGGCTCCGGCGAGACTGCTGATGCGCCCCGGGATCACCGGTTTGTGGCAGGTCAGCGGCCGCTCGGAACTACCGTGGGAGGAAATGGCCGTACTCGATCTGCACTACGTCGAGCAGTGCTGGCTCGGCCTCGATCTGGCGATCCTCGCGCGCACCGTCCCGGCGATCGCCAGAGCCAGGGACCGAGGCCGGCACGAGGCCCGCCGTGAAGGCTGCCATGAGGGTTGCCTCAGCGACGCAGATCACCGCCCACGCAGCTACAGTGCGGCGGAATAAGTGGGTACGCTCAGCACGGACTGAATAAGTTACCGCTTAGTAAGTGCTGGATCGATCCCCACCCTCGCAGGCCCGAGGAGCCACCCATGCAACTCGCCGCGATCATCGTGTCGCTGGTTCTGACCGTGGTCGGCGTTGCGCTCTTTTTCCGAGCCTTCGCGCAGATCTACCGGTTCGTCAAGCTCGGACAACCGGTACCGGCGGGCAGCCGAACGGACAACCCCAAGGCCCGTACGATCACCCTGGTCAGGGAGTTCCTCGGCCACACCCGGATGAACCGGTGGGGCATCATCGGCTTCGCCCACTGGTTCGTCGCCATCGGCTTCCTGACCCTGCCGCCGACGCTGGCCCAGGCATACGGCCAGCTCTTCCGGGCCGACTACACGCTCCCGGTCCTCGGCGGCTTCCTGCCGTTCGAGATGTACACCGAGTTCATCGGCCTGATGACGACCGTGGGCATCCTCGTACTGATCGTCATCCGGCTGCTCAGCCTGCCGTCCCGGGCCGGCCGCAAGTCCCGCTTCGCGGGCTCCAAGGCCTGGCAGGCGTACTTCGTCGAGTACGTCATCCTCACCATCGGCCTGGCGATCCTCACACTGCGGGGCCTGGAGGGGGCCATCCACCAGGTGGACCACTACGAGGCCGCGTACTTCGTCTCGTATCCGCTGGTGCTCGCCTTCAAGGGGCTGAGCGTCTCCACGCTGCAGAACCTCATCTACTTCACCGCGATGGTCAAGATCAGTGTGTCGCTGATCTGGATGATCACGGTCTCGCTCAACACCAACATGGGTGTGGCCTGGCACCGCTTCCTCGGCTTCCCCAACATCTGGTTCAAGCGCAACGCGACCGGTGAGAGCGCGCTGGGCGCCCTGCAGCCCATGACGTCCGGCGGCAAGCCGATCGACTTCGAGGACCCGGGCGAGGACGACGTCTACGGCGTCTCCCAGGTCGAGCAGTTCTCCTGGAAGGGCATCCTCGACTTCTCCACCTGCACCGAGTGCGGCCGCTGTCAGTCCCAGTGCCCCGCCTGGAACACGGGCAAGCCGCTCTCCCCGAAGCTCCTGATCATGTCGCTGCGCGACCACGCATACGCCAAGGCCCCGTACCTGCTGGCCGGCGGCGGCAAGACGATGGAGGGCGAGGAGAAGGCCTCCGCCGAGCAGCTGAAGGACGTTCCGGCCGCGGCGCTGGCCGAGGCCGAGCGCCCGCTGATCGGCACCGCCGAGGCGGGCGGCGTCATCGACCCGGACGTGCTGTGGTCCTGCACCACGTGCGGCGCCTGCGTCGAGCAGTGCCCGGTCGACATCGAGCACATCGACCACATCGTCGACATGCGCCGCTACCAGGTCATGATCGAGTCCGCGTTCCCGTCCGAGGCGGGCACGATGCTCAAGAACCTGGAGAAGAAGGGCAACCCCTGGGGGCTCGCCAAGAAGCAGCGCGTCGAGTGGACCAAGGAGGTCGACTTCGAGGTCCCGATCGTCGGCAAGGACGTCGAGGACCTCACCGAGGTCGACTACCTCTACTGGGTCGGCTGCGCCGGAGCCCTGGAGGACCGCGCCAAGAAGACCACCAAGGCCTTCGCGGAGCTGCTGCACATGGCGGGCGTCAAGTTCGCGATCATGGGCGGCGAGGAGAAGTGCACCGGTGACTCCCCCCGCCGCCTGGGCAACGAGCCGCTGTTCCAGCAGCTCGGCCAGGAGAACGTCGCGATGCTGAACATGGCGTTCGGCGAGGACGACGAGGACCCCTCGACGAAGAAGCCGAAGTCGTCGAAGAAGATCGTCGCGACCTGCCCGCACTGCTTCAACACCATCGCCAACGAGTACCCGCAGCTCGGCGGCGAGTACGAGGTCATCCACCACACACAGCTGCTCCAGCACCTCGTCGACGAGGGCAAGCTGATCCCCGTCACCCCGGTCGAGGGTCTGATCACCTACCACGACCCCTGCTACCTGGGCCGCCACAACAAGGTCTACACACCGCCGCGCGAGATCATCGCCAAGGTGCCCGGCCTGCGGAACGAGGAGATGCACCGCCACAAGGAGCGCGGCTTCTGCTGCGGCGCCGGCGGCGCCCGTATGTGGATGGAGGAGCGCATCGGCAAGCGCATCAACACCGAGCGCGTCGACGAGGCCCTGTCCCTCGACCCGGACATCGTCTCCACCGCCTGCCCGTTCTGCCTGGTCATGCTCTCCGACTCGGTCAACGGGAAGAAGGGCGAGGGCAAGGCGAAGGAGTCGCTCCAGGTCGTGGATGTGGCGCAGCTGCTCCTCGACTCGGTGAAGACGCCCGTCGACCCGCCGGCCGGTGACGCCGAGACGACGGACCAGCCGGAGCCCGAGCCGGTGAAGTAGTAACCGCCTGGATACGTGAGAGCGGCCGGACCTGCCTCGGGGGCAGGACCGGCCGCTCTCGCTGTGCACAGGCTGTGGACAGTCTGCGCAGGTTGCGCGGCGGGATCGTGCAGCGACGTGCACGGACTGTGTACGCGCGAACGGTCGTACGAGAGCATCGTGCGACGACTGAGCTGTCGTGACTCTCATGACGCGGACGAGGTAGGACGTGCGAATACACACCCGGGTGGCTGTGGCCGCCGCAGCCGGTGCCGCGACCGTACTGCTGGCCGGCTGCGGAACCGGCACCCACAGCCACCACCCCGCCACCGACGGCGGCAGCGCCGCCGCGACCGTTCTCGCCCAGCAGGCCGCGCCGGCCGCCCACCCCGTCCCGCACGGCGGCGGCAGCCGCCTCCCCGACGACTTCAACGGCGACGGCCACCGCGATCTCGTACTGAACGACCTGGTCAAGGAAGCCGACGACACCCACGGCGACGACGCGGGCCTCGCCGTCGTCTACGGCACCGCCCACGGCCTCGACCCCGCCACCCATCAGCTGCTCGACCCCCGCCGCAACGCCGCCGCGACCCGCGGCGTCCTGCCCGCCGCGTTCGACGCCGAGGCCTCCTGCGACCTCGACCGGGACGGCTACGCCGACCTGATCCTCACCACCGACCCACCCTTCGACGGCATCGGCCGCCCACCCGTGCCGGTGCAGATCCTCTACGGCGGCCCCGACGGCCTGACCGCCCGCGCCGTCACCCTCCGGATCCCCGAGAAGGCCCGCTACGGCAACGAATGGCCCGACCACCCCGTCTGCGGCGACTTCGACGGCGACGGCAGTGCCGACCTCGCGGTCACCGCCAGCGGCGGCCGGATCAGCTTCCTGCGCGGCCCCTTCACCCGCACCGGCGCCCCGCGCTCGGCCCCCGCCCCCATCCCCGGCGCCGGCCCGGTCCTCTGGGCCCCCGAGCCCAAGCCCGACACGGACGGCGACGGCTACGCCGACCTCGTCTCGTCCGCACGCCCCCACATCCCCGGCGAACCCGCCACCGGCACCCTGCTGCGCGGCGGCCCCGACGGCCCCCGTCGCCCCGGCGGCCCGTACCGCCTGCGTGGTGTTCCCGGCGGCCTGCCCACGGCCCCGCTCCCCGGCGCCACGGCCACCGACCTGATCCGGTACGCCGACTTCGACGGCGACCGGCGCCCCGACCTCGTGGTCCGTACCCACCGCGGCGAGGCGGCCGACCTGGTCGCCCTCTATCCGTACGGGAAACGCGACAAGCCGCAGCTCAGCTTCAGCACGAACGCAATCCGGTAAACCCCCCAGGGATCCCGTAAGGGATGTCACAGCTCGGCCGCAAAGCCGGTCCGTCGACCGACACCATGTCAGCAGGTCCCCCGGAACCAGGTACGTTCGAAAGCGTGGCTGGATTCAGGATCGGACGCGGCAGGGACAACAACCGGGCCCCGCAACATCAACCCCAACGGCATCATCCGTACGGGCAGCAGCACGCCCCGGCGCAGCAGTGGCCGCAGGGCGGCGACGAGCACCACGGGCAGCAGCAGCCGTACGGCGAGCCGGAGTACTTCGGCGACCCGTACCAGGCCCAGCACGGCCCGTACAACGGCCCCGGCAACGACCCGTACGACAACGCCCCCGGCCACACCCAGGTGTTCAGCGTCGGCGAGGACCCCTACGGCGAGGGCAGCACCTATCGCGCAGGCGCCACCACCGCCCCGCCCGCGGGCCCGCGCCTGCACTGGAAGCAGTTGCTGAGCGGCATCGTGCTGCGCCCCGGCCCGACGTTCTGGCAGATGCGGGACTACCCCGTGTGGGGCATGGCGCTCACCGTCACCTTCGTCTACGGCCTGCTCGCGACCTTCGGCTTCGACAAGGCCCGCGAGGACGCGATCAACGCCACGCTCTCCACGGTGCTCCCGGTCGTCCTCTCCACCGGCGTCGCGTTCGTCGTCGGCGGCCTGATCCTCGGCGCGGTCACCCACACCCTCGCCCGCCAGCTCGGCGGCGACGGCGCCTGGCAGCCGACCGTCGGCCTGTCCATGCTGATCATGGCCCTCACGGACGCGCCGCGGCTCCTCCTCGCGGTCTTCCTCGGCGGCGAGAACAGCTTCGTCCAGATCGTCGGCTGGGTGACCTGGCTGGCGGCCGGCGCCCTGTTCACATCGATGGTCAGCAAGTCGCACGACCTGCCGTGGCCGAAGGCGCTGGGCGCGTCGGCGATCCAGCTGATCGCGCTGCTGTCCCTGATCAAGCTGGGCACGATCTGACGCTCCTGCGCACCGCGTACCTGCCGGGCCTTCCAGCTCCCCACGGGGGCGGGAAGGCCCGCGGCGTCTCAGCGCTCTCAGCCGCCCGGCGCGACCTCCGGCAGATCCGCCTGCCCGCGGACCAGCCGGTCAACCCTGGCCGGCGCCGGGCCACCGACTCACGACGGAGGGCCCCGGCTCTGTCCGAAGCCGGGGCCCTCCGTCAGTGACCTTTACCGCTCACGCGTCGAGGACCTGGCCCTCGCGCCGGACGACCGGCGGTTCGACACTCCAGGGGAAGTTGATCCAGTCATCGGTGCGCTTCCATACGTACTCGCACTTCACCAGCGAGTGCGACTTCTCGTAGATCACCGCGCTGCGGACCTCGGCCACATGCTCGACGCAGAAATCGTGCACCAGCTTCAGCGTCTTGCCGGTGTCGGCGACGTCGTCCGCGATGAGGACCTTCTTGCCGGAGAAGTCGATGACGTTCGGCACCGGCGCCAGCATCACCGGCATCTCCAGGGTCGTACCGATGCCCGTGTAGAACTCCACATTCACCAGGTGGATGTTCTTGCAGTCCAGCGCGTACGCCAGACCGCCCGCCACGAACACCCCGCCGCGCGCGATGCTCACCACGATGTCCGGCTCGTAGCCGTCGTCGGCGATCGTCTGCGCGAGCTCGCGGACGGCGCTGCCGAAGCCGTCGTAGGTCAGGTTTTCCCGTGCGATGTCACTCATGGCCGATCACACCCGCGTCCGGTGGAAGTTCACGAAGGACCGCGAGGCCGTCGGGCCGCGCTGCCCCTGATAGCGGGACCCGTACCGCTCGGAACCGTACGGCTCCTCGGCCGGAGAGCTGAGGCGGAACATGCACAGCTGGCCGATCTTCATCCCCGGCCACAGCTTGATCGGCAGCGTCGCGAGATTCGACAGCTCCAGCGTGACGTGCCCCGAGAAACCGGGGTCGATGAAGCCGGCCGTCGAGTGCGTCACCAGCCCCAGCCGCCCCAGCGAGCTCTTGCCCTCCAGCCGGGACGCTATGTCGTCCGGCAGCGAGATGACCTCATAGGTCGAGGCGAGCACGAACTCGCCCGGGTGCAGGATGAACGGCTCGTCCCCCTCCGGCTCGACCAGGCGCGTCAGGTCGGCCTGCTCGGTGGCGGGGTCGATGTGGGGGTAGCGGTGATTCTCGAACACCCGGAAGTAGCGGTCGAGCCGCACATCGATGCTCGAGGGCTGCACCATCGATTCGTCGTACGGGTCGATGCGCACGCGCCCGGCGTCGATCTCTGCCCGGATGTCCTTGTCTGAGAGAAGCACGCCCTCGAGGATACGCAGAGCGCGCGCACCCCCCGAATCGGACGGTCCGCGCGCTCCGGAACGTACTTCCGCGACTACGGCCGGTGTCTACCGCTTCGCCAGCGCCACCGGCACGGCATGCCGCAGCCGCGCACACCGGGGACACCGGATCAGACGCCCGGGACCGATCCGGTCGGGGCCGAGCTGCTGCATCGGGAACGAAGCGATGCTGAACATGTGCCCTTCGGCACAGCGGACGACGGTGCGCTCGATCAAGTCCCTCAAGTCCCTTCCCCAACAAGCGTGGACGAGAAGGCCACATTAGGGGATGAACGGGAAGCCGCTCCAAGCGCCACTCCGCGACCCGCAGCGTACGCCTCCATACACCGGGGCTCGCAATGGGGTACAGTGTGCAACGCTGCGGATGCAAGCAACGGTCCGCCAAGCGGGTGTAGTTTAATGGTAGAACATGAGCTTCCCAAGCTCAGAGCGCGAGTTCGATTCTCGTCACCCGCTCCACGACGAAGGCCCAGGTCATAGACCCGGGCCTTTTTTGTTGTCTGGACCTGTCTAAGCGTCCCGTGCCACATCCGTGCCAGATGTTGGCGAATCCACTGCATCACGCCGCTGCCGGACGAGCCTGTCGAGACCGGCCGCGACCTCCCGCTGACGCTCGACATCCGAGTGCTGATAGATCAGCGCGGCCCGTCGTCCGGGCCGACGCTCCTGTCTGCGCCCCGCTCCGTCCCGGCCGCCGGCCGCACGCCAACGGCGAAGGTGGATGGGGGTGAACCCCTCTATGGCTGGGGCGGTCGGCTCCACGGCTTTAGGCAGCCACTTTGGCGCGAGCCTCGAAGATCATGGCCCAAAATCGGGCACTAACGGGCAGGCCCACAAGCCTGCCCGATTCGCGGGCCAGCGTAATGGGCCATGATCACTCGCGCCAAAGCAGCTCCAGCCCAAAGCCGTTCCACCGACCGCGCAGTAGGGTGCCGGACGGGGAGGGCCTATGACTGATCAAGACCCGATGTTCGATGCTGTGTACGAAGCCGCGAGCGGGTTGATGCGAACGCTGATGAAGATCCTTTTGGTCTTCGTGGTGCTCATCGTCGTATTCATAACAGCGGGCATGATCATGGTGATGTCCATGGCGCTTGACTCCTCCGCCGGACCGTGAGTGCAGCCGTACGTGCCTGGCGCTGTACAGCAGCGAAGTACAGCAACCGTGACGACCGCCAGCGACCGTAGTTGATCCCCGTAGCCCGACTGATCAGGCGAGGAGACCTCAGCGACCTTGCGGCCGGTAGTTCGCATCGAGGGGGTCTCCGCAGGCAACTACGCTCAACCGCATGCAGACCAAGTCCGAGCGCTGGACCGTGTATCACTTCTCCCAGGCGAACCCGTCTGGTCCGGGATGCGACAACGCGCCCGCGCTGCTCCGCCGGATCGCCGACTCCATCGAGGCCCTGGGGCCGGCCGAGATTCAGGACATCGTGATCCACTCAGAAATGACCGAGCACGGCGATTGCCTCTCGGCGACGGTCTACTACCACCTGCCGCAAAATTGATCGCCCGCCGAGGGGGGAGACTCAAGGCCCACAGTGCGTGCCAGATCCGTGCCAGAACGGGCGGTCAGCCACGGTCAACCGCTGGACAACAGAGCGCGTTGCAGCAGTGGTCGATCAAGGACTCCGCCCTGCTCAGCAGCCCAGTGGCGCCGATCCGGCCTGTGATTCCCAAGCTCAGAGCGCGAGTTCGATTCTCGTCACCCGCTCCATGAAAAAGCCCCAGGCCATCGGCCCGGGGCTTCTTTGTTGTCCAGACCGGTCCAGGCGCGTGGCTCCGGCAGACTCCGGGCCGGAGCGGGCGGTGTCCGTTGTCGGTCGGACGCTCAAGGACGTCGCCCTCGCCCTCGGCGCGGGTCCGAAACCCCTGTGCGGCTGCCCTTCGGCAGTGTCCTGCGCGACGCCTTCCTCGATGCGATCGCCCATGGCGACAGCGACCGGGACCAGGCCCCGTGGTCAAGGCCGCCCGGCGCCGCGCAGGACTACAAGGCCGACTCACCGTCAGCTGCGCTGCGCCTCCAGCCTGGTGCTCCACAGCGTGGCCCCGGGGGCGTCCCGCAGCGCGACGGTCAGTGCTCCGGAGGCGGCGTCGATGTCGACCTGGCCGAAGAACTGGTACCCGTCGAGTGGCGAGACGAGCGCCGACGGGTTCTTGGCGTACACCAGCTCGGGGCCGAAGGTGGCGTCCAGCTTGTAGGGACGGGTAGTGGTGCCCGCGTTGAGCGGTCCGGCGACGAACTCCCAGAAGGGGTCGAAGTCCTGGAAGACGGCCCGCGAGGGGTCGTAGTGGTGGGCGGCGGCGTAGTGCACGTCCGCCGTGACCCACACCGTGTTGCGTACGGCGTGCCGCTGGAGGTGGCGCAGCACCTCGGCGATCTCCAGCTCGCGGCCCTTGGGCGCACCGGGGTCGTTGTTGGCGACTCCCTCGATATTGGCGCCGTCCGGCACGACCAGGCCGATCGGCATATCGGCCGCGACGACCTTCCACAGGGCCTTGGAGCCGGCCAGCCCGCGCTTGAGCCACTCGGTCTGTCGGCGGCCCAGGATGCCGCCGTTCGGCTCGGTGTTCAGCTCAGGGCTGTTGGCGTCCCGGTAGGTGCGCATGTCCAGGACGAAGACATCGAGCAGCGGACCGTAGCTGATCCGCCGGTAGATGCGGCCCGCCTCGTCGGCCGACTGGTTGTCGATCGGGAGGTACTCGAAGAAGGACTGCCTGGCCCGGGCTGCGAGCACATCCACGCGCTTCTCGGTGTAGCGGTCGTCGGTGAGGATCTGGCCGGGATACCAGTTGTTGCGGACCTCGTGGTCGTCCCACTGGTAGATGCCGGGCACCTCGGCGGCGAAGGCGCGGACGTTCTCGTCCAGCAGGTTGTAGCGGAAGTTCCCGCGGTACTCGGCCAGGGTCTCGGCGACCTTGGACTTCTCCTCGGTGACCAGGTTGTGCCAGACCCGGCCGTCGGGCAGGGTCACGGTCTCCTTGAGCGGCCCGTCGGCGTAGATGGTGTCGCCGCTGTGCAGGAAGAAGTCCGGTTTGGCCTGCCGCATGGTCTCGAAGATTTCGATACCGCCGAGGCCGGGGTTGATACCCCAGCCCTGGCCGACCATGTCGCCGGACCAGACGAAGCGGATGTCGCGGCGTGGACGGTGCTGGTCGGGGGCGGCACGGAAGGAGCCGGTCACCGCGGCGCCGGTGCGGCGGGCGTCGGCCGGGTCCTGGAAGGACACCCGGTACCAGTGCAGCTCGCCCGCGGCCAGACCGTTGATCCTGACGTGGCCCGTGAAGTCGCTGTCCGGGGTGACGACCGGCCCCCGGACCCGCCGAGCGTCGTGGAACCGCGGGTCTCGGGCCACCTCAACCACCATCTGGGCCGTACGGTCGGCTCGCGCCCAGACGACAGCGCTGCGGCCGACGACATCGCCGACCTGCACACCGTGACTGACCTCAGGCCGGCCGGACAGCACCAGCCCGGACGAGCTCGAGGCATAGGCACGGGAAGCGGTCAGACCACCGACGACGGCGGCACCGGCGGCGCCGGCGGCGAGGAGGCTGCGGCGACCCAGAAGACGGGAGGAAGACAGATACTCATGTGTGGGCATACGGAAGATCATTCGGGGATCTTCTGAACGCCGACGCCGCAGCACACGAAGTCCCGTTGAACGGTCAGCATCCGTCGTACGGCGGATTGCTGACTTCCGTCAGCCCCCGGGACCTGCCCCGGTGCCTTGCACCGGGCGTCAGACCACCAGGCCCTCGCCGGCCTCTCTGTGCATACCCATGCACAGAGCCCAGACGATGAGGATGTTGACGGCGACCAACGTCAGGGCCCACAGGGGGTAGTACGGCACCGACAGAAAGTTGGCGATCACGCCGAGCCCTGCCACGGACACACCGAAGAAGCGTGCCCACAGCGCTCCGCTGAGCACGACGCACCCCGCGAGGAGGAGGACGATGCCCAGAATGAGGTGGACCCAGCCCCAGCCCGCCAGACTGAACTCGAACACGTAGTGACGCGTCGCGATGAACAGCTGGTCTTTACGGATGCCCGAGATCCCCTCGAAGATCGCCATCGCTCCACCGACGATCATCATCGCTGCTGCGAAGACGGTGGTACCCGATGTGGGCGCATGCCACGGGCGCGGCTGGGCACCGGCCGTTCTCGGTCGGGCGGCGTCACTGGCCATGTCGGCCTCCTTGGGTGGCAGGGCCATCCGGGCAGCCGAACTCCCGGACCGGCGCGATCCCCCGTCCCAGCGTGGCACGACGGCACTCCGTCGGCATTCCGAGGCGATGGCAGCGGCCTTGTCCATGCCCGGCTGCGTGCCGTACCCGTGCAACGTCCGGCAGTGCGGAGCGGTGAACCACGGGAACGGCGGTGACAGCGCCGAGCGGGCGCCTGTGCCCCTCGCGTGCCCGCCGCGCCCCCCTGGAGCAGGACGGGATGGCGCGCAGGCGTCGTACCGCCACTGACCGCCTTCATGGACCCGCGGCCGGTACAACCAGCTGGAAAAACAGACAAGTTGTGACTGTCCCCCCTGTGCCGCCGGACACGCCGTGTGGTCGAAGAATCATGGTCGGTACCCTGACGTGGTCACGGACTCTCCCATCACCCCGCCCGTACCGGGCAGTTGTTCCGTTGGCTCGGGTTGGCTCATTGGATCGATCGGATTGGGTTGGTGCACAAGTGCTCGTGGCGGATCGCTACCGACTGGAGGCACCCCTCGGCCGTGGTGCGATGGGAGAGGTCTGGCGGGCCCGGGACGAGGTCCTCGGCCGGCCCGTGGCCGTCAAGCTGTTGCTCGGGGACGACTCCGATGCCGAAGCGGCCGCGCGGTTTCGCTTGGAGGCGCAGACCGCGGCGCGTCTGAACCATCCCCATGTCGTCGCGGTCTTCGACTTCGGGGCGGGGGACGGGCGCTTCTACCTGGTGATGGAGCTCATCGAGGGCCGGAGCCTGGCCCAGGAACTGGCGGCCGAGGGCGCGCTCCGCCCGGAGCGAGTGGCCGTCATCGCGGCCCAGACGGCCGCGGGCCTGGTCTCCGCGCACCGCCAGGGGATCGTCCACCGGGACATCAAGCCCGGCAATCTGATGTCCACCGTCGACGGGACGGTGAAGATCGGGGACTTCGGGATCGCCAGGTTCGTCGACGATCCGGCTACCGCGCTCACCAGCACCGGGCAGATCGTCGGAACCAGTCTCTATCTGGCTCCCGAGCGGGCTCTGGGGCAGCCCGCCGGCCCCGCGTCCGATGTGTACTCCCTCGGGTGCGTGCTGTATCAACTGCTCACGGGCCGGACGCCGTTCCGGGCCGACACGGCCACCGCCACGCTGTATCAGCACATCGACGCCGCTCCGGCGCCTCTCCGCCAACTGGGCGTCGACGTGCCGGCGGCATTCGAGAACTATCTGTTCGGGATGCTCGCGAAGCAGCCCGAGAACCGCCCCACGGCACAGCACATCGCCGAGTGGTTCATGTCCGGTGCCTGGCAGGGCCGCCCGGAACCCATGCCCGCGTCGGCACCGGAGCCGCCCCCGCCGGTACGGAGGTCCGGGCCGCCCGCTCCCGTACGTGAACCACAGAACGGTCCCACGGCCGCGCACCCACTGCCGGCCGACCGGCAGCCGGGCCATGGACGCCGGGCGGCGGCCGGACGGCAGCAGGGTGCCCGCGAGTTCGCCAGACGCCGCCCGAGGGTGGCGAGCGCCATCGCCGGGACCGTGGCCTTCGTCATCGCGGTGCTGCTCGGCATGGCGTTGTTCTCACCCGACAACAGCTCGGCGGAGACTCCCGGCGAGGATACGACCGCCCCCTCGCAGACGCCGGATCCCGGTACGGCCCCGGACTCCTCTCCCATGCCCGACGACGAATCCACCGACCAGCAGGCCGACCAGCAGGGCGACCAGCCGGGCGAGGACGAGGAGGACGGCCACAGCCACGGGAAGCAGAAGGGGCACAAGGGCAAGAAGGACGACTGAGGCGCCCGGCGGCATTTCGGGCCCCCGCGTCCGGGGATGCGTCATCCCGGCGCCGTGACCGGGCCGTACTCGGTGAGCAGCAGAGCGATGTCGTCGGCGCGGTACGTGGAGCGCCGGGCGTCGTGCAGCAGCCGGTCGGCGAGTTCGTCCAGCGAGTCCGCGCGGGCGTGGGCGAGAGATGCCCGCAGGCGGTCGATGCCCACGTCGATGCCGGTGCCGCGTTCCTCGACCAGGCCGTCGGTGTAGAGAGCGAGTACGGAGCCCGGCGGGATGTCCGTCCAGGTTCCCGGGTAGGAGCTCGCGCGGTCCACGCCGAGGAGGGGACCGACGTCCAGTGCAAGGGCCTCCGCCGTCCCGCCGCGACGGCGGAGCAGTGGCGGGACGTGGCCGGCGCTGACGGCGTACGCGCGGTGGGCGCGGGGCTCGAGGCGGATGTAGCAGCAGCTGGCCAGCAGTCCGGGGTCGAGGTCGACGAGGGTCCGGTTGACGCCCGCCACCACCTCGCCGGGCGAGTGGCCCACTGCCGCGAAGGCCCGTACGGCGCTGCGCAACTGGGCCATGGTGGCCGCCGCGGCGATGCTGTGCCCCTCGACGTCCCCGATGACGAGGGACACCCCGGTGCCGGTGGGGATGACGTCGTACCAGTCGCCGCCGATGTCCATCCCGCTGCTGCCGGGCAGGTAGCGCGCGGCGGTGCGGACGCCGGGGACGAGCGGCAGCCGCTGCGGCAGCATCGCCTGCTGCAGACCGCGGGCGAGGGCGAACTCCGAGTCGTAGAGGCGGGCCCGTTCCAGGGCCTGGGCGATCAGTCCGGCGAGCGCCGTGAGGACGCCGCGGTCCTTCGCCGAGAACGAACGGACCTCGTCGAAGCCGAGAACGCAGATGCCGACGGGGCGGCTGGAGGCGATCAGCGGCAGATACGCCCAGGAGCTCACCTTGCCGGCGGGAGCGCCCGGATACCCCCGGGAGAGGTCCTGCCGCGACTCGATGAAGAGCGGGGCTCCGGAGGTCAGGCTCTCCGTACCGGGCAGACGGGCGTGCAGCGGCTCGCCGTCCAGCCAGTCGAGGAAGTCCTCGTGGTGGCCGGTGTGGAAGAGCAGGCGCATCGTTCCCTCGCGGAGCACGTAGATCGCCAGCTGTTGGCCGCCGAAGGCCGGCAGCAGCTGGTCCGCGACGACAGCGCAGACTTCACGGGCGGTGACCGCCTCGGTCAGGGCGCTGCCCAGCTGCAGGACGTGGTACACGACACCCAGGCGCGCCGGTGCGGCGGCGGGTTCCGCCGCCGCGATTGCGGCAGATGCGACAGGTGCCGCCGTGGCCGCCGGGGGATCTCCCACGGGGACCACACGGCCGGTCACTCCGTCCGCCTCCGGATGGAGGGAGAAGGCGAGCCACTGGTCGGGCGGACGGCACGCCAGGAAGGAGGTCGGCGTCTGCGAGGTCATCGCGAACCGGTGCCGGTGCTCGAAACCCGGGTCGGACAGCCAGGGCAGAACGTCCCAGAGGCACCGGCCCAGCAGCTCGTCGCCGCTCACGCCCAACAGCTGCTGAAGGCTGAAGTTGGCATAGGTGATGCGCCCGTCGGGGGCGAGGGAGAAGAACCCGTCCCGCAGCCGCTCGACCGCTGCGACAGCAGCGCTGCCGGCCCGCGCGTCGACGATCGCGCCGATCAGGTGGGCGCGGTCCGGCGCGGCGCCGGACTCCGCCATGCGGCCCCACAGCTCCACGGTGCGGTAGTTCTCGTCACCGCCCCTGTGATCCCGCATGCGCAGGCTTCGCGCGATGATCCGGCCCCCGGCGGCCGCCGCGTGGGCCGCGGCCCGGAAGGCCGCGCGGTCGCCGGGGTGCAGGCAGGAAGCGAGTGTTTCGGCTCGTCCGTCGAAAGCGCGCAGATCGAGACCGAAGATCGCGCAAAGCTCGTCGTCCGTGGTGAGGGTGCCGGTGACGAGGTCCCAGTCGAACAGACCGACCCGCACGGCGGTTGCCGAAGGGGCCGGGGTCTCGACGGTGACCGTCCGCGGGTCGCACTCGACGGGATCGCCGGTACGCGCGCGGAGCGCGTCGAGGGAGTCGCCGAGCCGGTGTGCGGTGGTGCGCACATGGCGGCGCTGGGCCTTGGACAGCCCCTCGCTGCCGGGTGAGGCCGCCCAGACGACCGTCAGCGCCCCGAAGGTCTCCCCCTCTACCCCCACCGGCACCGAGCAGGAACCGAAGGCGTACGGCAGGGCCACCGAGAGCTGGGGGAACCGGCGCATCGTCTCGTCGGCGTCGGCCAGGTGGATCGTGCGCCCGGAGCTGTAGGCCGTGGCGACCGGGATGGCGCTGCTCACCGGAATGAGGCGCCAGCCGCCCAGCAGGGAGGGCGGCACGCCGCAGGTCGCGGCGAGTACGAGCGACCGGCGGTCGCGGGAGCGGAGGAAGACGCTCCCGGCGTACGCGCCGGCTCCCTTGACGGCTTTGACAACGGCCGCGGCCAGCAGGTCCTCGCGCTCCGCCGTCGCGCCGACGGTCATCCCGCGCATGCTCCCAGTGTGCGCGGGAGTCGGCTCCACCGGCGACGCGACCACGGCGGGCGGGCACCCCCTATGTGTCTTCGCCGGCTCCCCCACTGACTTCCCAGGCCCGGTACGCGGCCACCGCGGTGGGCAGCGTGGGGAAGATCCGGTCCTCGCCGACGGACTCGGTGAGCCCGTACGTGTCCAGGTCGTCACGCAGATCCTGTTTGACGCGTGCCAGGGCGAACACGATGCCGCGCCCGGTCAGCTCCTCCCGCAACGCCTCCAGGGAGTCCAGCGCGGTGATGTCCACTTCCACGTTCGCCTCGGTGTTGAGGACGAACCATTTCACGGGTCTCGTCTGCTCGGCCACGGCGGCCAGGGCGCGGCGTCGGAAGTCCTCCGCGTTGGCGAAGAACAGCGGAGAGTCGTAGCGGTAGACGAGCAGTCCGGGAATGGTGCGGGCGCTCGGGTAGTCGTCGATGTCGTGCATGCCGGCCAGCCCGGGCACCAGCCCCTGCACGGCGTCGTGCGGTCGCGCCACCCTGCTCAGCAGTTCGGCCACCGACAACGCCACGGCCACCAGCACCCCGTACAGGATGTCCAGGACCAGGACGCCGGCCAGGCATCCGAGCGACAGCAGCAGTTCCCTGCGCCGGAAGGACGCCAGCCGCCGGAAGCCCGACATGTCGATCATCCTGGTCGCCGCGTAGACGACCAGAGCACCCAGCACGGCCGTGGGAGTGCTGCTGAGCAGGGGACTGAGAAACAGGAGCACGGCCAGTACGGCGGCGCCGGCGGTGAGGGCGTACGCCTGGGTGTGTCCGCCCGCCGAGTGGGCGAGTGCGGTACGGCTGGCGCTGCTGCTCACCGGGAATCCGTGCAGTGTGCCCGCGCCGAGGTTCGCGGCGCCCAGAGCCAGCAGCTCCTGATCGGCGTCCAGCCGTGCCCCGCCGTTGCCGCCCGCGAAGGCACGCGCGGTGAGGATCACATCGCTGTAGCCGACGAGAAGGACACCGACGGCGGGCAGCAGCAGCTGGGGCAGCAGGGTCGCATCCGGGAACTCGGGGCGGGGCAGCCCGGCCGGGATCTCCCCGATCACTGCAATGCCGCGGGCCTGGAGGTCGAACGCCGCCACCGCCGCCGTGCCGAGTGCGACGGCCAGCAGGGGGCCGGGAACGTAACGGAAGAAGCGCGCCACCAGGAAGAGGAAGAGCAGCGTCACGGCGCTGAGGATCACCGTGGCCGGATGAAGCCGGGGCAGGTTCTCCACGAAGGACAGCAGCTTCGGGAAGAAGCCTTCGCCGCTCGTCGGGACGCCGGTGAGCTTGGTCAGCTGGTCCACGATCATGATGAGGGCGACCCCGGCCAGATAGCCGATCAGAACGGGCCGCGAGAGCAGATCGGCGACGAAGCCGAACCTCGCCACCCACGCCACCAGGCACAGCAGCCCGACCGCGACGGCGAGCGCGGCGGCCAGGACGGCGTAGCGCCCGGGGTCCCCTGCGGCGAGCGGTCCGACCACCGTGGCGGTCATCAGCGCGGTCGTCGACTCGGGCCCGACCGACAGCAGCCGTGACGAGCCCAGAAAGGCGTACAGGAGGAGCGCCGGCAGGATGGCCCAGAGACCCGCGACCGGCGGCAGGCCCGCGACACTCGCGTACGCCATGACCTGCGGCACGAGATAGGCCGCGACCGTGGCTCCGGCAAGGAGGTCGCCGCGCAGCCAGCTGCGCCGGTACCCCCTGAGCACGGTGAGCCCCGGCACAGCGGGCAGGGCGCGACGCCACCCTCGGCCGGGGGCACCGGTCTCCTGCGACATGGCCCTCCTTCCCCCATGCAGCTTCAGCATGCCGTCGCAGGACGCACGGCCGCGAGACCGCCCGGCCGCTGTCCGCCGGGAGGTCACCTTCGCTGTGCCCCGACAACGCATGGTGGACGTCACCTGCCATGGGGGGCAGTATCGGTGGTGAGGAGGCCGTCCGTGACCCGGCATTCCTCTCCCGGGGCGCGAGAGCGGTCGCGGACCGTTCCCCCGCGCGCACGGCCCACCCCGCCGGGAGGTCGTTTCCGGCCCCGTTCCGGCGCAGAACAGGGGAGCCCGATCCCATCGCGCGGCGCACAGCCCCGACAACTGCTCCACCTGACCGCGCCGGCGGTCCGGCAGCCTGCACCGGATGCCTGGACAGGCGTCGGCGCAGGAGGTGATCACACGATGAAACTGCGCACTGAGCGCCCTGGCCAGTCCGCCACCGTCGGCACGGGCCTCACGCCACCGCTGAGCGCCGCAGACGCCGGTCTGCTCCTCCTGCGGCTGACGGTGGGTCTGACCATGGCGGGCCACGGCGCCCAGAAGCTGTTCGGCCTGTTCGGCGGGCAGGGCCTGGAGGCCACGGGAAAGTGGTTCGCCCACCTGGGCTACGAGCCCGGCGTCTTCTTCGCCGGGCTGACAGGAACCTCCGAGTTGCTCGGTGGCCTGGGCCTGGCCCTCGGGCTGTTCACCCCGCTCGCCGCGGCGGCCGTGTTCGGGATCATGATCAACGCCATGGCCGTCGACGTGGGCAAGGGCCTCTGGTCCACCAGCGGCGGCATCGAATACCCCATGACCGTCGCCGCCGTCGCCCTGGCCGTCGCTGCCGTGGGCCCGGGCCGCCTCTCGCTCGACGGGCGCTTCCCCTGGCGTGACGGCGGCTGGCTCCCGGCAGCCTTCGTCCTGTGCTTCGGAGGCCTCGCGGCGGCCCTTGTCCTGGTGTTCTGACCCGCGACGGCGGGAAGCCCCGGGCGAGCCGCCCGAGGCTTCATCCGGCCCGTCCAGTCCGGAATCCTCCCCGAGAACACCGCGAGCCTCGCCGTCCACCTGCGCGCGGGCTTCCGCGTCGTCGGCACCCGTGACCGCGTCGGCCGCCACGGCGTCCGGCGCGACATCCTGCTCATCGAGCGCCGCAGCCCCTCGATCGCTCGAGCCCCGGTGGGCGGGGTGGCAGCGCGGGCGGCCCGGTGCGGTAATGCTGCTGGGGGCACCCATCCGTCCGGTCCACGCGGAAGGGGAATCACGTGACCGACGAGCACGCCCACTCCCATGAGCACGACGGACACGGGCACCACGGACGACGGGTCCGGCACCGCGTCGGGCATCTGCTCACGCCGCACGCGCACACGGCCGCGGACAGGGTCGACTCCGCGCTGGAGTCCTCCGCACGCGGCATGCGCACGCTGTGGACCTCACTGGCCGTACTCGGCCTGACGGCCGCCGCGCAGGCGGTGGTCGTCGTCCTGTCCGGATCGGTGGCGCTGCTCGGGGACACCGTGCACAACGCCGCCGACGCACTGACCGCCCTGCCGCTGGCGGTGGCGTTCGCGGTGGGCCGGCGGGCGGCCACCCGGCGCTTCACCTACGGCTACGGACGGGCCGAGGACGTGGCCGGTATCGCCATCGTGCTCACCATCGCCGGATCCGCCGCGTTCGCCGCCTGGACGGCCGTCGGCCGGCTGCTGGATCCGCAAGACATCGACCACGTTCCCGCGGTCGCCGCGGCGGGCGTGATCGGTTTCCTGGGCAACGAGTGGATCGCCCGTCGCCGCATCCGCGTCGGACGCGAGATCGGCTCGGCCGCGCTGGTCGCCGACGGGCTGCACGCCCGTACGGACGGCTTCACCTCGCTCGCCGTACTGCTGGGCGCGGGCGGCTCGGCGCTCGGCCTGCGACTCGCCGACCCTCTCGTCGGCCTGCTGATCAGCGCGGTGATCCTGATGGTCCTGCGCGACGCCGCCCGCGAGGTGTTCCGCCGCGTCATGGACGCCGTCGACCCCGCGCTGGTGGACCGCGCCGAGGACGCCCTCGCCCGGGTTCCGGGTGTACGGGCCGTGGGCGAGCTCCGGCTGCGCTGGATCGGCCACCGGCTGCGCGCCGAGGTGGCCGTGGTCGTCGACGGTGAGCTCTCCGTACGCGAGGCGCACCAGGTCGCGGTCGAGGCCGAGCACGCGCTGCTGCACGCGGTGCCCCGGCTGACCGCCGCCCTGGTGCACGCCGACCCGGCGCCGAGCCCGGACGTGCCGGATCCCCATCTCACGCTCGCCCACCACGCCTGATCGACCGGACGGTCCTGGTGCCCCTCCCGGCAACGTTTGCCCCGTCGCGACGCTCCCCCGGCTGCCTCCCCCAGGGTGCCGCCGGGGGCACGCTCACTGCGTTGGCCGAAGACCCGAGTAGCGCTGCTACGAGAGTCTTCGGCCGCCTTGCGACCGCACGCACCGGACGCCGCTCCTTGACGGGCAGACCTGCCGGTCGCGGCACTAGGCTGAATCCATCCACAGTGCTGCGAGGTGCGTCATGGCGCGTAGCCACCACTTCCATCTCGATCAGGGTGACCACTCGATCACCGTGAACGTCGGCCCCGGTACGACCGGCGAGATCGAACTCCTGGTGAACGGCAAAGTGGTCGCGTACCAGCGTGAGCACGCCGCCGGGACGAGCGTACTGACGGGCGAGCTGCCGGAGGAGCCCGCCCGGCCGTTCCGGATCCGGGTGCGTCAGCCGCACCTCGGCCCGTCCAAGCCCCGGTGCACGCTGGAACTGGACGGTGTGGAACGGCCCATACCGGAGCAGCCCGTGGTGTGAGCTCAGTCGATGCGGAGGAGCGGGCCGGTGATGGTCAGCCCCAGGTCGTGACCGGCGTACGCGAAGAAGGCGAGCAGCATCAGTGACGCGCCCGCCAGCGAGATGTCCTTCAGGAAATGGATCATCTCCATCTGCTTCGCCTGGGGATCGCTCTCCGCCCAGAACCCGTGCATCACGACCGCGGTCGGCAGCAGGAAGGCGGCCAGCAGCAGCGCCCCGAGGTCGGCCCATATCCCGAGCAGCACGCTCAGCCCTCCCAGACCGGCCAGCAGACCGCCGCCGAGGACGGCGGGCGTGGCCGCCTGCTGCGGGATGCCCTTGGACATGGCGTATCCGGACATCATCTTCGTGTGGGTGAAGTGGTTGACGGAGCTCGAGAGGAAGAGCAGCGAGAAGAGGATGCGCCCGATCAGCACCAGGATGTCCATGACCGATCCTCAGTCCGGCGCGATGTTCTGGTTCACATGGAAGAGGTTGCCCGGGTCGTACGTCCGCTTGACCTCGACCAGGCGGTCGTAGTTGGGCCCGTAGTTCGCCCTGACCCGGTCCTGGTCGTCCCCGGCCATGAAGTTGACGTAGCCGCCCGCCTCGGAGTGCGGCGCGGTCGCCGCGTAGTAGTCGCGCACCCACGCGATGTTGTGCTCGTTGTCGGCGGGGTCCGGCCACATGCCGGCGATCACCGTGGCGAACGACGCGTCGCGGTAGGCGAAGGCCGTGTCCTCCGGTGCCACGCGGTGGCAGGCGCCGTTGACGGGGTAGATGTGCACCGCCGACTGGAGCGCGGGCACCTTCGGCCCGTACTCCAGATGCGCCTGAACGGCCGCGTCGGTGAGCCGGTTGACGAAGTTGGCCTTCCAGTAGTGCTGCAGACCGGGCGGCAGCAGCGCGTCGAAGGCGCTGTTGAGCGCGGGATACGGCATGGCACCGACGTACTCGGCGACGACCGGGGCGATGTCGTGATAGGGCTGGAGTGCTCGTTCCCCCTGGTCCAGCGGACCGGCCCAGCACGCCACGATCATGACGAACGGTTCGCCGTGGCGGTTCTCCGGGATGAACGGCAGGGGCGGGGCCTTCTGGAAAGCGGGGAAACCGCTGAGCTGCTCCGGAGCGTCGGCGATGATCTCGCGGTAGGCGCCCAGGACGGCGGCGGCGTGGTCCAGCTCGAACAGCATCGGACCGCCGTAGACGTTCCTGACCGGACCGAGCCGGAACTCGAAGGATGTCACCACGCCGAAGTTGCCGCCGCCCCCGCGGATGGCCCAGAACAGGTCCTCGTGCTCCTTCTCGTTCACCATGAGGAACCGGCCGTCCGCGGTCACCATGTCGGCCGAGACGAGGTTGTCGCAGGACAGGCCGCGGGAACGGGTCAGATAGCCGATTCCGCCACCGAGCGTGAGACCGCCGACGCCGGTCGTGGAGAGGATCCCGCCGCTCGTGGCCAGTCCGAACGCGTGGGTCGCCGCGTCGAAGTCGCCCCAGGTCGCACCGCCTTCCGCGCGTGCCGTCCGGGCCACGGGATCGACGCGTACACCCCGCATCGAGGACAGATCCGCCACCACGCCGTTGTCGCAGGTGCCGAAGCCCGGCACGCTGTGCCCGCCGCCGCGCACCGCGAGGTCGAGCCCGCTCTCCCGCGCGAAGTCGACGACGGCGATGACGTCACCGGCGTTGACGCAGCGCACCACGACGGCCGGCCTTCGGTCGATCATGGCGTTGTAGACCTTGCGGGCCTCGTCGTAACCGGCGTCGTCCGGGGTGACGACCTCCCCCCGCACGCGCTCCCGCAGCTGATCGGTCGAAGGCTTGACCATGGCCTCGGCTCCTCGTGGACACGACTTCCGAAAGCCCCTCGATTCCACGCTACGCCGATGGGGTGAAGCCTCAACTCAAGGGTTTCGCCGCAGGTCAGCGGTGCTGCGGAAAGAAGGTCAGCAGATCGGCGGGCCGGCCTTCGAAGGTGGCCGGGACGACGTCCACCTGGCCGCTCGCACCGCTGAAGACGCCGGTGCCTCCCACGATGGCGAAGGAGGTCTTCCCTCTCGTGTTCGCGAACTCCTCGCCACCGGCGATCAGCAGGTCGCCCACGGTCAGGCGCAGCGTGGCATCGGCGAGGAAGTCGCCGTGCTCCAGGAACTGAATCCGGATCAGTGCGTCTCCGATGCGGTTTCCGTTGTACCCGTCCCGGGCCGGCTCCTCGAACAGCAGGACCTCCCCGGGCCGCGGCTCGGTGCCGGGTACGGGAAGCCGGCCGAACACCGGGTCCCGCCGCAGCAGGAAGATCCGCACGGGCCTGTCGTTGCCGTACACAAGGCCGTCGCCGCCCGCGCTGTCGAGGGCCGTCGCCGGAGCGGCGACTCCGGCGAACAGCATGACGAACACCGCACCGACGACCGTCACGAGGCGGCGCGCCATGGTTGCCTGACTGTCCTTCATTCCGGCTCCTTTCGCTCCCCTCACTGTGGGCGCCGCGGCTCACCCCTCTCCCGGGACACGCTCGGTACGCCCACCATCACCCCGCCCCTCTAGGCCGAATGCACGTATCGCCGGATCGTCCCTGCCACGCTCCCCCTGCGGCCGGGCGGTCGCGGCCTAGGCTCTGCGCGTGTTGAACCTGACCGGTCTCCTCAAACGCCTGGTGATCGGCCGGGCCAGACGCAGCGAAGAGCTCGGCGAGACCCTGCTGCCCAAGCGTCTCGCTCTGCCGATCTTCGCCTCCGACCCGCTCTCCTCCGTGGCCTATGCCACCCAGGAGATCCTCCTGGTGCTCACCCTGGGCGGCCTGGCGTATCTGCACTTCACGCCGTGGATCGCGGCCGCGGTGGTCGCGCTGATGGCGGTCGTGGTGCTGTCCTACCGGCAGGTCGTGCACGCCTATCCGAGCGGCGGCGGTTCGTACGAGGTCGCCTCGACGAACCTGGGGCCCTCGGCCGGGCTGGTCGTGGCCGCTTCGCTGCTCGTCGACTATGTGATGACCGTGGCGGTCTCCATCGCCTCCGGCGTGGACAACATCATCTCCGCGATGCCGGACCTCGCCGGCCACCGACGGGCGCTGGCCATCGGCTTCGTCGCCCTGCTCACGGCGATGAACCTGCGCGGGGTGCGCGAGTCGGGGCGGCTGTTCGCGGCACCGACGTATCTCTTCGTCGGCGGCGTGCTGATCATGTGCGGGACGGGGCTGCTGCGCTTTCTCATGGGTGACGCCCCGGTGGCCGCCACCGCGCAGTACGGGATCGAGCCCGTTCCCGGCGAGGCGAATCTGGCGGGCTTCGCGCTGCTGATGCTGGTGCTGCGGGCGTTCTCCAGCGGCTGTACGGCGCTGACGGGCGTGGAGGCGATCTCCAACGGCGTACCGGCCTTCCGCAAGCCCAAGCCGAAGAACGCGGCGACCACCCTGTCGGCGATGGGGCTCATCGCGGTGGCGATGTTCGTCGGGGTCACCACGCTCGCCATCGTCGCGAAAGTGCACATCACCGACGACTCGTGCCGGCTGACCGGGCTCGCCGACTGCACGGGGTACACCCAACGCACCGTCATCGCCCAGCTGGCGTCCGCCGTCTTCGGAGGGGAGAACACCCTCGGCTTCTACTACATCCAGGCAGCCACCGCGCTCGTCCTGGTTCTGGCCGCGAACACCGCCTTCAACGGCTTTCCGCTGCTCGCCTCGATCCTCGCCCAGCACCGCTATCTGCCGCGCCAGATGCACAACCGCGGCGACCGGCTGGCCTTCTCCAACGGCATCGTGGCCCTGGCGGTCGCGGCCGGGCTGCTGCTGTGGGTGTACAAGGCGAACGTCACCAGCCTCATCCACCTCTACATCCTGGGGGTGTTCACCTCCTTCACCCTCTCCCAGGCGGGCATGGTCCGGCACTGGAACCGCGAGCTGCGCGTGGTGACCGGCCCCGCAAGGCGTCACCGCATCCATGTCTCCCGGGCGATCAACGGGGTGGGGTCCTGCATCACCGGGCTGGTCCTGGTGATCGTGCTGGCCACCAAGTTCACCCAGGGGGCCTGGCTCGCGGTGGTCGCCGCCGTCGTGCTGTGGGTGATGATGCGCGGCATCCGCAGGCACTACGACTCCATCTCCGCCGAACTGACGGCCACCGATCCGCGCTCCGAACTCGTCCCGCCCTCCCGGGTGCTGGCCATCGTGCTGGTGTCCACCGTGCACAAGCCGACCCTGCGGGCGCTGGCCTACGCCCGCGCCTTCAAACCCGACCGGCTGGAGGCGCTCACCGTGGCGGTGGACCGCGGCGAGGCGGTCCGGCTCCGGGAGCAGTGGGAGAGGCTCGACGTGGACGTACCGCTGAAGATCATCGACTCGCCGTACCGGGAGATCACCCGGCCGGTTGTGGAGTACGTGCGCTCCATCAGGAGGGAGAGCCCCCGCGATGTGGTCGCGGTCTTCATCCCCGAGTACGTCGTCGGGCACTGGTGGGAGAACCTGCTGCACAACCAGTCCGCGCTGTGGCTGAAGAACCGGCTGCTGTTCACGCCGGGGGTGATGGTGACCAGCGTGCCCTGGCAGTTGAGCTCCTCCGTGCGCGCCGACCGGCCGGCCGCCCGCGCTCCCGGCTCGGTCCGCCGCGGTGAGCCGGCGGCTCCCCGTCCCCCGTACCAGGGACGGAGTTGAGAGTTATCGTGGTCGGGCCCGAAGTGATCGTCATCCGTTCTCACGAAAGTGGGGCCAGTACGTGAACACCACGCATTACGACGTCGTCGTCCTGGGCGCCGGCCCGGGCGGGTACACCGCCGCCGTACGCGCCGCCCAGCTGGGGCTGCGGACCGCGGTCGTCGAGGCGAAGTACTGGGGTGGGGTCTGTCTGAACGTGGGCTGCATCCCCTCCAAGGCCCTGCTGCACAACGCCGAACTGGCCCACACCTTCACCCGCGAGGCGAAGACCTACGGCATCCGGGTCGAGGGCACCGTCAGCTTCGACTACCGCGAGGCCTTCCTGCGCAGCCGCAAGGTGGCGGACGGCCGGGTCGCCGGCATCCACTACCTGATGAAGAAGAACGCCATCACGGAGTACGACGGCCGCGGCTATTTCATCGACGCCCGTACGCTCCAGGTGTCCCTGCCGGCCGGCGGCACCGAGACCATCACCTTCGACCACTGCGTCATCGCGGCCGGCGCCACCACCAAGCTGCTGCCCGGCACCATGCTCAGCGACCGCGTGGTCACCTACGAGGAGCAGATCCTCTCCGACACCCTGCCGGACAGCATCATCATCGCGGGCGCCGGCGCGATCGGCGTCGAGTTCGCGTACGTCCTGCACAACTACGGCGTGAAGGTCACGATCGTCGAGTTCCTGGACCGTATGGTCCCCCTCGAGGACGCCGATGTCTCCGCGGAGCTGGCCAAGCAGTACCGCAAGCTCGGCATCGAGGTCCTCACCTCGACCCGCGTCGACGCCATCGACGACTCCGGCCCGAAGGTGCGCGTCACCGTCACCCGCGACGGTCAGCAGCAGGTGCTGGAGGCCGACAAGGTGCTCCAGGCCATCGGCTTCGCGCCGCGGATCTCCGGCTACGGCCTGGAGAACACCGGTGTACGCCTCACCGACCGCGGTGCCATCGACGTCGACGGCCGCTGCCGCACCAATGTGCCGCACATCTACGCGATCGGTGACGTCACGGCGAAGCTGATGCTGGCGCACGCCGCCGAGGCCATGGGTGTGATCGCCGCCGAGACGATCGCCGGCGCGGAGACCATGGAACTCGACTACGTGATGATCCCGCGCGCCACCTACTGCCGTCCCCAGGTCGCCTCTTTCGGCTACACCGAGGCCCAGGCGCGCGAACTCGGCCATGACGTCAAGGTCGTCAAGTTCCCGTTCACGGCGAACGGCAAGGCCCATGGACTCGGCCACCCCACCGGCTTCGTCAAGCTGATCAGCGACACGAAGTACGGCGAGCTGCTCGGCGGCCATCTGATCGGCCCCGACGTCACCGAACTGCTGCCGGAACTCACCCTGGCCCAGCAGTGGGACCTCACCGTCCACGAGGTGGCCCGCAACGTCCATGCCCACCCGACCCTGGGCGAGGCCGTGAAGGAGGCCGTCCACGGACTGGCCGGCCACATGATCAACTTCTGAAGCTTCTCGGCTCACTCGGCCGGCGGTGGCGCGACGGCCCGTCGGCCCTGCGGCAGCAGTCCGTCGAGGACCGCGGCCAGCTCGGGGACCGTCGGCCGGGCGGCCGGGGCGGGGTCGAGGCAGCCGTCGATCGCCTCGGCGAGGTCGCGCGGCAGACGGCGCAGGGCCCGGACCGACGGGGCCCGCGTGCCGAGCTGCGGATACCGGTCGTCGTCCGCCCCGTTCTCGGCCCTGCCGAACGGGAGGTCGCCGGTGGCGGCCTCGTACAGCGTGACGCCGATCCCCCACACGTCCGCGGCCGCTGTCAGCGTGCCGCCGCGTGCCTGTTCGGGAGCGAGATAGCCACGGGTGCCCGTACCCGGGCGCGCGGCCTGCCCGGGCGCCCGGGCAAGACTCAGGTCGAGCACCTTGGCGTGACGGCAGTCGATCGCGATGTTGGACGGCTTGAGGTCGAGATGCAGCAGGCCCCGGCCGTGCAGATAGTGCATCGCCGAGCAGATGTGCAGGCCGAGGAAGGCCACGTCATTGGCGGCGAGCCGCCGCCTGCGCCAGATGAGGTGCGCCAGTGTCTCGCCGGTGAGGGTCTCCAGCACGACGAAGGGTTCCGGGGTCTCGCCCGTCTCGTAGGCGCGGACCAGATGCGGATGGGTGAAGCCCTGGAGCCAGCGGCCCTCCCGCAACAGCCGGTCGCGCAGGCGCGACTCGTTCCGTCGGTCGGACCGCAGCACCTTCACCACGCAGCGGCACTCCCGCTCCTCGCTCCAGGCGTCGTAAAGGTCCAGCCAGCCAGTACGGCCGAGGTGGGCGAGGACCTCGTACCGCGGGGCCACGGCCGCTCCGGCAGCCAGCGTCGGCTGCGGTGCCCGGGCCGCCATCACCGCACCTCGACGGCGGACGCCTCGTCCGGCGGGCGGTGCATGTGCAGCTCGTGGAGCCGCGCATAGGCGGCGCTCCGCGCGAGCAGCTCTGTATGGGTGCCGCGGTCGGCCATACGTCCGTGCTCGAGCAGCACGATCTGGGTGGCCTCACGGACGGTGAGCAGGTTGTGCGAAATGATGATCGTCGTCCTTCCTGACATCAGCTCCCGCAGCGGACCGAGGATCCGCCATCCCGACACGGCGTCGAGCCCGGTGGTCGGCTCGTCGAGGATCAGAACCGGCGCGTCACGGATCATCGCCCGCGCGATCGCCAGGCGCTGCCGCTGCCCGCCGGAGAGCAGCCGGCCGCTCTGGCCGACCACGGTGTCGTAGCCGTCCGGCAGCCTGCGGATGAACTCGTGCGCGTCCGCCGCACGCGCCGCCGCGACGACTGCCTCCTCGCTCGCGCCGGGCCGGCCGTAGGCGATGTTGTCCCGCACCGTGCCGTGGAAGACGAGCGTCTCCTGAAGGACCACCGCGACGTTGTCCCGCAGCTCGCTGAGCCGCAGGTCACGGAGGTCGCACCCGTCGAGGCGGACCGTTCCGCCCTGTGGATCGTAGAAGCGCAGCAGCAGCTTGGCGGCGGTCGACTTGCCGGCCCCGCTCGCCCCGACCAGCGCCAGCGTCTCGCCTGGCGACACCGCGAAGGAGAGGTCCCTGAGCGCCGACCGGTCGGTCCCGGGGTAGCTGAAGAAGACCCGGTCGAACTCGACGGTGCCGTGTGCGCGCCCGATCGTCCGGGGTTCGGCGGCCTCGACGACCTGGGGCCGCTGATCGAGCAGTTCGATGATGCGCTCCGCGGCGGCCGACGCCGAGAAGAAGGTGTTGCTGAGCCCGGCAACCCCACGAATGGGGCCGTAGAGCCTGCTGAGCAGGGCGAGGAAGACCATCAGCCCGCCGAGCGTGAGCTTTCCCTGCGCGAGCTGCCAGGTGCCGAGGCCGATGACGACCAGGGCGCCGGTCAGCTCGATCACGTCGACCAGCGGCCCGAACAGCGCGCCGATCCGCGTCGACGCCATGGTCGCCCGGAACCTGCCGATGTTCTCCCTCTGGAAGCGGCCCCACTCCCACTCCTGGCGGTTGTAGGCCTGCACCAGCGCGATATTGCCGAGGGACTCCTCCGTGATCGCGCTCACCGAGCCGGCGCGCCGCCTCCGCTCCCGCGAGGCCGCCTTGACCAGCCGGGAGAAGCGCCGCGCCGTGTACCAGAACATCGGCGTGATCGCGATCGCCAGCAGAGTCAGATCCCATCGCAGGTAGAACAGCAGCGCGAGGAAGACGACGAGCTCGGTCACATACGCGATGGCGCTCACGATGCCGGACAGCAGAAACGTTTCCACGGCGTCGACGTCACCGGTGACGCGGGACAGCACGTCTCCCAGCCGCCGCCGCTCGAAGAAGCCCAGGGACAGGCCCTGGACGTGCCGGAACACATCCGACCGCAGGCCCAGCAGAAAGCGCTGGCTCACCCAGGTGGACGTCATGGCGTCGGCGAAGCCCACGACACCGGAGAAGAGCGTCAGCCCGACGTAGGAAAGGGCGATCGGCAGCAGAAGACTCAGATCGCGCGGGACGAGCACATCGTCGATCAGGATCTTGAACAGCCAGATCTCCGCCGCGTCCACCAGCGGACCCAGCACGATGAAGACGAAGATCAGCGCCAGCCACCGGCGGCCACCCCGTGTGTAGGGCCAGAATCGCCGGAACACCTCCCGCAGAGGCACCGGCGGCGCACTCGCGACGACGGCGTCGGAATCCTCGGCGACATACAGCAGTCGCCGCAGTACCGGCCGCGCCTTGCGGTGCTGCGCCTTCGAGGGTTCTGGTTCGGCCATCACACCTCATCAGGTGGGTGTCGACGCACAAATGACCAGGGCCGGGCGCAAGGGCCCGACCCGGATCATTTCCGTTCAGTTGGCGTGCAGACGTCAGTAGCCACCGCGGCCACCACGACCGCCGCCACCGCCGCCACCGCCGCCGCCGTAGCCGCCACGACCGTAGCCACCGCCACCGCGGCCACCGCGGCCACCGCCACCGTCGCCACCGTAGCCGCCACGACCGTAACCGCCGCGACCATAACCGCCGCGACCGTGGTCGCCGTGGTCGCCGTAGTCACTGGTGTCCCAACCCCAGCCGTTCCGGTGAAGTGCGGGAGTCGCGAGTGCGAAGACAGCCATAACGTTCTCCCTTCCTCTTACCTTCCTCAATTGTCCCTCGCTCCTCCGGATCTGCAAGCGCGCAGGTGACAGCCACAGCACCCGGAGTCACCGGCGGACCACCCTCGGTAGCCGGTAGTCGCCGCGCAGGACCGGCTCGCGGGGCTGGTAGAGGCGGATCATCGGGCGGAAGTCGCCGGCTGGCGCGGGCAGCCAATTCGCCGCCTCCACAGGGTCCTTGGGGCGTTCATGCTGGAGTACGAGGGTCAGGGAACCGTCGTCGGCACGGACCAGGCCCGGGGTGCGGTCGCCGATGGAGTAGCGGCCGGCGGGGTTGTCCACGAGGAAGTGGTCCGGGGTGTCGTACATGGTGAGGGACCAGAAGGCGTCCACGGGCGGAGGCTCCTCGAAACGCAGCGTGTAGGAGTGGGCGCCGTTCAGCTGTTTGCCCTCTGCGTCCGTGAACGTGCATGCCTGCACCGCCTCGTAGGCATGGCAGCCCCAGAGCGCGGTGAGCGCGGTGGCGGCCCTGACCAGATACGACTCCCGCCGGTCGGCGATCTTCCAGCGGGCCTCGTCGAGCGTGCCGGGCCCGAGACGGTCGAGGTTGTAGTCGAAGAGATGGAGGTCCATCTCCCAAGCCCCGGCCGGACTTTCGTGCGGCGGGGGCTCCGAGGCGATCTCCACCCGTTCCCGGCCCGCCGCCAGCCCGGCCTCCAACGCCCGTACGAGCGCGGGGTCCGCACCCGCGTACGGCGAAGGCCCCTCCTCCAGCAGGCCGAGCGGCTGGAAGCGGTCCTGGTACGCCGAATCGGGCGGCGGCGGCGGGAAGTCGGCCATCCAGACCCGCAACTCCTCGAAGAACCGCAGCTGTTCGGGCACGGCCGGATCGGGCGTCGGCAGCCCGGCCCCCCTGCCCATGGAGGTCCCCCCTGCCCATGGGGGTCCCCCCTGCCCATGGGAGCCCCCCCTGCTCATGGGGGTCCCCCCTGCTCGAGCGGAGCCGAGAGCTCGGGGGAGCCGAGAGCTCGGGGGAGAAGCCGAGAGCTCGGGGGAGAAGCCGAGAGTTCGGGGGAGGGCCGGGGTGAGCGTGAGCTCCCGCTGGAGCGCCGCCACCCGTGGCACGTCGTCCGGCCCCGCGCAGGCGCTGCGGCCGACGACCGACACGACGGCGGTCGGCGCATCGACGATCCGGACGCCCTCCGGTGCGCTGCCGCTCCACCCCGGCGGGGTGATCAGCCAGCGGCATTCGGCCGTGCCGGTGGCGCGGCTGCCGAGGTAGGCGAAGTTGTTGCTCCACGCGTCGACGAACTGGAGGACGTAGTACTCCCCTCCGTAGTCGGGCACGTGGAGCAGCAGGGGGCCGCCGGACAGATCGAGCTGGGCGGTGGAGTAGAGGGTGTCGTTGCCGACCGAGACGAAGTCGTCGTCGGGGCCGGCGAGGCGGGAGAAGTGCACGAACTCGTTGAACTCCGCGGGGGCCACGGAACCCGTGCCCCTGCGGGTGATGCGGTCGACCATGGTGAGGTTGTGCACCAGCGGATAGCCGTAGACGTACGCCTCCGCGGCGAGCGCGGCCAGATCACTCGAATCGGTCGCATCGGTCACATCGGGCTCCGGGACGAACAGGCAGAAATCCTCCGCACTCCTGTCTCCGGATCGTAGGGGCGGGCTCCGTGCTTCGCACGCCGCACCGGACCGTATGGTCACTGATCACATGATCGAGGGGCGGGCACATGTGGGGGCGCAAGCGCGCCCGGACGGGTGAGCTCGTCGAGGCCGTGGCCGCGGCGGACAGCTGCCACGACGTCCCGGTCGGGGGCCGCGAGGAGCTCACGGACGCGCAGGCCGGCGCCGAGAGCCGGTTCGCGCTGAAGGGCGAGGCTCGGCGCGATGGCCGACCGGCTGCGGGCCCTGGGCGAAGGGTGCGTGGCCTCACCCCCGAGCGCAAGGTCACCGACGACTACCGTGCGGCGGAGGCCGAGCTCGCGGAGATCCGCGAGGCCGTCCTCCGCCTGCGGCGCTGAGCCGGAGTTCGTCGCCGGGCAGCGGGGTGAGGTGGACCGTACCCGGAGCAGCGGCGGAGGCCGTCCTGGGTGGGGCGGCCTTCACCTGGGTGTTCGGGCTCGGGAGTGAGCCGGTCGGGGCTGCGGTTCCGGACGCTCACTCCTCATGGGTGTAGAAGTAATAGAACATCACCAGGAACAGCCCGAGTCCGAGCACGAACCCCATCGAGCTCGACCGGAGGACGCTGTGTCCGGTCAGGCTGAACAGGAAGCCGGTCGACACTCCGCACAGCGCTCCGTACGCCACTGCGCGCATCTCACGTTTCATCGACCGCTGGTAGCGGCCGAGCAAGAAGCACAGCACGGCCATCACCAGGCCGGAGACGATACCGAGCACGGCCTTGCCGGTCGTGATGTGACCGCCGCTGGTGACGCGGGCGATGAAGGCCACATAGAAGCCGTAGAGAACGCCGATCGTCAGCGGTACGGCCCAGGACGCCGTGCTGATCGCCGGTGCGCGCCGGGCTCGCGCGGCCGGCAGGGCTGCGTGTGCACCCATGGCAGAGCTCCTTCCGCCTTCCCCCGTCTCACCAGGGCACACCCGGTCGCGGCGACCGGCAAGTGGATCACCCGGAACTCGGGACGACGCCTCCGGCGTTGTCGCGGAAGTGGGCGATCTGCCCCCGGGGGAGGATGCGGGGATGCACACCAGGACGGTACGGGCCGTGTCGGCGTGGGCGGCCGGGGCCGTGCTCACCGGATTGAGCGCCGTCGTCGGCTGCCGGGCCTTCGGGGTGGACGGGGTGACGCCGGTACCGCAGGCCTTGGCGTTCCTGCCGTGGCTGCTGGTGCCCGCCGCCGTCGCCCTCGCGCTGGCCGCGCTGGCGCGTTGGCGTCCCGGGCTCGTATGGGCGCTGGTGGTGCTGGCCGTCATCGGGTGGTTCTGCCGGCCGTACGGGGCCGGATCCACCGGAGCGGAGGGGCCGGTCGTCGCTCCGCTGCGCGTACTGACCGCGAACGTGGAGTTCGGCCGGGGCACGGATGCCCTGGTCGCCGCGGTTCTGCGGGATGAGCCCGACCTGGTGTTCGTGCAGGAGTGCGAGTATGCCTGCGCCGGCGCCCTCACCGCCCGTGTGCCGAGCTCCGCGTATCCGTACCGGGCGCTGCCCGGGGCCGGGGGATCCAGGGGTTCCGCGATCCTCAGCCGGTATCCGCTGCGCCCCACGGAGGGGATCGACGGTGCCATGGAGATGCCGGGGGCCGTGGTGCTCGTACAGGGAGAGGCCGTCCGGCTCCAGCTGGCCCATCCGCTGCCGCCGATCCCCCGCGGGGTGGGGGCATGGCGCGAGGAGCTGGGCCGGCTGCGGAACTTCGCCGCCACGGCACGGGACGAGCCGCTGCTGCTCGCCGGGGACTTCAACGCCTCCCAGGACCACGCCGCCTTCCGGGCCGTGCTCGACGCGGGAGGGTTGCACGACAGCGCCCGCCTCGCCGGCGCGTCGCGCACCCCGTCGTGGCCGGCCGACGACCGATACCCGATGGGGACCCAGATCGACCATGTGCTGGTCAGCGACGACTTCTCGGTGCGCTCGGCCCTCTTCCTGGGTCTCGCGCCCAGTGACCACCGGGCACTGCTCGTGGAGCTGGACCTGCACAAGGGCTCCCGGGTCGCGCGCGCACCCGCCGCGGCCGACGCTGGAGGGGACGGGAGGTCGTAGGAGGTCCCCCATGCGTGCTGTCGCCGTGGCCCGCTCCAAGGCCGAGCCCGGCATCGTCGAGCTGCCCGTGCTCCCGGCCGGCGTCGAGGGCGTGGACGTCCGTACGGAGAGCTCGCCGGAGCTGCTCGACGTGCCGGCCACCTGTGCCGCCGAGGGCTCGCTGAAGGTGGCCGTCACCGCCGAGGTGCCGCTGGAGAGGACACCTGAGGCGCTCGCCCGCGGCCATGGAGGTCCCCCCTGCGCCGCCGAGAGCCTGGGGGAGGGCGGGGCGCGCGGCAAGACGGTCATCGTGATCCGGACCGGGGGAACGGAGGAGCCGGTATGGAGGACAAGGACATCTTCGACCGCATCGGCACCCTGATCACCGAGGAGCGCGCCCTGCGCGACCACGCGGGCGAAAGCGGCCTCAGCGACGGCGAGAAGGCACGCCTCGACGACCTGGAGATCCAGCTCGACCAGTACTGGGACCTGCTGCGCCGGCGCCGCGCCAAGCTGGAGTTCGGCGAGAGCCCTGGCGACGCACGGGTGCGGCCCGCCGATCAGGTCGAGAAGTACGAGAGCTGAGCCCCACCATGGGGACATGGGCGCGCGGTACGGGACACACGACACGGTTCAGCAGCCCTGGCTGCTGAAGACCCTCCGCCCGCGTCCCGCGCCGGTGCCCCGGGCCGCGATGGCCCGCGCGTCCGTCGCACTGTCCGTACCGCTCGCCGCCGGCCTGGCCGCCGGCCACCTCGAGTACGGCGCGGTGATCTCCATGGGCGCCCTCTCCGGGGTCATCGGGGACACCGCGGACGCCTACCGCATGCGCGTCTTCAACATCGCCGTACCGCAGCTGTTCGGCGCCCTCGGCGTCACCCTCGGCAGCCTCGTGTACGGGGAGGGTTGGCTCGCGGTCGTCGCGCTCACCCTCGTCGCGCTCGTCTCCGGGATGGTCTCGTCCATCGGCGCGGTCGCCTCCGTCTCCGGGCTGCTGCTCCTCCTCAATGCCGTCGTCGGAGCGGGCCTGCCGCTGCCGGCCCCCTGGTGGAAGGCGCCGGTGCTGCTCGGCGTCGGCGGCGCCTTCGTCCTCCTGCTGACCCTGCTGGCCTGGCCGTTGCGCGGCCGGGTGCCGGAACGCGCCGCGGTCGCCGATACGTACCGCTCGGTGGCCGCGCTTCTCGAAGCGGCGGGCACGGCCGCGTACGACGAGAAGCGGCAGGCCGTCACCGGCTCCCTCAACACCTCCTACGATCTCGTCCTCGCCCGGCGCGTCCGCGACCACGGCCGCCGCACCCCGCTGGTGCGGCTGCTGGCCCAGCTCAATGTGCTCGTCCCGCTCCTCGAGGCCGCCCCCGCCGCCCATCTGTGCGGCCGGCCGCTGCCCGACGCGGTCCCCGCCGCCGCGCGCGAACTGGCCGGCGCCGTCGAAGCGGGCCGCACCGGGGCCGGGACCGACCTCGCACTGCCGCCACCCGGCACGGCCGCCGAGCGGGCCGTCGACCATGCCCTTCGCTGTGCGGCCGACGTCGTCCTCAGCCCCGATCCCGACCCCCACAACGTCGACGACCGGCTCGGCCGCCCCGCCGCGTTCGGTGTGCGGACCCGCCGCGTCACCCGCGGCGTGCTGCTCTCCGCCGCCTCCTGGCGGTACGGACTGCGCCTCGCCCTGTGCATCGGGCTCGCCCAGGCGCTGGTCTCGCTGGTGCCCGTGCCGAGGTCGTACTGGGTGGCGCTGACCGTCACCTTCGTCCTCAAACCCGACTTCGGCTCGGTCTTCTCACGGGCCGTGATGCGCGCGGTCGGCACCGCGGGCGGACTGCTGGTCGCCGCCGTCGTACTCGCCGAAGTGCCGCCCGGCTGGTGGGACGTGCCGGTGATGGCGGTGCTCGCCACGCTGATCCCGGCCTTCTCGGCGCGCGGTTACGCCTTCCAGACCGCGGCCGTCACCCCGGTCATCCTGCTTCTGTCCGACATCCTCAACCATCAGGGCTTCGGACTCGTGCTGCCGCGGCTGGTCGACAGCCTGATCGGCTGCGCCATCGCGCTCGTCGCCGGGTACCTGCTGTGGCCGGAGAGCTGGCACACCCGCGTCGGCGACCGTCTCGCGGACGCGGTCGCCGACGCCGCGCACTACGTCGAGGTGGCGTTCGACGAGAGCGCCGACCAGGCACGCCGGGCCCGGCTGCGGCGGCGTCTGTACCGCGATCTGTCCGACGTACGCTCCGAGTTCCAGCGGGCGCTCACGGAGCCGCCGCCGGTGGGGGCGCGGGCCGCCGCATGGTGGCCGGTCGTCGTCGCCGTCGAGCGGGTCGTCGACGCCACGACGGCGGCGAGGATCCGCGTCGGCCAGGGCGCTGCCTCGCCCGCCGCGGACGAGGTCGCTCTGGTCACCCGGCAGCTGCGCGAACTGGCGGACGGCCTGCGTGAATCGGAGACACTGACCGAGGTCCGCACCGATCCCGGCGGGGACGAGGGCAGCGTTCTCGCGCCGGTGCGGCGGGAGGTCGCGTCGGCGAGGGCTGTCGCGTCGCCGACGCGATAGCCGGCTGCCGCCCGGAGCACTTCGCGCCCATCGGATTGATCTCGACGATCCCCCCTGAGAGTTGCCTTATGCAGCTAATATGCGCACGGACCTTCTGACATGCCGCCACATGTCGTGCCTCGCGCGGCGCACTTCGGGAAGCAGTGAGAACAGCGATGAGCAACAGCGCCGGCCGCGGTCTCCAGCCGAACGTCCTCTCGACGTTCGACACCATCGTGATGGCGGTCGCCGGCAGCGCCCCGGCCTACTCGCTCACCGCGACCACCGCCGTGCTCGTCGGCGCGGCCGGCCTGGCCAGTCCCGCGGCCCTGCTGTACTGCGCGATACCCATGCTCGGCATCGTCCTGGCATTCGGCCGGCTCGGCAGGATCGACGTCAACGCGGGCGCCAGCTACTCCTGGGTGGCCCGCACCCTCCACCCCTTCCTCGGGTTCCTGTCCGGCTGGGCCCTGGTGGTGGCCGCGACGATCTTCATGGTGGCCGGTTCGCTTCCGGCGGGCGCGCTCACCCTCTCCCTGTTCGACCCCGGCCTCGCCGAGAACACGGTGCTGGCCTCCGCGGTCGGCGCCGTCTGGTTCCTGGTGATGCTGCTGGTCGTGCTCGGCGGCGCCCGGCTGACCGTACGCGCCCAGCTGATCATGTCCGGCGTGGAGCTGGCGATCCTGCTCCTCTTCGCGCTGCTCGCGGTCTTCCACGGCGGCTCGGCCAACGCCTTCGACTGGTCCTGGCTCGGCTTCGGCCACTTCGACGGGGTCTCCGGCTTCGCCACCGGCACGCTGATCGCCGCGTTCTACTACTGGGGCTGGGACATCACCAGCAACCTCAGCGAGGAGACCAGGAACAGCCGCAGGACCGCCGGGTTCGCAGCGCTGGTCGGAGTAGGGATCGTCTTCCTCCTCTTCGAGGTGTTCACCATCGCCGTGAACATCATCCTGTCCGCCGAACAGATCGACGAGAACGGCGCCAATGTGCTCGCCGCGCTGGGCGAGGAGCTCTGGCCGGGCGTCGGCGGAAAGCTGATGACCCTCGCGGTGGTGCTGTCCACCGTCGCGACCCTGGAGACCGCCCTCATCCAGATCACCCGCTCACTGTTCGCGATGGGCCGCGACCGTACGATGCCCGCCGCGCTCGGCAAGGTGCACTCCCGCTGGAACACCCCCTGGGTCGCGATCGTCTCGGTCGGTGTCGCCACCCTCGCGCTGTTCGCCGCGTTCGGCTCGCTCGGCTCGGTGAGCGAGATCCTCGACCACGCGGTCGAGGCCATCGGCTTCCAGATCGCCTTCTACTACGGGCTCGCGGGCCTCGCCGTCATCGTCGCCTACCGCCGTACGCTGCTGACCTCCGTCAGCGACTTCGTCTTCGGCGGGGCCTGGCCACTGCTCGGCTCGCTCTTCATGTTCTGGGTCTTCTTCGTGTCGCTCAGCGCGCTCAGCGACACCGCCGTCGTCATCGGCATCGGCGGGCTGGCCCTCGGCCTGGTCCCGATGCTCGTGTACTGGCGGAAGGGCAGCGAGTACTACCGCCCGGCGAAGCTCGACGCCAGCCGCGCGCTCATGGTCCAGGACGCCCGCGCGGACAGGATGCCGACCCCGGGACAGCCCGTGTACGGCGACCACGGCCACCCCACAGACTTCTGATCCGAGAGGCGGAACACCGATGGCCGCACGCCGCCACTCCAGCCGCTTCACCCCCGTCTTCGACCCCGACTTCGGCGACCGCCCGCTCACCGAGGCACGGCACGACATCGCCATCGGCCGCTGGCAGGGCGTACGTGACCTGCTGAGGGCCACCGGCGACGACTGGCCGCTGCGCACGCACCGGATCCGGCTGCTCGCCGAGGCCGCCGCGGACGGCTCCGCCATGGAGGTCTGGCGGGCCGCGGAACCGGACAGCGCGGACGCCGCGGTGCTGAGAGCCGCCCTCGAGGTCGTACGGATCTTCAACCAGGCCATCGCCGCCGGGCGCGGCGCCGAAGTGGACCGCGACAGCCTCGACGTGGCCGTCATGGCCTGTCTCGCCGCAGCGGACGCGGCCCCCGCCGATCCGATGCCCTGGGTCTCCCTGCTGACCGTGGCCCGGCTGCGCTCCGGCGGGGTCGGCCGGCGTGAACTGCGCGACTGGTGGGACGAGCTGCGGCAGCGGGACCCGTACAACATGGAGGCCCATGTGCAGATGCTGCGCTACTTCTCGGCCCGCTGGCACGGCACGCACGGCACGATGTACGACTTCGCGCGCGACGCGGCGGGGGCCGCACCGCCCGGATCCCCGCTGCCGGTGCTGGTACAGATCGCCCGGGTCGAGGAGTACCGGTACGTCGCCGAGGCGGCCAAGGGCCGGCCGGTGCGCGGCTTCGTCCGGCACTGGAACCACGAGTTGGCGGTGACGGAGGTACGGCGCAGCTGGGAGTGGTGGATCGGCCGGCGCGTGACCGAGGAGCAGGTGCCGCCCCAGGAGGTCGGCGAGCTGAACTATCTGACGCACGCCGCCTGTCAGGCGGGGCTGGCGGAGCAGGCCGGTGAGCTGTTCCGACTGCTCGGAAAGCGGGCCGCCCGGATCCCCTGGTCGTACACAGGGGATCCGGGCGAGCAGTTCACCAAGTACCACGAACAGGCGGGCCTTTAGGCCTGTCCGTCGGTCGGGGCTCCGCGCCCCTCCCGGCAACGTCTGCCCCGTCGCGACGCTCCCCCAGCTACCTCCCCCAGCTACCTCCCCCAGCTACCTCCCCCAGCTACCGCTGGGGGTGCCCCCAGGGTGCCCCCGGGGTGCCCCCGGGGTGCCCCCGGGCACGCACGATCGCCGCGTTGGCCGAAAACCCGAGTAACGCTGCTACGAGGGTCTTCGGCCGTCTTGCGATCGCACGCACCGGACGCCGCTCCTTGACGGGCAGACCGTGCCGGTCGCGGCACTAGGAGTGTCCTGAAGATCTTGGAATCGCGCCCGGCTTGCACCGGTTCATGGCGATTGACATTTACTGGCAATCCGGGGCGAGTCAGGCGGCCGGAGCAAGATCTTCATCGGTCTCCTAGAGGCCGACGCCGTTGCCGTCCTCGCGCCACACCGCGACGACGGCCGGGCGCACGATCTTCCCCGGTCCGTCCGGCCAGACGGACGCCGGGTGCTCGACGGAGGCCCCGTCGAGCTCGCCCGGATGCTGCACGGCGACGAGCACCCGGCGGTCCTGGATGACCGGACCGCAGGTCTCGGCACCCGTCGGAACCGTCAGGAACTGCTTCAGCTCACCGCGCCGCTCACCGTGAGTCGCCACGCCGAACAGGCCGTCGTGCGAGCCGAGCTGGTTGCCGTCCGTCGAGATCCACAGGTTGCCGTGCGGGTCGAAGGCGACGTTGTCGGGGCAGGAGATGGGGCTGACCTTGTCCTTCGGGAAGCCCGCGAAGTAGGTGGCCGGGTCGTTCGGGTCGCCCGCGACCAGGAAGAGCCGCCACGCGAAGCCGTCGGCCGCCGGGTCGTCCCCATGCTCGGCCAGCTCCAGGATGTGGCCGTGCTTGTTGTTGTTGCGCGGGTTGGCCTCGTCGGCCGGGGCGCTGCCCGCGGTGCCGCGCTTGGTGTTGTTGGTCAGGACGACGTACACATGGCCGCTGCGCGGCGACGGCTCGATGTCCTCGGGGCGGTCCATCTTCGTGGCGCCCACCTTGTCACCGGCCAGGCGGGTGAAGACGAACACCTCCTCGACGGTCATACCGGGCACATGCGAGACGTTCTTGCCGTCGGGGCCCGCGGTGGCGAGGGGGATCCACACGCCGCTGCCGTCGAACTCGCCGTCGTTCGGCAGCTTTCCGCTGCCGTCGATCTCGGCGGCGGGGCTGTCGCCGGTCAGCTGGGCGACGTAGAGGGTGCCCTCGTCGAGGAGGGTGAGGTTGTGCTCGCGGGCGGCGCGGGAGTTGCCCTTCTTCATCCGCTTCGACGAGACGAACTTGTAGAAGTAGTCGAAGCGCTCGTCGTCGCCCGAGTAGACGACCGGGCGGCCGTCGGCCGTCAGCCGCGGCTGCGCGCCCTCGTGCTTGAAGCGGCCGAGCGCGGTGCGCTTGCGCGGCACGGAGTGCGGGTCGTACGGGTCCAGCTCGACGACATAGCCGAAGCGGTGCACCTCGTTGGGCTCCTGCGCGACGTCGAAGCGCTTGTCGAAGCGCTCCCACTTGCGCTCGGTGGCGCCGGTGCCGATGCCGTAGCGCTTGTCGGTCGGGCGGCCGCTGTTGGCGAAGTACTGGTTGAAGTTCTCCTCGCCGTGCAGCGTGGTGCCCCACGGGGTGGTGCCGCCGGCGCAGTTGTTCAGCGTGCCGAGGACCTTGGTGCCGGTCGGGTCGGCGGACGTCTTCAGCAGGTCGCTGCCTGCCGCCGGGCCGGTGAGCTCGAACTCGCTGATCGCGGTGAGGCGGCGGTTGAGGGGGTGACGGGTGACCGGGGTCAGCTTTCCGGACTTCCGGTCCTCCTGGACCACGACCACCGACAGGCCGTGCGCGGCCCAGGCGATCTCGGCCTGCTCACGGGTAGGGTTCGCCGGGTCGTACCCCCGGAACATCAGGTTCTCGTCGGTGTACTCGTGGTTCGCGACCAGGACCTGACGGCCGTGCTCGCCCTGCAGCGGGAGCAGGGCCAGGAAGTCGTTGTTGTAGCCGAACTGCGCGGCCTGCGCCGCGGCCGACTGGTTCTCGGAGTCGAAGGCCGGGGCGCCCCGCAGGACCGGGTCGCCCCAGCGGATCACCACATCCTGGGCGTAGCCCTCGGGCACGACCACCCGGTCCTCGGTGTTCGGCGCGACCGGCGTGAAACGCAGACCCCGGGCGCCGTCCTGGTACCGGGCCGCCGAGCCGGCGGCCGCTTCGCGAGTGGCGGCCTCGGCCGGCGTGGCGCCCTGACCGACCACCACCGAGCCGGCGGTCGCGGCGACCGTCACGACAGCCGCGGCACGCATCATGGAGCGGCGCGACAGGGCACCGGCGATGATGTCGCCGACGTACTCGTTGTCGCTGGTGTTCGGCACCTCGTGGAAGCATGCGTCACCACAGCGGTAACGGCAGGTCAGCGCGGAGCGCCCGCCGGCGTGCGAGCTCAGCAGCGGCAGCATTTTGCGCACGATGTACCCCCTGCGCGTATCGAATCTCTCGGATTCGTCTCGAATGTGACAGGCGTGACGCTAGGGGCGGGCGCGGGCCGAGCGAGGGCATCGCGATGAACACGCCATGAATGCGTGGCGGCATGGGGGTACTCCCGCGCACGAAGTGCCGCGGGGGAGGCAGTTGGCCCGTGCCCGCGCCCCTCCCCAAGTTTGCGCGACAGGCTCGCTAACCTTACGTGTCCCCACTGGCCACGGAACACTTCCGACAGTACGGACAAATATCGCACCCAACTCATGCGAAAGGCCTCGCCCATGGGCATTCGGAGCTTGCTGCGCAAGGTGTTCGGACGCGATCGAGCGGAGAGCGTCGAGTCGACGGCGGCTCCCGTTCCGGCACAGTCCCCCTCCCCTGACATTCAGCCCCAGGCCGACCTCATCGAGCCCGTGGCCGCATCGGTCCCGGCCCAGCCGGCCGACCTCGGCGCCACATCGGTCCCGGCCCAGCCCTTCGGCCTCGGCGCCGCATCGGTCCCGGCCCAGCCCTCCGACCTCACGGCGGCCTCCGACCTCACGGCGGCCTCGGACCTGGTGGCAGCCGCGGATCTGGTGTCGGCCGCGTTCGACACCCCCCGCCCCACGGTTCCCTCCCAGTCCCGCCCCGCCCCGGACCCGGAGCACGCCGAGGCGCCGGACACCCGGGCCCAGCCGGAGGCCGAGGCCACCACGGCACCGGCCGACCACGAGCCCGCGGCCGTCGCCTCCGCCGAGCCGGCGGGGGCCGGCCGGAGCGGCCCGGAGACCGACGATCCGCAGGCGAACACCGAGGCTGCGGCAGAGTCCGTCGACGATCCGCGGGCCATCGTCCTCACTCAGCCGGCCGCCGAGGCCGAGACCGAGGAGACCGCCACGAACGGTCGCGTTGCCGAGGCGGTCCCCGACGATCCGTCTCCCGCCGGCGCCCCGGCCGGACCTGAAGCACCCGGGGCAGAGCCCGCACCGCTGGCGGTCATCCCCGCACAGGCAGCCGCGGAACCCGAGGCCGAACAGCCGGCCGCCGCCGACCCTGCGGCGCAGGCAGACGTGACCGACCTGGACGCGGCCTCCTCCAGCACCGAGGACGCGCCCGCAGGGAGCGAGCAGCCGCAGGCCGAGGCCGCCACCGAGCCCGCGCTGCATTCGGACGAGACCGTCACCGACGCACCGACGGAGCCGGCCGGCGTGACCGAGGCCGAGCGCGAAGCGCCCGAGCCGCAGCCCGCACCGCAGCCGGTCATCCCCGCACAGGCAGCCGCGGAGCCCACGGCGGACGAGCCGCAGGCCGAAGCGGACGGCACCGCTTCCGCCCCCGACCGGACGCCGCAGGCGGCCGAGGCCCTCACCGAGCCCGTGCCGCAGGCCGCCGCGGCCACCGAGCCCGTGCCGCGGGCGGACGAGGCCGCCGCCTGCGCACCGGCGGCACTCGCCGGTGTGGCCTTGGCCGACACGTCCGGCACGTCAGCCGTCGGCACCGACACCGCGCAGCAGTCGCCCGAGATCGAAGCCGCCGCGCCGCAGGCGCCCGAGGCCCTCACCGAGGACGAACCGCAGGCCGCCGTGGACGAGGCGGCCACCGACGCACCGGCGGAGCCGGCCGGGTCCGGCGACGGAAAGCCCGCTCACTCCGCCGCACGCGTGAAGTCGCGGGCGCCCGGGCTGGCCGGGGCGTACAAGGCGGCCGGGGGCGTGCTGAAGGCGGAGGGGATCGGCGGGACGCGGGCCACCGTGTATCTGGTCCTCGACCGGTCGGGCTCCATGCGGCCGTACTACAAGGACGGCAGCGCCCAGCACCTCGCCGACCGGGTGCTCGCCCTCTCCGCGCACCTCGACGACGAGGCCGCCGTGCACGTCGTGTTCTTCTCGACCGACATCGACGGCACCGCCGACATCTCCCTGGACGACTACGAGGGCAGGATCGACGCGGCGCACGCGGGCCTCGGCCACATGGGCCGTACGAGCTACCACCGCGCGGTGGAGGAGGTCGTGGCGCATCACGAGAAGCACCACCAGGACGCGCCCGCCCTCGTCGTCTTCCAGACGGACGGCGCCCCCGATGCCAAGCAGCCGGCGAAGGAAGCCCTCGCCGAGGCGGCCGGCAGGCCGCTGTTCTGGCAGTTCGTGGCGTTCGGTGAGCACGACGCCAAGGCCTTCGACTTCCTCCGGAAGCTGGACGCCGAGAACGTCGCGTTCTTCCACGCGGGCCCGGCTCCAAAGGAGCTGAAGGACGCCGAGCTGTACAAGGGGCTGATCGCCGCCTACGCGGCAGCCGGCGAGTGAGCCGAAGGGGGCGCGGCTGTACCGAAAGGGAGTGGCGGCACCTCTGGGGGCACCTCTGGGGGCACCCCTGGGGGTGCCCCCAGGGGTGGCTGGGGGAGGTAGCTGGGGGAGGTAGCTGGGGGACCGAGGCCGCATCGATATGCGGCTCCTCCGCGTGGTCGACCGTCGGCACAGCCGCGCCCTCGTGGGGGTCCCCCCGGACGAAGTCTGGGGGAAAACCAAGCCCAAAAAGGGGTCAAGTAATCAGGGGCGCCCGTCCAGGACCTGAAATCCCGGACGGGCGCTCCCACCCCGTCGGATACGATATTGACGTTCCGTAGACGGATTTCTCACTCCTCGTAGCGACTTGGGAGCAGCCTGCAATGGCTCGACACCTCATCACCAGCGCCCTTCCGTACATCAACGGGATCAAGCACCTGGGCAACATGGTGGGGTCCATGCTCCCGGCGGACGTGTACTCCAGGTACATGCGCCAGCGCGGCCACGATGTGCTGTACATCTGCGCCACCGACGAGCACGGCACCCCGGCCGAGCTGGCCGCCAACGAGGCCGGTCTGCCGGTCGCCCAGTACTGCGCCGAGCAGCACGACGCGCAGAAGGCGATCTACGAGGGCTTCGGCCTGTCCTTCGACCACTTCGGCCGCAGCTCCTCGCAGCAGAACGTGGAGATCACCCAGACCGTCGCGCGCGAGCTGAAGGCCAATGGCTTCATCGAGGAGCGGGCGATCCGCCAGGTCTACTCGGTGACCGACGGCCGCTTCCTGCCCGACCGCTACATCGAGGGCACCTGCCCGCACTGCGGCTACGAGCGGGCACGCGGCGACCAGTGCGAGAACTGCACCCGCACCCTGGACCCCACGGACCTGGTGAACCCCCGCTCGGCGATCAGCGGCAGCACGGACCTGGAGGTCCGCGAGACCAAGCACCTCTTCCTGCTCCAGTCGAAGCTGGCCGGCGAAGTCGAGAACTGGGTGGAGGAGCACGGCAAGGACTGGCCGACGCTGTCGTACTCGATCGCCCGCAAGTGGCTCAACGAGGGCCTCCAGGACCGCGCGATCACCCGCGACCTGGACTGGGGCGTGCCGGTCCCGGCCGACACCTGGCCCGAGCTGGCCGCCGAGGGCAAGGTCTTCTACGTCTGGTTCGACGCCCCCATCGAGTACCTCGGCGCCACCAAGGAGTGGGCGGACTCCGCCCCCGACGGCGAGGTCCGCGACTGGAAGTCCTGGTGGTACGACGCGGACACCACCGTCCGGTACACCCAGTTCATGGGCAAGGACAACGTCCCCTTCCACACCGTGATGTTCCCGGCGACGATGCTGGGCACCCGCGACAAGTGGAAGAAGGTCGACTACGTCAAATCGTTCAACTGGCTGAACTACTACGGCGGCAAGTTCTCCACCTCCCAGAAGCGCGGTGTCTTCACCGACGCCGCCCTGGAGCTGCTGCCCGCGGACTACTGGCGCTACTTCCTGGTGTCGAACTCCCCGGAGTCCGACGATGTCTCCTTCACCTGGGAGCACTTCGCCGCGACCGTCAACAAGGACCTCGCCGACACCCTCGGCAACTTCGTCAACCGCGTCCTGTCCTTCTCCCGCAAGCGCTTCGGCGACAACGTGCCCGCGGGCAAGGAGGCCGGAGAGGCGGAGGTGAAGCTGGGCGAGGAGGTCGCCCGTCTGCTCGCCGAGTACGAGGGCCACATGGACGCCCTGCAGTTCCGCAAGGCGGCCGCCTCGCTGCGCGCGCTGTGGAGCGCGGGCAACTCCTACCTGGAGGAGAAGGCCCCCTGGCTGGAGATCAAGACCGACCAGGAGGGCGCGGCCCTCACGCTGCGCACCGCGATGAACCTCATCCACCTCTACTCGGTGGTCTCCGAGCCCTTCATCCCGGCCTCGGCGAAGGCCATGCGCTCCGCCTTCGCGCTGGAGAACGACACGGCGGTCTGGGTCTCGGCGGACGAGGCACGCGCCCTGTCCTCCGTCCCGGCCGGTACGCCGTTCACGGTCCCGCCGGTGCTCTTCGCGAAGATCACCGAGGAGGACCTGGAGGCGTACAAGGAGCGCTTCGGCGGCGCGGAGTAAGCGCGCACAGCCACCCAGGGGCCGGGAACCGTCAGGTTCCCGGCCCCTTCTGTTTCCTCCTGCTCCCGACAGCGCCTGGAGTACCGTGTAGATAGCGCACAAAGGGTCTGCACACCTTGTGCAACGGAGGTCGGACACATGAGTGCTACAAACATCGAGGTCAATCCGGAACTGCTGGCCGACGCCATGAGGCTGCTGGGGACGAAGACGAAGAAGGACACCGTCAACGCCGCACTGCGGGAAGTCGTCCAGCGGCTGAAGCGGCTGGAGGCCCTGGAGCGGATGACGGCCCGCGCCGAGCGGGGCGAGCTGGACCCAGCCATCCGTGCCTACGAGGCCCGTAAGGCCGCCCAGCGGAGTGACGCATGATCGGCTCGTACCTGATCGACACATCGGGTATCTGGCAGATCTTGCGGGACTGGGACGTCCGAACACGCTGGATCGGCCCCATCGAGGCTGGGCTGATCAAGATCTGTGCACCGACCCGGCTCGAGTACCTGTACTCCGCGGAGAGTCCCGCACGCCGGGACGAGATGGAAGAGGAGCTGACCACCCTCTTCGAAGGTGTGGCCGTGCCGAAAGATGCGTGGCGCTGGTCCGAGCACGGGCAGTACAAGCTCACGCAGAAAGGCCAGCACAGGGGGCCAGGCCCGGTCGATCTCGTGCTGTGCGCCACTGCCGTGCACCATGGCCTCACCGTGTTGCACGCGGACAACGACTTCACCACGGTTTCTCGGGTCCTCCCCGAGGTTACGGAAAAGGACATCCGCCGCACCGAAAGCCTGCCGGACCACTAGGGCGTGGCACGACATGCACGCTGTGCTCGACGGGCTGGGGATCGGGACAGCGACCTGAGGCGCGAGCCCTGCACCGAGCGATCAGGGCGCGCCGGGCCGCAGGATGACATCACTCACCGCGGCTCGCGCGTTGCAGGGCCACGATGTCCTCCATGGATACGTCTGCCGTCGCATGTGCACGAGCTGCGGCAATCGCCTCGGAGCCTGTCGGCCGGGCGGCAAGGTCTTCCAGCAGAGCCCTCAGGTATGCCTGAAGGGAGCAGCCGTCGGCTGCCGCTCGTCGGCGCAGGATCCGGTAGGCAGCGTCATCCAGGTTTCTGATCTGCACGGTGGCCATGCGTGCAAGGTAGCTCTGCTTCACCGCTGAAGCAGCGTGAACATGCATACGCCGACGCCCCCGGTCGGATGACCGGGGGCGTCGTTCACGTACTGCGGCGACTACTTCGTCGGCTTGTACGGGGTCGGCTTCGCCGCGCCCTTGTAGGGGGCGATGTGCAGTTCCTTCCAGCGGGCGTCCTCGATCTCCGTCGGCGCGCCCATCAGGAGGTCCTGAGCGTTCTGGTTGAGCGGGAAGGCGATCGTCTCGCGGATGTTCGGCTCGTCGGCGAGGAGCATCACGATGCGGTCGACACCCGGGGCGATGCCACCGTGCGGCGGGGCGCCGAAGTGGAAGGCGCGGAGCATGCCCGCGAACTCCTTCTCCACGGTCTCCTTGTCGTAGCCCGCGATCTCGAAGGCGCGGTACATGACCTCCGGCTCGTGGTTCCGGATGGCACCGGAGGACAGCTCGACACCGTTGCAGACGATGTCGTACTGCCAGGCCAGGATGTCCAGCGGGTCCTGGGTGTCGAGCGCCTCGAGGCCGCCCTGCGGCATCGAGAAGGGGTTGTGCGAGAAGTCGATCCGGCCGGTCTCCTCGTCCTTCTCGAACATCGGGAAGTCGACGATCCAGCAGAAGCGGAAGACGTTCTCCTCGAAGTGGCCGGCACGCTTGGCCGCCTCGACACGGACCGCGCCCATGATCTTCGAGACCTCGTCGAACTCGCCGGCGCCGAAGAAGACGGCGTGGCCGGCGGCGAGGCCCAGACGCTCGGTCAGCGTCTTGACGTTCTCCTCGGTGAGGAACTTGGCGATCGGGCCGGTCAGCGAGGCGTCCTCGCCGACGCGCACCCAGGCCAGGCCCTTGGCGCCCTGCTCGACGGCGAAGTCGCCGAGGCCGTCGAAGAACTTGCGCGGCTGGTCCTGCACGGCGGGCACGGGCAGCGCGCGCACGTGCTTGCCCGCGAAGGCCTTGAACTCCGACTCGGCGAAGACGTCGGTGATGTCGACCAGTTCCAGCTGGGCGCGCAGGTCCGGCTTGTCGGAGCCGTACTTGACCATCGCCTCGCGGAACGGGATCCGCGGGAACGGCGAGGTGACATGGCGGCCGCCGCCGAACTCCTCGAACAGCTCGGTCATCAGCTTCTCGACCGGCTGGAAGACGTCCTCCTGCTCGACGAAGGACATCTCGATGTCGAGCTGGTAGAACTCGCCCGGCGAACGGTCGGCGCGGGCGTCCTCGTCTCGGAAGCAGGGCGCGATCTGGAAGTAGCGGTCGAAGCCCGCGATCATCAGCAGCTGCTTGAACTGCTGCGGGGCCTGCGGCAGCGCGTAGAACTTGCCGGGGTTGAGGCGGGACGGCACCAGGAAGTCGCGCGCGCCCTCGGGGGAGGTCGCGGTGAGGATCGGGGTGGCCATCTCGTTGAAGCCGAGCGCGGTCATCTTGTGCCGGATGGCGGAGATGACGGCGGTGCGCAGCATGATGTTGCGGTGCATGCGCTCGCGGCGCAGGTCGAGGAAGCGGTACTCCAGACGGCGCTCCTCGTTCACGCCGTCGTCGGTGTTCACGGTGAACGGCAGCTGACCGGCCGCGCCCAGCACCTCGACGTCGGTGACCTCGATCTCGATCTCGCCGGTCGGCAGGTCGGGGTTGACGTTCTCGGTGCCACGGGCGGAGACCTTGCCGTCGACACGGACGACGGTCTCCTTGGAGATGTGGCTCAGCGCCTCGTTGGCGGGGGTGCCGGGTCGGGCGACGAGCTGCACCAGGCCGTAGTGGTCGCGCAGGTCGATGAAGAGGATGCCGCCCAGGTCTCGGCGATTGTGCAGCCAGCCGCTCAGCCGGACGTCGGTGCCGACGTCAGAGGCGCGGAGCTCGCCGCAGGTGTGGGACCTGTACCGATGCATCGTCGTTCATCCAGTCTTCGCGGTTTCGGTTGACACAACCACCCCAGGTTACCGCCCGGGCCCACGAGAAGCTCTTGGCATATACATGCCCCGGCACCGCTCGGATACGGCCAGGGCGGCGACCAGCCGTGAGACGGACCCGCCTAAAGTGGGGACAATGCGCACCGAGGACGTCCTGGCCGCGATAGCGACCGGCCTGTGGCGCTGGGACAACGCATCCGGGACCGTCACCCTCGACGCGGAGGCCGCCCGGCTGCTCGGGCTGCCCGCCGAGCCCGCCACCCTCACCGAGGCGGCCGCACGCTCCCGGTTCCACCCCGTCGACTGGAACGAGATCGACGGCATCGTCAGCCTCGCCGTCGCCGAGGACACCCTCGCCGAGGCCCGGCTGCGGATCATGGACGGGGACGGCCGGGTGGTCCGTACCGTACGCAGCCGCTCCAAGCCGATCGTCAAGGGCACCGGCTACAGCCTGGTCGGCACCCTCCAGGAGGTCACCGAACCCCAGCCGGGCACCACCGCCGGCCGCGCCGCCGTCACCGGCGACTGGCGCCGCTCCCGTGAGGCATTCCTGCTCGACGCGGGCCGGGCGCTCGCCGAGGCCCGCTCCACCGCCGAGGTGCTGCGCGTCGCCGCGTCCCTGTCGATGCCCGGCTTCTCGCCGGACGGCCTCGCCGTCTTCGGCGTCGACGGCGACCGGCTGACGGTCACCGGCCACTGCGGCCACACACCCGGCGACGACGACCCCTTCACCGACATGCCGTTGGACACCGACTATCCGGCCACCGAGGTCGTACGGACCGGGCGGGCCATCTATCTGTCCGGCCCCGACGAGTACCGCCGCCGCTACCCGGTCACCTGGCCGCTCGCCCAGCGCTTCGACCGGAAGTCCTGGGCCTTCCTGCCGCTGATCGTCGCCGGCCGCACCATCGGCACCTGGATGGCCGCCTTCGCCCACCCCGTCGCGTTCACCCCCGACGAACGCTCCGTGCTCACCACCGTCGCCCGGATGCTGGCACAGGCCCTGGCCAGGGCCGGGCTCGCCGAGACCGAACGCGAACTGTCGCTCGGCCTGCAGCGCGCCATGATGCCGACGCTCGGTCCGGAGATCCCGGGCCTCGTGCTCGCCGCGCGGTACGTACCGACCGGCGGCGGGCTGGAGATCGGCGGCGACTGGTACGACATGATCCCGCTCCCGTCCGGACGGATCGCCCTCGTCATCGGCGACGTCCAGGGCCACGACGTACGCGCCGCGAGCCTGATGGGCCAACTGCGCATCGCACTGCGCGCCTACGCCTGCGAGGGCCACCGCCCCGACGCGGTGCTCTCCCGCGCCTCCCGCTTCCTCCACGGCGTCACCGAGGCATACGACGAGGAGGACGCTCCCCGCTTCGCCACCTGCCTCTACATCGAGGCCGACCCCGCCACCGGCACCCTCGACATCGCCCGCGCCGGTCACCCGGAACCCGCCGTACGGATGGCCGACGGGACCGTGCTCATCCGGCACACCGCGGGGGGACTGCCCCTCGGCATCCAGGCCGACACCGACTATCCGACCACCCGGCTCACTCTGGAGCCGGGCGAGACCATCATGATCTGCACCGACGGGCTCATCGAGACCGGCGGACACGACCTCGACACCGGCTGGGCCCGGCTCCGCACGATCCTCGAGCAGGCCCCGCCGGACGAAGACCTGGAATCCCTCGCCGACGCGCTCGTCCAGGCCGTCCACGGCCCCTCCTCGCACCACACGACCGGCCCGCTCGCCGACCGCCGCCAGGACGACATCGCGGTGCTGCTGATGCGCCGTGGCGGCCCCGAGGACGCCCGGCCCGTACCGGTACGGCGCACCGCCCTGACCATCGCCCAGGCCGAACCCCACCGGATCGCCGGCGCCCGGCGGCAGCTGCGTGAACTCCTGCACGACTGGGCCGACGCGGAACAGGTCGACTCGGCCGTGCTGTTGGTCTCCGAGCTGGTCACCAATGTGCTCGTCCACACGGACGGCGACGCACTGCTCGTCGCCGAAGCCACCGGCGAGCACGGTGAACGGCGCCTCCGTGTCGAGGTCACCGACCCCAGCGACGAACTCCCGCACATGCGGCGCCCCGGCGAGACGGCCTCCTCGGGACGCGGCCTGCCGCTGATGGACATCCTCGCCGACACATGGGGCGTGGACCCGCGCGGCGAGGGCAAGGCGATCTGGTTCGAACTCTACGAACCGGCGCCGGCGTCCCTGACGTAACGCGACCTGATCTCCGACATCACCCCGAAGGCAGCCGCCGTCACCGGCACCGCCAGCAGCATCCCCAGAATCCCGGCCACACTCGCCCCGGCGGTGAGCGCCAGCAGCACCACCGCCGGGTGCATCTGGACCGTACGGCTCTGGATCATCGGCTGCAGCACATGCCCCTCGAACAGCTGCACGGCGATGACCACCCCCAGCGCCCACAGCGCGATCACCCACCCCCGGTCGGCGAGCGCGACAAGAATCGCCACTGCCCCGGAGAGGAACGCGCCCAGATAGGGGATGTACGCCCCCACGAACACCAGGGCGCCCAGGCCCACCGCCCCCGGCACCCGCAGGACCAGCAGCCCGATGGTGATCAGCACCGCGTCGATCAGCGCGATGAACGTCGTCCCCCGCATGAAGCCCTCGACGGCCTCGAAGGCCCGCCGGGCCATGGCCTCGACGGTGTCCCCCGCCCCGCGCGGCGCCATCGACCTGAGCGCCCCCGCGACCCTGTGCGAATCCCGCAGAAAGAAAAAGATCAGCAGCAGCGCCAGCACGGCGGTGGCGATCATCTGGGCCACGACACTGATGCCCGAGATCACCCCGGACGCGGCGGTCGCCCCGAACTTGGACAACAGGCCCTTCGCATTGCGCGCCACATCGCGCAGGGAGGTGCCGGCCGGACCGAAATGCTCCGAGATCCCCTCGGAGACCTGGCGGAGCGACGCCAGGATCTGGTCCCCGCTGTGCACGAGCGCGCTGACCACGATGTACATCGCCCCGCCGACGACCGCGATGACCGCGACGCAGGTCAGGCCGGCGGCGAGGGAAGGCTGCACGCGCATGGCGACCATGCGCCGGTAGAGGGGCCCGAGCAGCGCGGTCCCCAGGATGGCCAGCAGGACCGGGGTCACCACCGTCCTGAACGTGCCGCACAGCCATACCCCGAGCGCTGTCACGCCCGCGACGAGCAGCACCACGACACACCACGCGGCAAGACGCCGCACGGCGTCGGGTAGGAGCGGCTTCTGCGTCTGCACGCTCCCACCCAACCATGAGCGGTGACCCCAGCCCTGTGCACGGGTCCCTTCGTGTGACGAAGGCCACCGACGTCGCCCCCGGCCCGTCCTGCGCACAGGGCCGCGCGGGTGACGAAGGCGGGCTGCGGCGCGCGCCCGACGACATGGCCCCACCCAGGCGCCTCTTTGGTCCGATGCACTGATAAGTCGGCGTGTCCCGACAGGGCGCGGCGATCCGTCGGCAGCGCACGGGTCAAGCTCACGACCGGGTCGGAGAAAACCATCAGACCGGTTGAGATGAGGAGCATATTCATGAGTCCTGAGCACCGGACGGCGTCCCGGCTGGGACCGTTGGCCCGAGTCCGGTTCAAGAAGAGCGGCATGATCGCCTCGCTCGCGCTTGTCCTGGCCGCCGGGGTGATCAGCCCGACCGCAACCGCGGCGCAGAGCATGACCGAGCATGCGCGCGCGTCGAACCGTGTGGGCGGCGGAGTCGACAAGTGCCCGGACGACGAGAAGCACCCTCGCGAGTTGCCGATCCACGGCGACGACGAGTGCAAGCACGGTCCCACGGGCCCCACAGGCCCGACTGGACCCACAGGACCCACGGGGCCGACCGGCACGCAGGGCAATCCGGGTACCGCCGGCCCGACAGGCCCCACAGGCCCCACAGGACCCACGGGGCCGACCGGCACGCAGGGCAATCCGGGTACCGCCGGCCCGACAGGCACCACGGGCCCCACAGGCCCCACAGGACCCACGGGGCCTGCCGGGACAACGCTCGATGTCGGCGCGAGTGTCTTCGCCACGGAAGACCAGACCATCCCGAGCCCCGGCGGGGACACGATTACTTTCAATGGTGCCGCCTACGACACGGACGGGATGTTCGATCAGGCGAACTCAACTCTGGTGGTCAAGACCGCAGGGCGCTACCTCCTCAAGGCAAGGATTTTCTGGTCATTGACTCCAGTTCCGGGAAGCGACCGCGGCCTGGGCATCGCGGTCAACGGGTCCGCCGTCGCGTTCGACCAGCAGGACGCCAACGACAACGGTGTCTCCCAGGAGGTGTCCACGATCACTCAGCTGAATGCCGGCGACGTGATCTCGCTCTTCGCCTTCCAGAACACCGGAAATGACGCCTCCTCGATCGCCGTTGAGACCGCAGGGGGGGACCGTCGTATCGCCACAGCTCCAGGCGGAGCTGCTCGTACCGGCACCGTAGGCGGCACCCTCGGCACGAGGGATACGGGACGGCCCGCCGGTTCGCCCGGCGGGCCGCCTTCCTTACCGCCCCTCGGACATCCCGTGGACCGCCGGGATCGTGCCCAGCCGGCCCTTCTGGAAGTCCTCGAAGGCCTGCAGCAGCTCGGCCTGAGTGTTCATCACGAACGGGCCGTAGTGGGCCATCGGCTCACGGATGGGCCGGCCTCCCAGGAGTACGACCTCCAGGTCCGGAGCGTTCGAGTCCTGCTTCTCGTCCGCGCGGACGGTCAGCGAGGACCCGGCGCCGAAGACCGCGGTCTGGCCCATGTGGACGGGCCGCCGGTCCGTGCCGACCGAGCCCCGGCCGGCCAGGACGTACGCGAGGCCGTTGAAGTCCTCGCGCCAGGGCAGGGTGATCTGCGCGCCGGGACGGAGCGTGGCGTGGATCATCGTGATGGGCGTGTGGGTGATGCCGGGGCCCTCGTGGCCGTCCAGCTCACCGGCGATGACGCGGATGAGCGCGCCGCCGTCCGGCGAGGTGAGCAGCTGGACCTGGCCACCGCGGATGTCCTGGTAACGCGGGTCCATCATCTTGTCCGCGGCGGGCAGGTTCACCCAGAGCTGCAGTCCGTGGAAGAGACCGCCGGACACGACGAGCTCCTCCGGCGGGGCCTCGATGTGGAGGAGGCCGGAGCCGGCGGTCATCCACTGGGTGTCACCGTTCTTGATGGTGCCGCCGCCCCCGTTACTGTCCTGGTGGACGAAGGTTCCGTCGATCAGGTACGTCACGGTCTCGAAGCCCCGGTGCGGATGCCAGGGGGTCCCTTTCGGCTCCCCAGGCTGATACTCCACCTCGCCCATCTGGTCCATCATGATGAACGGGTCGAGGTACTTGTAGTTGATCCCGGCGAACGCGCGGCGCACGGGGAATCCCTCCCCCTCGAATCCGCTCGGCGCCGTGGTCACGGCGAGCACGGGGCGGGGGACGGCCCCCTCGGGCGCGGTGACGCGCGGCAGGGTCAGCGGGTTCTCGACGGTCACGGCTGGCATGTTCGGACCTCCATCCTTCGTACGTTCAATTTAGTTGAACGTCGAACTTCTTGCCACCCGGAACGCCCCGTTGCGGCGAGTAATTCCCCGGCCGGCATCCGGCCCCACTCGTCCGGGTGAGCATCGGGCCCCCTCCGCCCGGAACGAGGGCAGGCTGATCCTGCCGATCACACCCTCGAAGGAGCCCCCTATGACGCATACCCCGGAAGACCGCCGGTACAGCAAGGATCACGAGTGGGTACGGACCGCCAGCGACACCGCCAAGGTCGGCCTCACCGACCACGCCCAGCGCCGGCTCGGCGACATCGTGTTCGTGGAGCTGCCGAAGGCCGGCGACAGGTTCGAGGCCGGGGAACCCTTCGGCAGCGTGGAATCCGTCAAGGCGGTGTCCGAGGTCTGCATGCCGGTGACCGGCACGGTGACCGCCGTGAACGAAGGGCTCGACGAGTCGCCGGAAAGCGTCAACGGCGACCCGTACGACGACGGATGGCTGATCGAGATCAGGGCGGACGACCCGGCACAGATCAACAGCCTGCTCAGCGCCGGGCAGTACGAGGAGTACATCCGCGAGGAGGCGGCCGAGTAGGCCGCGGCCTTCCGGGCACGCGAGAGCCCGGCCGCGCCCCCTCAGGGCCCGGCCGGGCTCTCGTACGCGTACGGATCAGCCGTCTGCGAAGCGATGGCGTCTAGTGCTGTGACCGGAAAGGTTCACCGGCTCGCGACCCCCGGCACTGCACCTCTCCCCCGTAGCCCTTCGAGCACGGGAGGTACCCCCACCGTTGTCGCATCGCGCGAGTACGGCCTGGTACGAGCTGCGATGCTCCGCCTTGCGATGCACCGCACCTGGGGGCACCTCTGGGGGCACCCTGGGGGCACCCCCAGCGGTAGCTGGGGGAGGTAGCTGGGGAAGGTAGCTGGGGGAGCCGCGAGCTTCCCGGCAAACCTTTCCGGCCACAGCACTAACTAGCCGTACATGCGGCGCATCGCGTAGTCGACCATCTCCTCGACCGCCTTGGCGTCGAACACCATCCGGTGGTCGCCCTCCATGTCGAGGACGAAGCCGTAGCCGGTGGGCAGCAGGTCGATCACCTCGGCGCCGGTGATCACGAAGTACTTGGACTCCTTGCCGGCGTACCGGCGCAGCTCCTTCAGCGAGGTGAACATCGGGATCACCGGCTGCTGGGTGTTGTGCAGCGCCAGGAAGCCGGGGTTGTCGCCGCGCGGGCAGTACACCTTCGACGTGGCGAAGATCTGCTGGAAGTCCTCCGGGGCCATCGACCCGGTCGTGAAGGCCCGCACCGCGTCGGCGAGCGACGGCGGTGACGGCTCGGGGTAGAGCGGCTGCCCGGCATACCCGGCACCGGGCATGGGCTGCTGCGGCGGGGCGTACTGCTGCTGGGCACCCGGGTTCTGGTCGTAGCCGTACATGCGCCAAAGCCTACTGAGTCACAGATGCCCCACAGGGGTTGCTTCTTATTACCGACGGGTAGCATCATCGTAGCTACTTGCCGGTATGGGTCATGAGAGGGCCGTCGCCATGGGGCACTACAAGTCGAATCTCCGCGACATCGAGTTCAACCTCTTCGAGGTCCTCGGGCGCGACAAGCTGTACGGCACCGGCCCGTTCGCGGAGATGGACGTCGAGACCGCCAAGAGCATCCTCGAGGAGCTCGCCCGCCTCGCGGAGAACGAACTGGCGGAGTCCTTCTCGGACGCCGACCGCAACCCGCCGGTCTTCGACCCCGAGACCAACACCGCTCCCGTGCCCGCGTCGTTCAAGAAGAGCTACCAGGCCTTCATGGACTCCGAGTACTGGCGCCTGGGCCTGCCCGAGGAGATCGGCGGCACCACCTCCCCGCGCTCGCTGGTCTGGTCGTACGCGGAGCTGCTGCTCGGCGCGAACCCGGCGATCTGGATGTACTCCTCCGGCCCGGCGTTCGCCGGCGTCCTCTTCGAGGAGGGCAACGAGGCGCAGAAGAAGGTCGCGCAGATCGCCGTCGAGAAGCAGTGGGGCTCCACCATGGTCCTCACCGAGCCGGACGCCGGCTCGGACGTGGGCGCCGGCCGCACCAAGGCCGTCCAGCAGGAGGACGGCTCCTGGCACATCGAGGGCGTGAAGCGCTTCATCACGTCCGGTGAGCACGACATGGCGGAGAACATCCTCCACTACGTCCTCGCCCGCCCCGAAGGTGCCGGTCCGGGCACCAAGGGCCTGTCCCTCTTCCTCGTGCCGAAGTACCACTTCGACTGGGAGACCGGCGAGCTGGGCGAGCGCAACGGCGTCTACGCCACCAACGTCGAGCACAAGATGGGCCTCAAGGCCTCCAACACCTGCGAGATGACCTTCGGCGACAGGCACCCCGCCAAGGGCTGGCTGATCGGCGACAAGCACGACGGCATCCGCCAGATGTTCATGATCATCGAGTTCGCCCGGATGATGGTCGGCACGAAGGCCATCGCCACCCTGTCGACGGGCTACCTCAACGCGCTGGAGTACGCCAAGGAGCGCGTCCAGGGTCCGGACCTGGCGAACTTCATGGACAAGACCGCGCCCAAGGTCACCATCACGCACCACCCGGACGTGCGCCGCTCGCTGATGACGCAGAAGGCGTACGCGGAGGGCATGCGCTCCCTCGTCCTCTACACGGCGTCCGTCCAGGACGAGATCGCCTTCAAGGAGGCGGCGGGCGAGGACGCCAAGTCCCTGCACGGCCTCAACGACCTGCTCCTGCCGATCGTGAAGGGCTACGGCTCCGAGAAGTCCTACGAGCAGCTGGCCCAGTCCCTGCAGACCTTCGGCGGCTCCGGCTACCTGCAGGAGTACCCGATCGAGCAGTACATCCGGGACGCCAAGATCGACACCCTCTACGAGGGCACCACCGCCATCCAGGGCCAGGACTTCTTCTTCCGGAAGATCGTCCGCAACCAGGGCGCGTCCCTGAACCTCCTCGCCGAGGAGATCAAGAAGTTCCTTGCCACCGAGGCCGGCGGCGAGGAGCTGACCGCCGCCCGCGACGCGCTCGCCAAGGCGGCCGTCGACCTGGAGGCGATCGTCGGCGCGATGATCACCGACCTCACCGCCACCGGCGAGGACGTCAAGAACATCTACAAGGTCGGCCAGAACACCACCCGCCTGCTGATGGCCTCCGGTGATGTCGTCGTCGCCTACCTGCTGCTGCGCGGCGCGGCCGTGGCCGCCGAGAAGCTTCCCGACGCCTCCGCCAAGGATGTCGCCTTCTACCAGGGCAAGATGGCGGCCGCGAAGTTCTTCGCCTCCCAGGTCCTGCCGGGCGTCTCCGTGCAGCGCGCGCTCGCCGAGACCGTCGACAACTCCCTGATGGAGCTGGACGAGTCCGCCTTCTGATGCCCTCTCCCGGCAACGTCTGCCCGACGGGGCAGACGTTGCCGGGAGAGGCACCGAACCACGCTCACACCCTCACGGCAGCGGGCCGGGGCCTCCCAGGAGGTTCCGGCCCGCTGTCTCGTCCCACCGGTTGAACACCTCGTTAAGGTGACCACATGAGCAGCGCACCCTCCCGCTTCGACCGCGGCCACACCGACGACCTGATGTCCTTCCTCGCGGCGAGCCCCTCGCCGTACCACGCCGTGGCCAACGCCGCCGCGCGCCTGGAGAAGGCCGGCTTCCGGCAGCTCGCGGAGACCGACGCCTGGGACGGAACGACGGGCGGCAAGTACGTCATCCGCGGTGGCGCGCTCATCGCCTGGTACGTACCGGAAGGCGCCTCGGCGCACACCCCGTTCCGTATCGTCGGCGCGCACACCGACTCCCCCAACCTGCGCGTCAAGCCGCTGCCGGACACCGGCGCGCACGGCTGGCGGCAGATCGCCGTCGAGATCTACGGCGGCACCCTGCTCAACACCTGGCTCGACCGTGACCTCGGCCTGTCCGGCCGGATCACCCTGCGGGACGGCAGCGACCATCTCGTCAACGTCGACCGGCCGCTGATGCGCGTGCCTCAGCTCGCCGTCCACCTCGACCGTTCCGTCAACACCGACGGCCTCAAGCTCGACAAGCAGAAGCACATGCAGCCGGTCTGGGGCCTGAGCAACGAGGTGCAGGAGGGCGACCTGATCCGCTTCGTCGCCGACGAGGCGGGCGTCGACGCGGAGGACGTGGCCGGCTGGGACCTGATGGTCCACAGCGTCGAGGCCCCCGCCTACCTCGGCCGCGACCAGGAGCTGCTCGCCGGACCGCGCATGGACAACCTGCTGTCCGTGCACGCGGGCGTGGCCGCACTGGCAGCGGTCACCACCTCGGGAAGCCTCCCGTACATCCCGGTGCTCGCCGCCTTCGACCACGAGGAGAACGGCTCCGAGGCCGACACCGGCGCCCAGGGACCGCTGCTCGGCAATGTGCTGGAGCGCTCGGTGTTCGCCCGCGGCGGTACCTACGAGGACAAGGCCCGTGCCTTCGCCGGCACCATCTGCCTGTCCTCCGACACCGGCCACGCCGTGCACCCCAACTACGCGGAGCGGCACGACCCCACGCACCACCCGCGCGTCAACGGCGGTCCGATCCTCAAGGTCAACGTCAACCAGCGCTACGCCACCGACGGCAGCGGACGGGCCGTCTTCGCCGCCGCCTGCGAGAAGGCCGGGGTGCCCTGGCAGTCGTTCGTCTCCAACAACGCGATGCCCTGCGGCACCACCATCGGCCCGATCACCGCGGCCCGGCACGGCATCCGCACGGTCGACATCGGTGTCGCCATCCTGTCGATGCACAGCGCCCGCGAACTCTGCGGCGACCAGGACCCGTACCTCCTGGCGAACGCGCTGGCCGCCTTCCTGGAAGGCTGAATTACCGTGTGTGCGACGCGCGTTGGCCCGCCGATGATGCGGGCCGGCGCGCGTCACTCTCGGCGGCGACAGCGGTGGGCCGGGCGGCGTACGGCAACAAGCCCGTGGAGATCTGCTTCAAGCCCAAGGGCTCCACAAAGTGGTCCCGCATGGCCCAGGTCACGACCACGGCCTCCGGAACCTTCAGCAAGAAGTTCACGGCGCAGCAGGACGGCACCTGGAAGGCCGTCCACTCCGCCCCGGACTCCCGTCATCCCGTCGGCACGAGCACCGAGGACTACGTCGACGTCTACTGATCCATCCCCGCCAGCACCAGCGGCAGCCGGGGCACCCCGTCCGTGGTCACGCGGACCGGGACGCCCCAGTCCTGCTGGTGGACGTGGCAGGCCGGGTACTCGTTGGCCCCCGCGGCGGAGCCGCTGTCGGACTCAGTGTCGTCGCAGGACGCGGCCATCGCGGAGACGTGCAGCACGCCCTCGGTGACGTCCGGGTTGAGGGTCAGCTCGCGGCTCAGGTCCGTACCCGCACCCTCGCCCGCCGTGAGCAGCTCGGGCGGGGTGGAGGAGACCAGCAGGCGGGTGGACGGGCCGTAGCGGGTGTCCAGCTTCTGCCCGTCCGGGGCCTGGAACACGACGTCCAGCCGCAGCGTCCCCGGTGCCACCTCGGTGGCGGCGCGCTGGGTGCGGTGGGCGACCGCCTCGACCCGTACGGCCTCCTCGGGCAGCCGCAGCCGGGTCAGCCGGTGCCGGGCCGACTCGACGACCACGATGTCGTCACCGGCAAGAACGGCGTCGCTCGGCTCCCGCAGGTCGGTGGCGAGCGTGGTCACCTCACCCGTCGCCGGGTCGTAGCGGCGCAGGGCGTGGTTGTACGTGTCGCTGACCGCCACCGACCCGTCAGGCAGCGCGGTCACCCCCAACGGGTGCTGGAACAGCGCCTGTTCCGCGGCCCCGTCCCGGTGGCCGAAGTCGAACAGCCCGGTGCCGACGGCCGTACGGACGGCGAAGCCGTCGCCGTCCCGCTCCACATAGCGCAGCGCGGAGGTCTCCGAGTCGGCGAGCCACAGCCGCTCCTCCGTCGCCGCCAGCCCGGACGGCTGGGCGAACCATGCCTCGGCGGCGGGCCCGTCGACCAGGCCCTCGTTGGTCGTACCGGCCGCGACCTGAACCGTCCCGGCCTCCGGGTCGTACGTCCACAGCTGGTGGACACCGGCCATGGCGATCCACACCCTGCCGGCGAACCAGGCCACGTCCCACGGCGAGGACAGGTCCACCTCACGGGCGGGCCCGGACGTCGGCGACCCCCGCCACCACTGGCGGCCGGTCCCGGCGACGGTCGCGACCTCGCCGGTAGCCGGGTCGTACGTCCGCAGCGCGTGATTGACGGTGTCGGCGACGATCACCTTGCCGTCCGGCAGCAGCGCCGGCCCCTGCGGCTCGTTGAAGGCGGCCGGACTGTCCGTGAACCCACGCTCCCCGGTGCCGATGCGCCGTACGACCGTCTCGCCGTCCTCCGCCAGCTCCACCAGCTGGTGCCGGGTCGTGTCGCTGATCAGGAACCCGCCCCCGTCCAGCGCGAGCGCCTTCCCGGGGAACCGCAGATGCGTCGCCACCGGCTCCGGCGCGACGTAGGGCCCGTCCCCGCGCCGCAGCGTCCCCTTGGCCTCGTGCTCCGCCTCCAGCTCCTCCACAAGCCGTTCAATGGCGTGCGCATGCCCCTCACCGGCGTGCTGCGCGACCACATACCCCTCGGGGTCGATCACGACGAGCGTCGGCCAGGCCCGCACGGCGTACTGCTTCCAGGTCGCCAGCTCGGGGTCGTCGAGCACCGGGTGCTCGACGTCGTAGCGCTCGACGGCGTCCACGACGGCCTGGTGATCGGCCTCGTGCACGAACTTCGGCGAGTGCACACCGATGATCACCACGGTGTCGCGGTGCTTCTCCTCCAGCTCGCGCAGCTCGTCAAGGACATGCAGACAATTCACACAACAAAATGTCCAGAAATCGACAACAACGCACTTACCTCGCAGGTCGGCGAGGGTCAGATCCTTCCCGCCGGTGTTGATCCATCCGCCCTTGCCGATCAACTCGGGGGCACGGACTCGGGCGCGACGGGATGTGTGCGCGGCATCGTTCATTGTTCAAGAGTGCCATCCCGCTCCCTGCACACTCCGGCGCGTCCAGGTATCGAACCGATCACGTGAGGGAAGCCCTCAGCACATGAAATACCTCGTAAGGGACAAAATCTTCGCCATCGGCGACGACTACTGGATCGACGACGAGCACGGGCGGCACGCCTACCTCGTCGACGGCAAGGCGCTCCGGCTGCGGGACACGCTGGAGCTGAAGGATCCCGAGGGGCGGGTGCTGATCACGATCCGGGAGAAGTGGTTCGGCCTGCGCGACGCGATGAACATCGAGCGGGACGACCAGCAGCTCGCCGTGGTGCGGCGCAAGCGGATGTCGCTGCTGCGCAACCACTACCGCGTGACCCTGGCCGACGGCACCGAACTGGACGTCAGCGGGCGCATTCTCGACCGGGAGTTCGCGGTCGAGTACGAGGGGGAGCTGCTGGCCCACATCTCGCGCAGGTGGCTGACGGTGCGGGACACCTACGCGGTGGACGTCGTACGCGAGGACGCGGACCCGGCCCTGCTGATCGCGGTCGCCGTGTGCGTGATCCGGATGGCGGAGAAGGAACGGTGATCGCCGTACGGGCCGGATTTCCGGCCTGTACGGGCAGGGCCTAGCGGCGGTTCCCGGGGGCGGGCAGGCCGAGACGGCGGTCCTTCAGGGCCGGGAACTGTTCGCGTGTTTCGGTGACCTTCGCCGGGTCCAGGTCGACGGTGAGGGTCTCCTCCGCCGGGCCCGCCACGGCGAGGACCTCGCCCCAGGGGTCGACGACGATGCTGTGGCCGGCCTGCTCGACGCCGGCATGGGTGCCGGCGGTGCCGCAGGCGAGGACGTAGGACTGGTTCTCCACCGCACGCGCGCGGGCGAGCAGGGTCCAGTGCTCCCGGCGGCGGGCAGGCCAGCCGGCCGGGATGACGAGGACCGTGGCGCCGGCGTCGACCAGGCCGCGGAAGAGCTCGGGGAAGCGCAGGTCGTAGCAGGTGGCGAGGCCCAGCGTGGCCTCGGGGAGCCGGACGGTGACGAGTTCCTCGCCGGCGCCCATCATCACGGCCTCGCCCTGGTCGAAGCCGAAGCGGTGGATCTTCCGGTACGTACGGGCGAGTTCGCCGTCGGGCGAGAAGACGAGGGAGGTGTTGTAGAGGGGGCCGTCGGGGTCTCGCTCGACGATGGAGCCGGCGTGCAGCCAGACCCCGGCGTCGGCGGCGGCCTTGGACATGGCCTCGTAGGTGGGCCCGTCCAGCGACTCGGCCTCGGTCGCGAACGATTCGTAGGCGAAGGCCCCGACGGGCCACAGCTCGGGGAGGACGACGAGATCCGCGCCGCGCTGTTCGCGCACGAGGGAAGCGGCGCGCAGACGGCGGGCTTCGATTGATTCGTCCGGGTTCACACCGATCTGGATGAGCGAGGCGCGCACACTACCACCGTCCTGGCATTCGAGCCGTCAATACGGGCCTACGATCGTCACACGAAAGCACTGCCGGGGTGCCTTTGGGCAGCGTAACTTAGCTGCCGAGCCGATCGCACACACCAGAACCGCAGAACCGCCCGAGGGGTCCCGTGACCATCCACCCAAGCCTTCAGCCCTACGCCGACGCCTGGACCCACTCGGTCGAAGCGATAGCCGAACTGATGCAGCCGCTCGCCGAGGGCAATTGGAACCGCGCCACACCGTGCCCCGGCTGGTCGGTGCGCGACATCGTGTCCCATGTCATCGGCATGGACTGCGAGATGCTCGGCGATCCGCGGCCGATCCACTCGCTCCCCCGCGACCTGTTCCACGTGCGGACCGACTTCGCCCGCTACATGGAGATGCAGGTCGATGTGCGCCGGCACCACACGGCGCCGGAGATGCTGGCGGAGCTGGAGTACACGATCATCCGGCGTTCGCGGCAGTTGCGGAACGAGACCCGGGACCCGGAGACGTCGGTGCGGGCTCCGCTCGGCGCCGAGCAGACGCTGGAACTGGCCATGCGGATGCGGGCGTTCGACGTCTGGGTGCACGAACAGGATCTGCGCACCGCCCTCGGCGTACCGGGAAACCTCGACTCGCCCGGTGCTCATGTGACGCGTGATGTGCTGCTGCAGGCGCTGCCGAAGGTGGTCGCCAAGGACGCGGGCGCCCCGGCGGGTACGGCGGTCGTGTTCGACGTGCACGGCCCGGTCGAGTTCCTGCGTACGGTCCGGGTGGACGCGAACGGCCGGGGCACGGTCGACGGCGCGCCCTCGCTGGGGCCCGCGGTGACGCTGGCCATGGACTGGGAGACCTATGTCCGGCTGGCGTGCGGCCGGGTGCGGCCGCACACGGTGGCAGACCGGATCAAGGCAGAGGGCGACCAGGAGCTGGCGGACGCGATCCTGGCCTCGTTCGCCGTCACTCCCTGAACAGACACCCACTGGACAGACGCCCCTCAGGTCCTGCCCAGCCGATCAGGCCGGGCTCGCGACGCTCCCCCAGCTACCTCCCGCCGGGGGGTGCCCCCACCGCACGCGTGGACATCAGCCGCTCCGCGGCGGGCCCTCGTCCGCCTTGCGACGCACGGCACCACGAGACAGCGGCCGCTCCGCGGCGGGCGCTCCCTGATCCGGCCTGATCGGCTGGACAGGACCTACGCGGGTACGTGGACCGTCTCCACCCGGCTGGCGACCAGGTGGTCGCGCTCCCGCCGGGCGGTACGGGCCCGCAGCCGCAGGATCTGGACGACGCCCAGCGCCTCCAGGACGAACACCGTCGAGAAGGCGATCCGGTAGTCGTCGCCAGTGGCGTCCAGCAGCACACCGACCGCCAGCAGGGTCGTCATCGAGGCGATGAAACCGCCCATGTTGACGATTCCCGAGGCTGTGCCCTGACGCTCCGGCGGGTTCGCCGGACGGGCGAAGTCGAAGCCGATCACCGAGGCGGGCCCGCAGGCGCCCAGCACGGTGCACAGGGTGATCAGCAGCCACATGGGGGCCCGGCCGCCGGGGTAGGCGATGGTGGCGCCCCAGAACACCGCGGTCACGGCTATGGTGCCGAGTGCCAGGGGCAGCCGGGCCCCGTGGTGCCGGGCGACGATCTGTCCGTACACCAGGCCCACCACCATGTTGGACAGCACCACCAGGGTGAGCAGCTCACCGGCCACCGCCTGGGACAGGCCCTGGGCCTCGACCAGGAACGGCAGGCCCCACAGCAACAGGAACACCATCGCCGGGAACTGGGTGGTGAAGTGCACCCACATACCGAGCCGGGTGCCGGGCTCGCGCCAAGCCGCGGCGATCTGCCGTCGGACGAAGGCCGCACCCGCGTGCGGGACGGGCACGGGTTCCTGGCCCTCAGGGTGGTCCTTGAGGAAGAGCAGCGTCAGGACGAGGACGAAGGCGCCCGCGACCGCGCTGCCCGCGAACGTGGCGGTCCAGCCGACGCCGTGCAGCAGCCGGGCGATGATGACGGTGGAGACGAGATTGCCGGCCATACCGATGAGGCCGGCGAGCTGCGCGATCAGCGGCCCACGACGGGCCGGGAACCAGCGTGAGCCGAGCCGCAGCACGCTGATGAAGGTCATCGCGTCGCCGCAGCCGAGCAGCGCCCTGGACGCGAGTGCCATGCCGTAGGAGGAGGAGAAGGCGAAGCCGAGCTGGCCGGCGGTGAACAGCACCGCGCCGAGGGCCAGCACCTTCTTCGTCCCGAGCCGGTCGACCATCAGGCCGACGGGTATCTGCATGCCCGCGTAGACAAGCAACTGGAGTATCGAGAACGTCGACAGCGCGGAGGCGCTGACGCCGAAACGGTCGACGGCGTCGAGACCCGCCACCCCCAGGCTCGTACGGAAGATGACGGCGACGAAGTAGACGGAGACTCCGACGCCCCAGACGAGCGCGGCACGCCTGCCGCCGGGAGGATCTCCGGGCAGTGCGGGCGCGCTCACCGGGCCTCCCCCCGCACGACGACCTTGACCCAGCTCAGGTGCCGGCGCACGCGCTGCGCGGCGAGCTCCTTGTCTCCTGCCTTGATCGCTTCGAGGATCTCGGTGTGCTCCACGATGTTCTTGGCGATCCGGTCGGGCTGGGAGTTCATCACCGCGACCCCCATGCGCAGTTGGCGGTCGCGCATCCGGTCGTAGAGCTTCGACAGGATCTCGTTGCCGGCGTGCCGGACGATCTCGGCGTGGAAGCAGCGGTCGGTGGCGGCGACGGCGGCCAGATCCCCCGCTTCCGCCCGCTGCCGCTGCTCCTCGACGAGCTCCTCCAGCCGGGCGATCAGCGCGGGCGGCGCCGGAACGGCCTTGCGGACGGCGTACTCCTCGACCAGCAGCCGGGTCTCGACGACGTCCGCGATCTCCTGCGCGGAGACGGCGAGGACCAGGGCGCCCTTCTTCGGGTAGAGCTTGATGAGTCCTTCCACCTCGAGCTTGAGCAGGGCTTCACGTACGGGTGTACGGGACACTCCGACGGCCTCGGCGAGCTCGCCCTCGGTCAGCAGCGTCCCGCCTTCGTAGCGGCGGTCGAGGACGGCCTGCTTGATGTGCGTGTAGACACGGTCGGCGGCGGGGGGCTGTTTCACCGGGGCGGCAGTCATGCGCACAGCATAGATACAACAGGGGTGCAACAGCCCGCTCGTCCACATCGCGGACGGGCGGACTCCGTGCGCTCAGGTGCGGGGCGGCTTGCCCTTCCCGTAGAGCCAGACGCCGAAGACGTCGCGCAGTTCCCTGCCGGACAGCTTCTCGGTGAGCGCGATGAAGTCGTCCACGGTCGCCGGGCTGTGCCGCTTCCCGTCCGCCCTGAGGATCAGATCCTTGTCCGGACCGGGCCGCCAGGCGTCCGGCCCGTGAGAGTTCCCGGGTCGGGGTTGACGGAACGCCCGGACGGCGAACCGTCCGGGCGTTTCACGTGCTGTGCCTTCCCGGGGGGAACCACCGCCCCCCGGCAGAGGCATCAGCCCCAGGTGATGAGCTTCTTCGGGTTCTCCAGGACCGCCGCGATGTCCGCGAGAACCTTGGAGCCGAGCTCACCGTCGACCAGGCGGTGGTCGAACGACAGCGCCAGCGTGGTGACCTGACGTGGCTTCACCTTGCCCTTGTGGACCCAGGGCTGGAGCTTGATCGCGCCGACCGCGAGGATCGCGGACTCGCCCGGGTTCAGGATGGGCGTACCGGTGTCGACGCCGAAGACGCCGACGTTGGTGATGGTGACCGTGCCGCCGGACATCGCCGCGGGCGACGTCTTGCCGTCGCGTGCGGTGGACACCAGCTCGCCCAGCGCCTGAGCCAGTTCGGGCAGGGTCTTGGCGTGCGCGTCCTTGATGTTCGGGACGATCAGGCCGCGCGGGGTGGCCGCGGCGATGCCCAGATTGACGTAGTGCTTGAGCACGATCTCCTGGTTCGCCTCGTCCCAGGACGCGTTGATGTCCGGGTTGCGGCGGATGGCGACCAGCAGGGCCTTGGCAATGAGGAGCAGCGGGTTGACCCGCAGACCCGCCATGTCGTATTTGTCAAGGTTTTGCTTGATCTCATCGACCAGTCGCATCGTGCGCGTCACGTCGACCGTGACGAACTCGGTGACATGCGGCGCGGTGAAGGCGCTGCCGATCATCGCCTGCGCGGTGGCCTTGCGCACACCCTTGACCGGGATCCGGGTCTCGCGCTCGCCCGCGGAGACAACGGCGGGGGCGGGGGCCGCCACCGGAGCCGGCGCGGGGGCCGGGACCTCGACGGGCGCCGGAGCGGCCGCCGCGTGGACGTCCTCGCGGGTGATGATGCCGTCCGGACCGGTCGGGTTGACCGTTGCCAGGTCCACGCCGAGGTCCTTGGCCAGTTTGCGCACCGGCGGCTTGGCCAGCGGGCGGGCGGCCGCGGCCGCGTGGCCGTTCAGCTCGGCCTGGATCGCAGCCGCCGCGGGCTCCGGCTGGGCCGGGGCCCTGGTGCCCTTGCGGGGACGGCGCTTGGTGGAGGACTCGGCGACGCCGTAGCCGACCAGGACCGGCGTGCGGGCCGGCTTGGCCTCGGCCTCCGGCTGTGCCTCGGCCGCGGCGACCGTGGACTCGACGGCGGCCGGGGCGGGGGCCTCGGCGGGGCCGGAACCGGGAGCCACGTCGACCGTGATGATCGGCGTGCCGACGTCCACGGTGGTGCCCTCTTCGAAGCGCAGCTCGTGGACCACACCGTCGTACGGGATGGGCAGCTCGACCGCGGCCTTGGCGGTCTCGACCTCGCACACGACCTGGCCGTCGTGGACGGTGTCACCGACCTGGACGTACCACTTGAGGATCTCCGCCTCAGTGAGTCCCTCGCCCACGTCGGGCATCTTGAACTCGCGGAAACGGGCAGCGTTCTCAGTCATCGTCGTCAACGACCCTCTCCTCAGTACGCCAGCGAGCGGTCGACGGCGTCGAGCACACGGTCCAGACCGGGGAGGTACTCCTCCTCCAGCCGCGCCGGCGGGTACGGGGCGTGGTAGCCGCCGACCCGCAGCACCGGGGCCTCCAGGTGGTAGAAGCACCGCTCGGTGATGCGTGCGGCGATCTCCGAGCCCGTACCCAGGAACACCGGGGCCTCGTGGACCACGACGAGGCGGCGGGTCTTCTCCACGGAGCGCTGGATCGTGTCGAAGTCGATCGGGGACATCGACCGCAGGTCGACGACCTCGAGGGACTTGCCCTCCTCGGCCGCGGCGGCGGCCGCCTCCAGGCAGACCTTCACCATCGGCCCGTAGGCGGCCAGCGTCAGGTCGGTGCCCTCACGCGCCACCCGGGCGGCGTGCAGCGGACCGGGGATGGCCTCGGTGTCGACCTCGCCCTTGTCCCAGTAGCGGCGCTTCGGCTCGAAGAAGATCACCGGGTCGTCGGTCTGGATGGCCTGCTGGAGCATCCAGTACGCGTCCGACGGCGTCGACGGGGAGACCACCTTCAGACCGGCGGTGTGCGCGAAGTAGGCCTCGGGGGACTCGGAGTGGTGCTCGACCGCGCCGATGCCACCGCCGTAGGGGATACGGACGACGACCGGCATCTTGATCTTGCCCAGCGCACGGGCGTGCATCTTCGCGAGCTGCGTGACGATCTGGTCGTACGCGGGGAAGACGAAACCGTCGAACTGGATCTCGACGACGGGGCGGTAGCCGCGCAGCGCCAGACCGATCGCGGTGCCGACGATGCCGGACTCGGCGAGCGGGGTGTCGATGACCCGCTCCTCGCCGAAGTCCTTCTGCAGACCGTCGGTGATACGGAAGACACCGCCGAGCTTGCCGACGTCCTCACCCATGATGAGGACCTTGGGGTCGGTGTCCAGAGCCTTGCGCAGCGACTCGTTGAGCGCCTTGGCGACCGACATCTTCTCTACGGCCATGGTCAGTTCTCCTCGTCGGCGAAGGACGCCTGGTAGGCGGCGAACTGCGCGCGCTCCTCGTCGACGAGGGCGTGCCCGTCGGCGTAAATGTTCTCGAAGATCGCCATGTGGTCCGGGTCGGGCATGGCACGTACGGCCTCGCGCACCCGCTTGCCGAGCGCGACGCTCTCCTCCTCCAGGGAGGCGAAGAACTCCTCGCCGGCGATGCCTTCCTTCTCCAGGTAGGTGCGCAGCCGCAGGATCGGGTCCTTGGCCTCCCACGCGGCACGCTCGTCGTCGTGCCGGTAGCGGGTCGGGTCGTCGGAGGTGGTGTGGGCGCCCATGCGGTAGGTGAACGCCTCGACCAGGGTCGGGCCCTCGCCGCGGCGGGCGCGCTCGAGCGCGGAGCGGGTGACGGCGAGGCAGGCGAGCACGTCGTTGCCGTCGACGCGGACGCCGGGGAAGCCGAAGCCCTGCGCGCGCTGGTAGAGCGGGACACGGGTCTGCTTCTCGGTGGGCTCGGAGATCGCCCACTGGTTGTTCTGGCAGAAGAACACCACGGGGGCGTTGTAGACCGCGGAGAAGGTGAATGCCTCGTTGACGTCGCCCTGGCTCGAGGCGCCGTCACCGAAGTAGGCGATGACCGCGGAGTCCGCGCCGTCCTTGGCCACGCCCATGGCGTACCCGGTGGCGTGCAGCGTCTGCGAGCCGATCACGATCGTGTACAGATGGAAGTTGTTGCTGTTCGGGTCCCACCCGCCGTGGTTCACACCACGGAACATCCCGAGCAGATTGGTCGGATCGACTCCACGGCACCAGGCGACACCGTGCTCGCGGTAGGTCGGAAAGACGTAGTCGTCGTCACGCAGGGCGCGGCCGGAGCCGATCTGCGCGGCCTCCTGGCCGAGCAGCGAGGCCCACAGGCCCAGTTCGCCCTGCCGCTGCAGCGCGGTGGCCTCGGCGTCGAAGCGCCGCGTCAGGACCATGTCCCGGTACAGCCCGCGCAGCGCTTCGGGGGTCAGGTCGGCGACGAACTCGTCGTACTCGGGGTTCTCGACCCGCTCGCCCTCGGGGGTCAGCAGCTGTACGAGCTGGGGCTCGGTCGGGCTCTGCGGCTTGCGGGCGCCGGCGCGCTTGCTGCTGCCGCTGCTGCGACGCGGTTTGCGCGCGGCAGTACTTTCCACGGTCACGTGCGTGCTCCTCCGTCTGTCCGGCCCCCGGGGTCCGCCGGGTGCCAGTGCGGCTCGCCTGTATCCGTACGTGTGCACGGGGGTGGGTGCGACTCGGCCGGGAACAGGCGTGACAGTGTCCCGGCGAGAGCCCTGCGAGAGGCACGTTACCCAGTGGGTCGCATTCCTGCGAAACCCCATTTGACCTGCGTTTTTGCTTGGATTTCCAAGTAAATCGGAAATGGGGGGAAACAACCACTGGTCACAGCCCTGCAGACCGCCGGAACAGGGGCACGTTATCCCGGTCACCCAGCGCACGGGAAGAGTCAATGTGTGAAACTGACAATGTGCCCATTGAAGGAAAAATCACCGTATTTCTCCTCGACGACCATGAGGTCGTGCGGCGCGGCGTGCACGACCTGCTCTCCGGCGAGGACGGCATCGAGGTGGTCGGCGAGGCCGGGACGGTCGAAGAAGCCCTGGTCAGAATCCCCGCGACACGCCCCGACGTGGCCATTCTCGATGTACGGCTGCCGGACGGCAGCGGCGTCGAGGTCTGCCGCGAGGTCCGCTCGCGTAACGATGCGATCAAGTGCCTGATGCTCACCTCATTCGCCGACGACGAAGCCCTCTTCGACGCGATCATGGCTGGTGCCTCCGGATATGTCCTGAAGGCGATCCGCGGCAGCGAACTGCTCTCGGCGGTACGGGACGTGGCGGCCGGCAAGTCGCTGCTCGACCCCGTCGCCACCGCCCGGGTGCTGGAACGGCTCCGCACCGGCAGCAGAGGCAAGGACGACGAACGGCTGGCCTCCCTCACCGATCAGGAGCGCAAGATCCTCGACCTGATAGGCGAGGGACTCACCAACCGCGCGATCGGCGAGCGGCTGCATCTCGCCGAGAAAACGATCAAGAACTATGTGTCCAGCCTCCTCTCCAAGCTGGGCATGGAGAGGCGCTCCCAGGCCGCCGCATATGTGGCGAGGCTCCAGGCCGGGAAGCAGAACTGAGGCATACGCGCAGATCATCCGCATCGTCCCGCCTCACCCCAATCGGGACTTTGGGCCCGGATCACGAGGGCGGCGGCCTCTATTCGGACACGAACCGGGCAGGGACAGTGGACATCATGCCCTGCGACGACCCCCGGCTTCTGGAGCTGCTCGACCGCGTCCCGTACGGACGGCTTGCGTCCAGCATGAGCGCGCTGCCCTTCGTGGCCTCCGCCCGCCATATCGTCACCGACGGGCAGGTCATGCTGCGGATGCACGCGGGCTTCGGCTATCACGACGCCTGCGACGGCAATGTGGTGGCGTACGGCGCGGACAACATGAATTCCGGCGCGGCCGAGGTGTGGTCCCTGCAGTTCACCGGCACCGCCCGGCTCGCCGAGCCCGGTGACGAGGAACTGGACCACTTCGGACCCGTCCCGCGACTGGCGGACGGAAAGCCTTTCGACCCGGTGTATCTGCGCATCGAGCCGCAGTTCGGAACCCTGCACTCACTCGACGGCTCCCCTGAGCGACACTATCAACACCCTGAGTGATCTAACATCTGACAGGTGCCGCGCTCATCTGCAACCCTGCCCCCCGTGAGCGCCCTGCTGCGCCGCTACCCGCCCGTGGGCGAGCCACTGACCTGCGAACCCGTCACCCAAGGACTCCTCAACCACGGCTACTGCCTCACGACCACACGCGGCCGCTTCTTCCTCAAACACCATCTCGACGGCGACCCCGACGCCATCACCCGCCAGCACCGCGCCACCCGGCACCTCCAGGCCCTCGGCGTGCCCGTCGCCCCGCCCGTCGAGGCCGGCGACGGCGACACGGTCGCCGTCATCGACGACCGGTGCTACGCACTGCACCCCTGGATCGACGGACGCCACCGGCACGGCGCCCAGCTCACCACCGCCGAGGCCCGCCGGCTCGGCGCCCTGCTCGGGCTTGTACACACCCGTCTCGCCCAGGTCATGGAGAGGGACGTCGAGCAAGGCGAGCACCGCAGTGCCGACCCCGTCGACACCTTCGCGCTCATCGACCGACTGCTGGCCCTGACCCGCGGCCGACGACACCGGGACGCCTTCGACGAGCTGGCCGAGCACCGGCTGGTGGAACGGCGCGCCCTGCTGGAAGAGCAATCGCACCGACGGCCCCCGGCAGCCGGCGCACCCGCGGCAGGCTGGGTGCACGGCGACTTCCACCCGCTGAATCTGCTGTACCGGGACGCGGAGCCGGCCGCGATCGTCGACTGGGACCGGCTCGGCGTCCAGCCGCGCGCCGAGGAAGCGGTACGGGCAGCGGTGATCTTCTTCGTACGCCCGGCGGGACAGCTGGAACTGGCCAAGGTACGGGCGTACGCGCGCGCCTACCGGCGGGCGGCCGGCGCCGCGGCGGGGGAGCTGGCGGCGGCGGTGCACCGGGTGTGGTGGGAGCGGCTCAACGACTTCTGGATACTGCGCTGGCGCTACCAGCTGCACGACCGCAGGGCCGACCCGCAGTTTCCCGCAGCGTCGGCCCTGGTGGTGTGGTGGACCCGCGAGTACGAGGCGGTGTGCCAGGCCTTCGCGGGCTGAGCCGGATCAGCCCGTGGTGCCCGGGGCCCCGGTGGTGCCCGTGCCCGGGGCCCCGGTGGTGCCGGTGCCCGAGTCACCGGTGGTGCCCGTACCCGAGTCACCCGTGGTGCCCGTACCCGAGTCACCCGTGGTGCCCGTACCCGAGTCACCGGTGGTGCCCGTACCCGAGTCACCGGTGGTGCTACCGGTGCTCGCACCCGGGTCGGTGGTCGGCGCCTGCGTCGGCGGTTGCTCGGTGGTGGCCTTGTCGGACGGTCTCCATGACGGCTTGTCGTTGTTCCAGTTGTGGCCGCCGCTGTTGCCGTTGGAGTTGTACTGCTCGTCCCCGGAGGTCTGATCCTCCGCCGACGGGGTGGGAGCTGGTTCCGACGGCTCGGTCGTGGCCGTGGAGTGGGAGACCTTCGGAGGCTCCTTCTCGTTGGTCTTCGTGTCGTTGGAGGCGTTCACCGCGAGAGCGACACCCGCGGTGATCGCGATGATCGCGAAGGCGACGAACAGCCACACCTTGCCGCGGCCGGCCTTGGCGTTGCCATGAGGGCCGTAACCGCCGTCGTAGCCGCCGTCGTCCGGGTTCATCGGCGGCAGGATCGGCGCGCCGAACTGCGAGGTCTCCCCGTGCACCGGGTGCGGGTGTCCCATCGCGGCGGTCGCGGCGATTCCGCCGGCGGGCGTGCGGCCCTCGTACATCTCGACCGGGCCGGTGCTCCACACACCGCCCGTGTGACCGCCCTGGTCCTGGAGCATCCCGAGCGCGTAGTGGATCAGACCGCGCATCTCCTCGGCGCTCTGGAACCGGTCGTCCGGGTCCTTGGCGAGCGCACGCATCACCATTCCGTCGAGCTCCGGCGGCACCCCGTCGGAGACCTCGGAGGGCGGCACCGGCGTGTCCTGGACATGCTGGTAGACCACGGAGAGCGGGGTCTCACCGGTGAACGGCGGCCGCAGTGCCAGCAGTTCGTACAGCAGACAGCCCGTCGCGTACAGGTCGCTGCGGTGGTCGACGGCCTTGCCCAGCGCCTGCTCGGGAGAGAGGTACTGCGGAGTGCCCATGACCATGCCGGTCTGCGTCATCGTCGACTGCGCGCCGTGCAGGGCGCGGGCGATGCCGAAGTCCATCACCTTCACCGCGCCGTTGTCGGTGATGATGACGTTCGCCGGCTTGATGTCACGGTGCACGATGCCGTGTTGGTGCGAGTACGCGAGGGCTTCCAGCACCCCGGAGACGATGACCAGTGCCTGATCGGGGGACGGGGCCTCGGAGCTGATGAGCAGATCGCGGATCGTGCGGCCCTCGACCAGCTCCATCACGATGTACGGAACGGAGTTGCCGCCGACCTCGTCCTCGCCCGAGTCGTACACGGCCACGATGTTGTGGTGATTGAGGCCCGCCACGGACTGCGCCTCGCGCGTGAACCGGGCCTTGGATACCGGGTCCTCCGCGAGATCGGCGCGCAGGAGCTTCACGGCGACGCTACGGCCGAGCCGTACGTCCTCGGCGGCGAACACCTCCGCCATGCCGCCGCGGCCCAGCCGGTGGGTCAGGCGGTAGCGGCCGTCCCCGACGAGACCGCCGACTCCGTGGGACCCCTGCTCCTGAGCATCGGCCATCCCGGCGCCGCTTCCCTCGGGTTCGGGTGCCATCTGTCCTCGCCGTCGTCTCTGGCCGCATCCGCGGTCGTTACGGTGTTCTGGTAGAGCACGCTACAGGCTCTGTACGACACCCCGAATCGAGACTGGCGTGGCGCCGGAAACGTTCCCCTGTGTACCCGAGCACATCCGACGGTGCCCTGTCACGTTCGTACGACGCTTGTTGTGCGTACGGTCACGTAACCGGCACCCAGCTTGACGTGTCTGCGCCCTCGGGCAGACTTGGCCCGTACATCGCAGATCATCATCGCAGCCGGGCCCACGCGGCCGAGGGGGACGCAAGTCATGAGCCAGGACGGCGCACACGGCCGCTACGCGGGCGGATCGGTGGCGGGTGGGCGCTATCAGCTCCGCGACCTCCTCGGCGAGGGCGGCATGGCCTCGGTGCACCTGGCCTACGACACGGCGCTGGACCGCCAGGTCGCCATCAAGACCCTCCACACCGAACTGGGACGCGAACAGTCGTTCCGCGAGCGGTTCCGGCGCGAGGCTCAAGCGGTCGCCAAGCTCCAGCACACCAACATCGTCTCGGTCTTCGACACGGGAGAAGACGCGCTCGGCGGCGCGGTCATGCCGTACATCGTCATGGAGTACGTCGAGGGCCTCCCGCTGGGGTCCGTGCTGCAGTCCGACATCCAGCAGTACGGCGCCATGCCGGCCGACAAGGCGCTGAAGGTGACGGCCGATGTACTGGCCGCGCTGGAGGCCAGCCATGAGATGGGGCTGGTCCACCGGGACATCAAGCCCGGCAATGTGATGATCACCAAGCGTGGTGTGGTCAAGGTCATGGACTTCGGCATCGCACGCGCCATGCAGTCCGGTGTGACGTCGATGACGCAGACCGGCATGGTGGTCGGCACCCCGCAGTACCTGTCGCCCGAGCAGGCGCTGGGACGCGGTGTGGACGCCCGCTCCGACCTCTACTCGGTCGGCATCATGCTCTTCCAGCTGCTCACCGGACGGCTGCCGTTCGACGCGGACTCGGCACTCGCCATCGCGTACGCGCATGTGCAGGAGGAGCCGGTCGCGCCGTCGGCCCTCAACCGCTCGGTCCCGCCGGCGCTGGACGCGCTGGTCGCACGGGCGCTGAAGAAGAACCCGAACGAGCGTTTCCCGAGCGCCGCCGCGATGCGCGACGAGTGCGCGCGGATCGCCTCCTCCGGCCAGACCGGCGCCGCCCCCGTCGTCATCGGCGGCGGCCCGGTCAACAGCGGCGCGGGCGTCGGCTCGACGGTCTTCCCGCCGCTGGACCAGTCCGGCCCGTACCCGCCGTCGACGGGCAACGTCCAGACCCCGTACCAGCCCCACCAGCCCCACCAGCCCGGCCCGTACGCCCCGGCGCCCGCTGCTCCGGCGTACGGCTACCCGCATCAGCAGCCGCCGCAGCCCATGGCCGCGACCCCGCCGCCGTACACCGCGGCCCCGGCGCCGAGCGGCCGTGGCGGCCGGAACACGCCCGTCGTCGTGGGCGCGATCGCGGTGGCCCTGCTGGCGATCGGCGGCCTGATCACCGCGCTGTCCCTGAACGGCGAAGAGGAGAACGGCGGACAGGCGGGCGGCGACCCGACCCAGAGCCAGACGCCCACGGCGGAGCACAAGGGCCCCGAGCGCAACCGCACGATGGACCCAGAAGAGTGCTCGGACCCGGCCAAGGACTACAACGACCCGACCATGGTGAAAGCCCCGAACTTCGTCTACAAGGACATCCGGTCGGTGAAGAGCTGCCTGCAAGCCGCGGGCTGGCACCTGGACCCGAAGAAGGTCCCCAACGGTCAGTGGGGAGAGGACGTCGTCGTCAACCAGTTCCCCACCGCAGGCACGCCCATCCCCCCCGCCGACACCACATTCACATTGGATATATCCACCGGCGACCCGGAGTAACTCACTCTCCGTGCGCTCCCGGAGTGCCGGTCCTGTCGCACCGTGTGACGCTATTTCCCGATACCACCGTTCGGTACGGGAAGGGGCCACACCATGGCTCCAGGGCTCCACTCGCATGGCATAGCCGCCGGATTCACGCTGCTGGCAGCACTGCTGCTGACTCCGCCCGGCCACGCCGCCCAGCACATACCCGGCGCCGCCGTGAAGGCCGAGGCGAGCCCCCGCGACGACGGCGGCAAGCTGGCCGGGCGGCCGGCCGGGGAGGGGCGGCCGCGCCCGGGCCGTATGCCGGACGAGGCAGCGGCCCCCTCCGAGGACGACGAAGCAGACGATCCGAGCCCCACCGTGTCCCGCACACCGGGCCTCGCGCTGTCGAGCCCGAGTGCCAGTGCGAGCGACACGCCCACCCGGCCGCACCGCTACTCCAGGCCGCACGGCCCCCGCGCTCCCTACAGACAGTGGGAGGAGCCCTCCGAAGAGGAGGAGGCTCCCGCGGAGGCACAACCCTCCCCCTCCACCAGCACAACCGCGCCCGCCGTCGCCGACGAGGCCGCACAGCCGCCCGGGTCCGGCGATTCCGACCCACGGATCCATGTGCTGTCCATGGGAGCGGGACTCACCCTGACCGGACTGGGCCTGGGATTCCTGGGGCTGCGCCTGCGCCGCCAGTGAACGACACACTTGGTGCCCCCGGGGACGGTGGATCAGCCGTCCCCGGGGGCACACCGTGATGTAAAGCACGTGTGCGAGAGAATGGCGGCATGGAGATGCCGAGGAGTGAACGGTCGCATGAGAGCCCCCAGGTCCTCGTGGTGGGCCAGGACGGGATGGCAATCGGCGGCAGTGACGACGAGTCGCGCGAGGTGCCCGTGACGGACATGGTCGAACAGCCCGCGAAGGTCATGCGCATCGGCAGCATGATCAAGCAGCTCCTGGAGGAAGTCCGCGCGGCTCCTCTGGACGAGGCGAGCCGTGTGCGCCTCAAGGACATCCACGCGAGTTCGGTGAAGGAGCTGGAGGACGGGCTGGCACCGGAGCTCGTCGAGGAACTGGAGCGTCTCTCGCTCCCGTTCACGGACGACGCGGTGCCCTCCGAGGCGGAACTGCGCATCGCACAGGCCCAGCTGGTGGGCTGGCTGGAGGGCCTGTTCCACGGGATCCAGACGGCCCTGTTCGCCCAGCAGATGGCGGCGCGGGCCCAGCTGGAGCAGATGCGCCGCGCCCTTCCCCCGGGCGCTCCCACCGACGATGACGACGACCACCACCACCACGGCGCCGCCCGCTCCGGTCCGTACCTCTGACGGTCGCACCTGCGAGTGGTCCCCCGCGCACCCGGCGCCGGGGGACCACATCGCGTGACTCGTCAGACCGACGCGGGTGCCGCCAGCAGCACCTTGCCCACATGCGTGCCGGACTCCAGCACGCGGTGCGCCTCGGCCGCGTCCGGCAGCGGCAGGACACAGTCGACGACGGGCCGCACCCGCCCCGCCGCGATCAGCGGCCACACATGCTCCCGGACCGCCGCGACGATCGCTGCCTTCTCCTCCAGCGGGCGCGCCCGCAGTGAGGTCGCCGTGATCGCGGCCCGCTTGGCCAGCAGGTCGCGCAGGTTGAGCTCCGCCTTGACCCCGCCCTGGAGGCCGATGACCGCCAGCCGGCCGCTGACGGCCAGCGCCTTCACGTTCCGGTCGAGGTACTTCGCCCCGATGATGTCGAGGATGACGTCCGCACCGGCCCCGCCCGTCGCGCGGCGCACCTCCTCCACGAAGTCCTGCTCGCGGTAGTCGATGAGAATGTCCGCGCCCAGTTCCGCGCAGCGGTCCAGCTTCTCCTTGCTGCCCGCGGTGACGGCGACCCGGGCACCCACCGCCTTGGCGAGCTGAACGGCCATCGTTCCGATGCCACTTGCGCCGCCGTGCACCAGCAGCGTCTCGCCCGGCCGCAGATGGGCGACCATGAAGACGTTGGACCACACCGTGCAGGCGACCTCGGGCAGCCCCGCGGCGGTGACGACATCGACACCGTCCGGCACGGGCAGCAGCTGCCCGGCCGGGACGGCCACCTTCTCCGCGTACCCCCCGCCGCCCAGGAGCGCGCACACCTCGTCACCGACGGCCCATCCGGACACCCCGGGCCCCAGCGCCACGATCCGGCCCGAGCACTCGAGGCCCGGATAGGGGGACGTACCGGGCGGCGGATCGTAGAAGCCCTGTCGCTGGAGCACATCGGCACGGTTGACCGCGGTGGCCGCCACCTCGACGAGGACCTCTCCCTCGCCCGGTACGGGATCGGGCACCTCGGCCCATACGAGCGCCTCGGGACCGCCTGGTTCGGGGATGGTGATCGCATGCATGGCGCGAGGCTACTCTCCGCCGCCGCCCCCCGGTGCTTTCGTGGCCCGTACGATCGTGATCAGCCGGTCCGTCAACTGCAAGGGGCTCGCCTCCGGGTGGTCGTACCCGAGCAGCCGGTGCCCGCGCAGCACGCTCACCACCAGGTCCTCGGTCTCCCGGACACCACGCCCTGCCTCGCTCTTCGTCACCGGCCGTTCGATGACGTCGAGCCCGCTGCCATGCTGGATCAGGTCCTCGATCACCGTGCCCGCTGTGGGGCTGAGCACGGACAGGCCGAGCAGCCGGCCGGCCGCACTGGAGCTCGTGATCACCGCATCGGCACCGGACTGCCGCAGCAGAGGCGCGTTCTCCTCCTCGCGCACCGCTGCGACGATTTTCGCCCCGCGGTTGAGCTGACGGGCGGTCAGGGCGACCAGCACGGCGGTGTCGTCGCGCTGCGGGGTGATGACGATCTGGCGGGCCCGCTGCACCTCGGCCCGCAGCAGCACATCGCTGCGCGTCGCGTCACCGGTCACCGCGACGAACCCCTCGGCGGTGGCTGCCTCGGCGACCTGCGGATTGGGGTCGACGACAACGACCTTGTCCTTCTTCAGCCCGGTCGCGAGGAGCGTCTGGATCGCCGAACGCCCCTTCGTTCCGAAGCCGACAACGACGGTGTGGTCACGCACAGTGGCCCTCCAGCGGTTCAGCCGCCACTCCTCCCGGGTGCGCTCGGTGAGGACTTCGAGAGTCGTGCCGACCAGGATGATCAGAAAAAGCACGCGCAGCGGCGTCACCAGCAGCACATTGGCGAGCCTGGCGCTGTCGCTGTACGGAACGATGTCGCCGTACCCCGTCGTGGAGAGGGTGACGGTGGCGTAGTAGAAGGAGTCGAGGAAGTCGACTGTTTCGTCCGCGTTGTCGTGGTAGCCGCCCCGGTCGGCGTAGACGATGAGCACGGTCAGTATCAGCACCCCGAGGGCCATCAGCAGCCGCCTGCCGACCTGACGCAGTGGGGACTGGACGGCACGGCGCGGAAGATGCACGCGGGCGTGGTGGGTCTCGCCCGCCTGGCGGGCCATCACGTCATTGCCGGGAAGTTTCACGTGAAACACCCCTCGGAAGAAGGCCGGCCCCAGGGAAGATCCAGGATCCCCAGCTCATCGCCAGGTTCCGCCCCGCCGAACGGGATGACGGCGAGGCCGTCCGCGGCGGCGATACCGCGCAGCATGGCAGGGCCCTGATAGCGCAGCGGCACGGCCCCGTCCGCCCGGTACGCCACGGGCACCAGCCGGGTGTCGTGCGGATGGCCGGGCACCCGTTCGCGCACCGGTGTTATGGACGGGTCGACAGGGGCTCGCCCCGCGAGCGTGCTCAGCAGCGGCTCGACGAGCGTGAGCAGGCCGGACACGGCGGCCAGGGGGTTGCCGGGCAGACCCACCAGGTGCCGGCCGGACGCGAGCCGGGCCAACAGCATGGGATGCCCGGGGCGTACCGCGACACCGTCGACCAGCAGTTCGGCGCCGGCCTTGCTCAGAACCGGGTGGACATGGTCGACGGGACCGGCAGCGGTACCGCCCGTGGTGACGACGAGGTCGGCCTCGGACGTGGTGACCGCGTCGAACAGCGCGTCGGCGTCGTCGACGAGCCGACGGGTCGCCAGGACCTCCGCGCCGAGCGCGCGCAGCCAGGGGCCGGCCATGGGGCCCAGCGCGTCGCGGACCATGCCGTCGTGGGGGAGACCCTCGGCCAGCAGTTCGTCGCCGAGGACCAGGATCTCGACGCGAGGGCGGGGGACGACGAGGAGCTCGTCGTATCCGGCCGCGGCGGCGAGCCCCAGCACCGCCGGGGTCACCAGCGCCCCGGCCGGCAACAGCTGGTCGCCGCTGCGGCACTCCTGGCCGCGGGGCCGGATGTCCTGCCCGGGAACGACGGAACGGAGGGCGCGCAGCCGGCCCTTCGCCTCGTCCGTACGGGCGTGCTCGGTACGGAGCACGGCGGTGACGCCCGGCGGGACCCGGGCACCGGTGGCGATCCGTACCGCCTCGCCGTCGGCGAGCACGCCGGACACGGAACGGCCGGCGAGGATTCCTCCGCCGTCGCGCAGCCCCCAGGGGCCGGGTCCGGCAACGGCCCAGCCGTCCATGGCTGACGTGTCGAACGACGGCAGATCGGTGAGTGCGGTGAGCGGCTCGGCGAGGACATGCCCCAGTGCCTCGCCGAGCACCATCCGCAGGGTGCGGCCGGGGGCGCTGCGCCCGGCCCGTGAGGCGACGTTCCGGGCCTCGGCCCAGCGCATGGCCCCGCGGGCAGTCGCCGTGCCGGGGGTTGCCGCTGTCGTGGAGCCCGTTGACGCCAGTGCGAGGGCTTCGTCCAGCTCGCGGTCCTCCTGCGCGGTCACGACGAGCCGGCCTCTCCCGACTCGGCGGCCCAGCGGGCGGCGAGGGCAGCGGCCTTGCGGGCCGCCTCCGCCACGGCTTCCGGGCCCTCCCCGGCCTTCGCCGCCGCGTAGCCGACCAGGAACGTGGTGAGCGGCGCGGCGGGCCGGGCAACGCCGTGGGCGGCGTCCCGGGCAAGATCGAGCAGGACGCCCGTGTCGACCTCCAGATCGATGCCGAGCTCGTCCTTGACCGCGGTGATCCATTCGTCCAGCACGTTCCCATGCTCCCTGATCCGCGCACGGGCCGCGGCGATGTCCTCCCAGGTGTCGCAGTCGAAGGAGGACAGGGGCTCCGGTGCGATCCGGACGAGGTCCAGCTCCTGCGTCAGCAGTCGCAGAGGCAGTCCGCTGAGGCTGCCGTGCTCCGCGGCGAGCAGGGCGATCTCCCGGTGCAGCGGTTCGGCCCGGTAGACGGCGACCAGCGGCTGATCGCGGCCGTCCGGGTCGGTGCACAGCACGCCCTCGGTGCCGCCCGCCGCCAGGGCGTCCAGCAGGGCCTTCACGGTCGGCTCGCCCAGGAACGGCAGATCGGCGGAGAGCACCAGCGTGCTCTCCGCCTCTATGTGCCGCATTCCGGCCGAGAGCGCGGCGAGCGGCCCGCCGCCGGGCGGTTCCTCCCTGGTCCAGAGCACCGGCCGCGTGGTGGGCCGGCGCCCGCCCACCACGACGGTGACCCCGGCGCCGGCACATGCGCCCAGCACCCGGTCAAGGAGGGGCCGGCCACCCACAGTCACACCGGGCTTGTCGGCGCCGCCCAGTCTTCTGGCGGCGCCCCCGGCGAGTACTACGGCGTCATACGCGGTCATCCCAGAAGTATGCTGCAGTACTCAGCCCCTCCGGGGCGCGTGCATGCAGACGCTCATCACAGGGTGCGCAGCAGCACCGCGGGCTGCTCCACACAGTCGGCCACGTACCGCAGGAAGCCGCCCGCCGTACCGCCGTCGCAGACCCGGTGGTCGAACGTCAGCGACAGCTGGACGACCTGCCGTACGGCCAGCTCGCCCCGGTGAACCCACGGCTTGGGCACGATCCGGCCGACGCCGAGCATCGCGGCCTCGGGGTGGTTGATGATCGGCGTGGAGCCGTCCACCCCGAACACGCCGTAGTTGTTCAGCGTGAACGTGCCGCCGGTCAGCTCGGCCGGGGTCAGCTTCCCGGTCCGCGCCAGCTCGGTCAGCCGGGCGAACTCGGCGGTCAGGGACTCCGCGTTGCGCGCTTGCGCGTCCCGTACGACGGGCACGACCAGGCCCCGCTCGGTCTGTGCGGCGAACCCGAGATGCACCTCGGGCAGACGCACGATTTCCCGGGCGGCGGTGTCCACGGTGGAGTTCAGCTCCGGGAAGCGCGCCAGCGCGGCCGTGCAGATCCGGGCGAGCAGAGCGAGCACGGAGATCTTCGGGCCGCCGGCCGCGTTCAGGGCGGCGCGCGCGGCCATCAGCTCCGTGGCGTCGGCATCGACCCAGCAGGTGGCGTCGGGGATCTCGCGCCTGCTGCGGCTGAGCTTGTCGGCGACGGCACCGCGCACCCCCTTCAACGGGACCCGCTCGCCAATGGCGGCAACCGCTGCCGGGGCTGCGGGAGCTGCGGGGGCTTCGGCGGCCCGGATCGCGGCTTCGACGTCGGAGCGCAGGATCAGCCCCTCGGGACCGGACCCTGCCAGCTCCCGCAGGTTCAGACCGTGCTCCCGGGCCAGCCGCCGCACCAGCGGCGAGATGACGGGCACGGGCCCGTCGGCCGGCACGACAGCGGGCGGGGCGGCCGGCTGCGGTGTCAGAACCGGCGCCGCGCTGCTCGGCGGGGCGCTCGGCGCGGTGCCTGCCGGGCCCGCCGGGCGGACCCGGCGGCGGCGCGCCGCCGGTGCCCCGGTGCCGTACCCGACCAGGACGTTCCCCGAGCCCTCCGACTCCTCGGCGGCTGCGGCGGCTGGAGCGGAGGCCGTCTCCACAGCATCGCCCTCCGCCGCTCCTACTGCCACCGTCAGCAACGGGGCACCGACGGGAAGTTCCGTGCCTTCCTCCCCGAATCGGGCGGTGACCACACCCCCGTAAGGGCACGGAACCTCGACCATCGCCTTGGCCGTCTCGACCTCGACCACCGGCTGGTCGACGGCGACGACATCGCCCACCGACACCAGCCAGCGGACGATCTCCGCCTCGGTGAGCCCCTCACCGAGGTCGGGCAGCTTGAACTCCAGTACCTGCGGCATCAGTTCTCCGTCTCCCACTGGAGCCGGGCGACCGCGTCCAGCACCCGGTCCACGCCCGGCAGATGGTGCCGCTCCAGCATCGGCGGCGGATACGGGATGTCGAACCCGGCGACCCTCAACACCGGCGCCTCCAGATGGTGGAAGCACCGCTCGGTGATCCGGGCCGCTATCTCGCCGCCGGGACCGCCGAAGCCGTTCGACTCATGCACGACGACCGCGCGGCCGGTGCGCCGCACCGAGGCGCACACCGTCTCGTCGTCGAAGGGCACCAGGGACCGCAGATCGACGACTTCCAGGTCCCAGCCCTCGGCCTGTGCGGCCTCAGCGGCCTCCAGACACACCGGCACGGACGGTCCGTAGGTGATGAGCGTGGCGCTGCGGCCGGTGCGCCGCACCACCGCACTCCCGATCGGCTCGACGGCGGCCGGAGCCTCCGGCGACCAGTCGGCCTTGGCCCAGTACAGCCGCTTCGGCTCCAGGAAGACCACCGGATCGTCGGAGGCGATCGAGGCGCGCAGCAGCCCGTAGGCGTCTTCGACGGTGGCGGGCGTGACGACATGGAGCCCCGGAGTCGCCATGTAGTACGCCTCGGAGGAGTCGCAGTGGTGCTCGACACCACCGATTCCGCCGCCGTACGGCACCCGAATGGTGATCGGCAGCGGCATGGCGCCCCGGGTGCGGTTCCGCATCCGCGCCACATGGCTGATCAGCTGCTCGAACGCGGGGTACGCGAAGGCGTCGAACTGCATCTCGACGACGGGACGCAGTCCGTACATCGCCATGCCGACGGCCGTGCCGAGAATGCCCGCCTCGGCGAGCGGGGTGTCCATGCACCGGTCCTCACCGAACTCCTTGGCGAGCCCGTCGGTGATCCGGAAGACACCGCCGAGGGTGCCGACGTCCTCACCCATCACATGGACGCTCGGGTCCTCCGCCATGGCGTCACGCATGGCGCGCTGCAGCGCCTGCGCCATGGTGGCCGGCTTGGCCCGACCGGCCGGCTTCACTGCGAGCGTGCTCATCGTGCCTCTCCCTCGGCTTCCAGCTCGGCACGCAACTGTGCGGCCTGTTCCCTCAGTTGCGAGGTCTGCTCCGCGTAGACATGCGTGAAGAGGTCCATCGGGTCGAGCACCGGGTCGGCGTTCATCCGCTCGCGCAGGGCAGCGGCCATCGACTCGGCGGCCTCCGCCGCCGCTCGGATGCCGTCCTCGTCGAGGATCCCTCGTTCCGTCAGCTCCCGCTCCAGCAGGACGATCGGGTCGTGCGCACGCCAGGTCTCGACCTCGGCCTCACCGCGGTAACGCGTCGCGTCGTCGGCGTTGGTGTGCGCATCGATGCGGTACGTCACGGCCTCGACCAGCGTGGGGCCGCCGCCGCGCCGGGCGCGGGCCACGGCCTCGGTGAGCACCTCGTGCATGGCCGCCACGTCATTGCCGTCGACCAGCCGACCCGGCATGCCGTATCCCACCGCCTTGTGGGCCAGCGAGGGCGCCGCGGTCTGCTTCGCCAGCGGCACGGAGATCGCGAAGCCGTTGTTCTGCACCAGGAAGACGACCGGTGCCTGCCATACCGCGGCGAAGTTCAGCGCCTCGTGGAAGTCGCCCTCGCTGGTGCCGCCGTCGCCGACCATGGCGAGCGCGACCACGTCGTCGCCCTTGAGCCGGGCGGCGTGCGCGAGACCCACGGCATGGGGCAGCTGAGTGGCCAGCGGGGTGCACAGCGGGGCTATGCGGTGCTCGTGCGGGTCATACCCGGTGTGCCAGTCACCGCGCAGCAACGTCAGTGCCTGCACCGGGTCGAGGCCGCGCGCCACGGCCGCCAGGGTGTCGCGGTAACTGGGGAACAGCCAGTCCCGCTCCTCGAGCACCAGAGCGGCCGCGACCTCGCACGCCTCCTGGCCGGTGGTCGAGGGGTAGACCGCGAGCCTGCCCTGCTTGGTCAGGGCCGTGGCCTGCGCGTTGTACCGCCGACCGCGCACCAGCTCGGCGTACAGCCGTCGCATCAGGGCGGGGTCGAGACCTCCGGCGGCCTTGGTGCCGAGCACGCGGTATGGCTCGGGGTCCGGGAGCAGCGGTGCGGGGTCGGTGCGGGGCCTCCACTCGGGGGGCGGCGTGGGCCGGTAGGCGGCACCAGGCAGCTCTTGGACCGTCATGAGAGCACCTCCTCGTGGGAGCGGGCACGGCGGCGCGAATGTGGCGCGCCTCACCTACCGATTGTTCGGTCGTGGACGCAATTTGGCTACAGGCGCCTCCAGCCTGTGGACAAACGGTTCTCCACAGCCTGGGATAGACGCAGGTCGTCCATGACGGAAAGGCGGGGGCGCATGACAGCTGAACAAACGGCAAACGGCTCGATCCCTGCCCAGGGGCCGCGCCCGCTGGACGCCATCGACCGCGACATCCTGCGCATCCTGCAGACGGACGGGCGCGCGTCCATCCGCTCCGTCGCGGAACGCGTCCATGTGTCGCGCGCGAACGCCTACGCGCGTATCAACCGGCTCGTCGACGACGGCGTGATCCGCGGCTTCAGCGCCCGCGTGAACCACGAGCGCGCCGGGCAGGGCGCGTCCGCGTACATCACGCTCAAGATCGTTCAAAACTCCTGGCGCACCGTCCGCGAAAAGCTCCGGGCTCTGCCGGGAGCCGCCCACATCGCCCTGGTCAGCGGCGACTTCGACGTACTTCTGCTCGTGCACACCCCCGACAACAGGGCATTGCGCGAGCTGGTCCTGACCCGGCTCCAGTCGATACCCGAAGTGCTCAGCACGCGCACCCTGCTCGTCTTCGAGGAGACAGACCTGCTGCGCGAGGAGTGACTACGTACGCAGGCCTTCGAAGGCCATGCGGACGACCGCCTCCGCCAGCTGGTCCTGGTCCGCGCCGCCGCCCGCATGCGGCCGGTACCACTCCACCAGGGAGTTGACCATGCCGAAGAGCAGTCGTGTCGCCAGGCGTATGTCCACGTCCGAGCGGATGTCACCGTCCGCGGCCGCCGCCTTCAGCAGATCGGAGACCCGCTGGTCGAACTCGCGGCGGCGCTCCATCGCCCAGCGCTCGGTCCTCGTGTTGCCGCGTACACGCAGCAGCAGCGTGACGTACGGCAGCTCGGACACCAGTACCTCGACCGTCCGGCGAGTGACATACTCCACCTGCTCGATCGGGCGGCCGTTCACGGCCCCCGGCTCCTCGAGGATGCCGAAGAGCCCGTCCAGCGCACGGGCGACCGCGCGGTGCAGCAGCTCCTCCTTGCCGGCCACATGGTGGTAGATCGAGGACTTGGAGATGCCGGCCGCCCTGGAGAGGTGCTCCATGGACGTTCCGTCGTATCCGCGCTCGTTGAAAACCTGCACGGCGACGGCCAGCAAGGTCTCAGGGGTGTAGGTGTCCCGCCGGGCCGCGGTCATCGGGCCGCCTCCGTCCCGTCGTCGGCGAACGCCCTCTTGTAGAGGGCGAGAGACGGGGCATAGCGCCCGGCCGGACAGCGCTCGTGCAGCTCTTGCAGCAGGCCATGGGCCCAGCCCCGGGGCAGGCGACGGCTCCACTCGACCGGCCCCACCGGGTAGTTGACGCCGAGCCGCATCGCCGTGTCGATGTCGTCCTCGGTCGCCACGCCCTTCTCGACGGCATCGGCCGCGAGATCGATGAGCATCGCCACGGTACGGGCGACGATCATGCCGGGCACGTCCCCGATGACGCTGACCTGCTTGCCCAGGGCCTGGAAGAGCCCGATGGCCTCCTCCACCGTGCGCTCCGACGTGTCCGGAGAGGCGGAGAGGGCGATACGCGTCGCGGCCCGGTAGTCGAGCGCGAGGTCGAAGTAGACGACATCACGGAACTCGACGGAGGTCTGGCCGTCGGCGAGCGCCAGCTGGCCGCCGCCGGGCAGCACCAGCCGCGTCCCCTTGTCCTCGTCCTCCTGCCGCACCGTGATGCCGGCCTCGCGGAGCAGCGGAAGCAGCCCGGCCGCGGCGCCCAGCTCGCCCTCGGCGATCACATACTCCGGAGGGGCGGCAGGAGCGGCGGTGTGCGGCTCGGGGCGTACCGCGCCGTCCGCGTAGTCGTACCAGCCGCGTCCCGACTTACGGCCGAGCAGCCCCGCCTCGACCAGCTTGTGCTGAGGGAGGGAGGGCAGGAACTTCGGGGACCGGAAGAGGGCCTCCCACACCGAATGCGTCACCGCTTCGTTGACGTCGTGCCCGATCAGGTCGGTCAGCTCGAAGGGCCCCATCCTGAAGCCGCCGCACTCGCGCAGCACCGCGTCGATGGTGGCGGGGTCCGCGCCCCGCTCCTCGTGCACCGCGAAGGCTTCCGCGTAGAAGGGCCTGGCTATCCGGTTCACGATGAAACCGGGGGTGTCGGCGCAGCGCACCGGAGTCTTGCCCCAGGCCGCCGCCGTCGCGTACGCGCGCGCGGCCGCCGCCTCGTCGGTGGCGAAGCCGCTGACCACCTCGACGAGCGGGAGCAGGGGTGCGGGGTTGAAGAAGTGCAGTCCCACGAAGCGGCCGGGGACCCGCAGGGCGCCCGCGATGGCCGTCACCGAGAGCGAGGAGGTGTTGGTGGCGAGCAGACAGTCGTCGGAGACGATCTTCTCAAGAGCGGTGAACAGCTCCTGCTTGACCTGGAGCTGCTCCAGAATCGCCTCGACGACGAGCGCCGAGTCCGCGAGCTCGGCGAGGTCCGCGGCCGGGTGCAGCCGCGCGGCGGCGGCGTCACGATCGGCACCGTCGAGCCTGCCCTTCTCGACCAGCCGGTCGAGGCGGGCCACGATGGCCTCCGCGGCCTGCTGCGTACGGCCGGGGACGGCGTCGTGAAGTCGTACGGGGTGACCGGCGACGAGGGCGATCTGGGCGATGCCCTGGCCCATGGTGCCGGTGCCGACGACGGCGACGGTGCGGCTCTGCTCGATGGCATCGATGACGGTCATGGCAGTGATCCTCCCCTACTCGGTTGTCCACAGGTTCTGCGGATCCCCTTGTCCCGACCGATCGTTCGGTTACTCTAACTCTGTCCGCCTGTCCTTGCCCAGCTCACTGAGGAGTTGGTCCGCCATGGCCGCCGATCTTGCCGCCGACCTCACCGCCCAGCAGCTCACCGAGAAGCATCGGCCCACGCTGGACCGGGCCCTCGAAGCGATCCGCACCCGCGACTACTGGTCCCCTCACCCCGAGCACCCCAAGGCGTACGGGGAGAACGGCACCGTCAGCGCCGCCGACGGCAAGGCCGCCTTCGACGCCCTGCTCGGCAGCCGCCTCGACCTGGGCCAGCCCGGCACCGACGACTGGACGGGCGGCGAGGTCTCCCCGTTCGGCCCGGAGCTCGGCGTCGAGTACCCGCACGCCGACATCGACGTCCTGCTCCCCGCGATGCGCGCGGGCATGGCCGCGTGGCGCGAGGCGGGGGCCGAGACCCGTGCCCTCGTCTGCCTGGAGATCCTCGCCCGCATCAGCGCCCGTACGCACGAGTTCGCGCACGCGGTCATGCACACCAGCGGCCAGGCCTTCATGATGGCGTTCCAGGCCGGCGGCCCGCACGCCCAGGACCGCGGCCTGGAGGCCGTGGCATACGCGTACGAAGAGCAGACCCGCACCCCGAAGACCGCCGACTGGTCCAAGCCCCAGGGCAAGCGCGACCCGCTCGAGCTGCGCAAGACCTTCACGCCCGTCGCGCGCGGCATCGCGCTGCTGATCGGCTGCAACACGTTCCCGACCTGGAACGGCTACTCCGGCCTCTTCGCCTCGCTGGCCACCGGCAACCCCGTCCTGGTCAAGCCCCACCCGCGCGCGGTGCTGCCGCTGGCCCTGACGGTGAAGGTCGCGCGCGAGGTCCTGGCCGAGGCGGGCTTCGACCCGAACCTGGTCGCCCTGGCCGCCGAACGCCCCGGTGAGGGCATCGCCAAGACCCTGGCGGTACACCCCGAGATCAAGATCATCGACTACACCGGCTCCACCGCCTTCGGCGACTGGCTGGAGACGCACGCCCGCCAGGCCCAGGTCTACACGGAGAAGGCCGGCGTCAACACGGTCGTCATCGACTCCACCGGCGACTACAAGGGCATGCTGTCCAACCTGGCCTTCTCGCTGTCCCTGTACAGCGGCCAGATGTGCACCACCCCGCAGAACCTGCTCATCCCCCGCGACGGCATCACCACCGACGCCGGCCCCAGGACATACGACGAGGTCGTCTCCGACCTCGCCGCCTCCGTCGCCGGCCTCCTCGGTGACGATGCCCGCGCCAACGCCCTGCTGGGCGCGCTGGTCAACCCCGACGTCAAGGCCCGCCTGGAGGCGGCGGCAGGTCTCGGCGAGGTCGCCCTGGCCTCGCGCGAGGTGGCCAACCCCGAATTCCCGGACGCGGTGGTCCGTACGCCCGTCATCGTCAAGCTCGACGGCAGCAAGCCCGACGACGAGGCCGCGTACATGTCCGAGTGCTTCGGCCCGGTGTCCTTCGCCGTCGCTGTCGACTCCACCGGCGACGCGGTGGAGCTGCTGCGCCGCACGGTCCGCGACAAGGGCGCGATGACGGTCGGCGCGTACACGACGTCGGCCGAGACCGAGCGCGCGCTCGAGGAGGTCTGCCTGGAAGAGTCGGCTCAGCTCTCGCTGAACCTCACCGGCGGCGTCTACGTCAACCAGACAGCGGCGTTCTCCGACTTCCACGGCTCCGGCGGCAACCCGGCGGCGAACGCCGCGCTGTGCGACGGCGCGTTCGTCTCGAACCGCTTCCGAGTGGTCGAGGTGCGCCGGGAGGCGTGACGAGGGGCGGGTCGCGGCATTCGGTGTGACCCGGGAAAACATCGTGGCCCGTACTTCACCTACGGGCCACGACGTTCTCTGCCTCGGCGCTACGGGCGCGGGTTGATCACTACACCCATTTCGCGCAGGACCTCTGCGATCTGTCGCGCGGAGCCCCTGACATGGGCATCACCGATCGACAGGAACATACTGCCTACGTCGGCCACTTCAGCCTCCGGCTGGACCCTCCTGGGTGCCGGAACGTCAGGGTCCGTGAGCCGCCGTACGACATCGACGAAACGGATGGTCCCGCAGGGCCGAAGCGGCCGACTGCCCCGGATGCCGTGACGCTCGATCTCCGGGCAGCGGTAGTACGGGCCGAACGGCGGCCCGCAGTCCTCGTCCTTGGCCGGGATGCAGACGTCCATCTCGCCGTGCTGGCAGTGGACGGTCCCGTCGGACATCACGGTGATGTCCTTGTCGACGGCCTGACCCGCGTCGGCGACAACGTGGACCTGCTGCCCGATGGCCTCGGCAAGCGTCTCGGCCATACGGGCCTGCTGGGCATCGAGGTCGGTGTCGCCGCGCCGGATGGACGGCAGCAGCTCGGCGGTGACCCACCGCTGGAACGGCTTCGCTGCAGGCTTTCGCGACCGCATGATCAGCGTGTAGAGGCCTGCCTCGCTGACCACGTTGAGCCGGCTTGGGTCGCGGCGACAATCGGCTTGACCTGCTGAAACGACGCCACGGTAGATTGAATCTACGGTCGCGACATTCAGCTCGACTGTCTGGATGTCCTCCGGTTCCACGATCTTGCGGGCGTCCCCGGGGTTCTCGATTCCGAGAACCCCGTAGACGTCCACAATGGCGAACCAGGGATCACTGCCGATCAGAACAACCCTGATGGGCTGACCGGTCACGGGGAACTCAGCCCGGACCAGGACCGGCCCCGTAGCGTCGCGATCCATGCGCGCTCCGACCGACTGCAGCAGTCGCAGCCGCACGCGGTGCGCAACCTCGCTTCCCGACAGAAGCATGGCCAGCACCAGCGCTGAGCGGGTCGTGAGGACTCCGAGCGCGCGCCCGAGCGCCTTCCGCTCCGGCATGTTGACCGCGAGGAACTCCTTCAGCTCCTCGCCCTGGAGCTGCCGGTAGCCGTAGCCACCGAGCTCCCCTGCATGTTTGCGGACGACGCGGCGCATTACCACCGCGTCGATCTCGAAGTACTCGGCGAGCAGCGCCGCCGTCGTGTGTTCACCGTCAGGGAGCAGCGGCAGTTGCTTGACCCGGTCGAGCGCCTCGGTCCGGTGGCTCAGCGACGCGCGCACGGCGCGCGTCTCCAGCAGAGCTTGTTCCGTATACATGGATGTGCCCTCCAGCAGGGCTCAGGTACGTGCAGGGACATGCCCTGACCCCGGGCTCAGGAGCGGAGATCGGCTCATCCTTTTCCACGTACCCCACCACCGGCCGCCCCCGACGTACCGGCAACATCCACCGAAAATCCTCGACGTCACATGCTCCAGTTGCCTCCGCGCATACGTTCCAACGACACGGCAGTCCGAAGGTCACGCATTCGGTTCATCGGAATTCACGGGCTCCGGTCCACCCCAGTGGAACAAGGTCATCGCCACACTCGTCGCCAGGTTGTAGCTCGACACCTGTGGTCGCATGGGCAGGGCCACCAGCTCGGTCGCCCGGCTCCGGAGCTCCGGCGAGATCCCGTGCCGCTCCGAGCCGAACGCGATCAGAGCGTCGTCGGGGATCACCAGTGATCTGATGTCCCGCCCCTCCGGGTCCAGGGCGTACAGCGGGCCGGGCGGCAGGGCGTCGAGGGGCAGCCGTTCGACGGCCGTGGCGTAGTGGAGTCCCGCGCCGGCGCGTACGACATTCGGGTGCCAGGGGTCCATGTCACCGGTCGTGACCACGCCTGTCGCCCCGAATCCGGCGGCGAGCCGGACCACGGCCCCCACGTTCCCGAGGTTGCGCGGGTTGTCCAGGACGACCACCGGGGACCTGCGGGGCAGCCGCGACAGGATGGCCAGGTTCGTCGGCGCGCTGGGCCGGACGGCCAATGCGGCCACCCCGGTCGGGTGAACCTTCGTCACCATGTCCCGCAGGGTGTGCGCCGGGACCTCGACCACGGACTCGTTCAGCACGTCGGTCAGGTCGTCGGCCAGTTCCGCCGCCAGCTTCAGCACGGCTGCCTTGTCGCTGGTGACTGCCAGCCGCACGTCCGCGCCGAAGCGCAGGGCGTGCTTCAGCGCGTGGAAGCCGTCGAGCAGCACGGCAGTCGGTGCGGTCTCCCGCCACAGCTGCGCGGTGGTCCAGGCGTCGTCCTCGGTCATGGCCTCAGCCTACGGGGGCGTTTTCGCTGCTCAGCCCACGAAGGTGCGGGTGGTCTCCGACTCCGGCGCACGCCGCTGCCGGGGTAGCGCGATCACCCGCCCCAGAAGCCGCTCCCGCCCGCGTCGTGACCAGCCGCCGAGGCGGAGCAGGAAGCCGGTCGGCAGGAAGACCGCGTCGGCCGCGATCATCGCCATCGAGAAGAAGGGCAACCCCAGCAGAACGGCGATGCCCGCGTGCTCCAGCATCATCACGGCGAGCAGCACGTTCTTGACCCGACGGTTGAAGAGGGTGAAGGGGAAGGCGACCTGCGCCGCGACCGTGCCGTAGGTCACCACCATGACGATCACACCGCTGGCGCCGAGCACATCGGAGAGCGCCGGCCAGGGGGAGAAGTAGTCCAGGTTCAGCGGGTAGTAGAGGGCCGTGCCGTCCTGCCAGCGGGAGCCCTGGATCTTGTACCAGCCGGCGGTGGCGTAGACGAGGCAGACCTCCGCCATGATCACGACGAGAGCGGCGTTGTGGGTGAGGTTGGCGATGACGTCCAGCAGGACGTGTCCCTGGCTGCCCGGCTCGTAGCGGCGCACCGCCCACCACACGCCCTGCGCGATCCACAGCACCCAGAACAGTGCGAGCAGCCACAGCTCCCCGCCGATCCCGTCCATGGCGGTGCGGACGGCGAGGACGACGCCGAGCACACACCACAGGACCGGACCCGCCCAGTCCCGGACCGGACGGCCCGTCGCCGCTGCCCGGGCCGCCCGGCGGGCGTCCAGGGACCACACCTGGGCGCAGCGCGTGAAGACCAGGTAGAGCGCCATCAGGTGGATGACGTTGTCGCCGCCGTCACCGACGAAGACGCTGCGGTTCTGCAGCGACAGCACGCCGACCATGAAGAGCACGGACATGGTGCGGGTGTGCCAGCCGAGCAGCAGCAGCGCGCTGGAGAGAACGGCGACGGCATACACGATCTCGAACCAGACCGTGCTGTCCGACCACAGAAGGGCTGAGAAGGCATGGTTGTCCGCGGCGAGCTGCTGGGCCATGTCCCAGCTCCACGGGCCGTCCGGACCGTACAGCTCGTGGCGGTGCGGCAGTTCGCGCAGCAGGAAGAGCAGCCAGGTGGCGGCGAAGCCGATCCGGACGACGGCGCTCTGGTACGGGCCGAGGGCGCGGGCGGTGACGCGCTGGACGGCGCGCGCCAGCCGCGGCTGAAGGTCGGCGGAGATCACCGGCTCGCCTCCGTGCGGTCGTCACGGGCGGCGCGGTCCGCGTCGGACAGATCCGCCGCGGTCACCGTCCACCATGGCAGGACCCGGTAGTACGGCCGGGTGTCGGTCTTCTCCCCGCTCCAGGCCGGGGCCGCCACCGAGCGGGTCACGGATCTGACCTGGATGCGTTCGACGGTGCCTCCGTCGTGCTGGGAGCCGAGGCGGAGCATGACGATGCGGCGGATGTACTGCTCGGAGAGCTCTCCGCGTTCACCGTTCGGCCGGTTGTCTTCGGTGTGGGAGTTCACATAGAAGTCCCAGGCGCGGCGGAGCTCGTTCTGGGTGGTGTGGCTGGGCAGGGGATTGCCACGGATCTTCTCGATGTCGAGGGCGGTGAGGTCTATCCAGCCGGTGGTGCTGCGGTCGCCGGCCGGGGTGCGGATCTCGGCGCGTGCCTGGACCGCGATGTTCTGCTGGAGTGGATTGGGAGCGAAGAGCTTCCAGTTCTGCTCGAACTCGGGGTAGACCCAGGCGTTGACCGCCTTGGCGTGCCGCTTGCTGAGCGTGTTGGACGGGGCGACGTGCAGGAAGACCATCGCGAGGTGTGCGCAGGCCAGGATGCCGATGGCCGCGAGCATGACGGCGGCCACGATCCGGTACGGAAGCGACAGCGCGCCGATGCCGCACAGAACACCGGCGCCCAGCCCGGTATCCGCCTTGCCGTCGTACGAGTCCACTCCCGCCCCACTCCTCGGAGGCCCCCACGGCCTCCGCCCGCTCCGTTATCCACAGGGTTGACACCCTACGGGCCGCCGACCCACCATTGAAGCCAATGAACCGAACGATCGGTCGGTAGGGGGCCACGATGGCGACAGCGGCTACGGACCACATGGCGGACGAGTTGTACGGAACGCCGGAAGCGCGCGAGGCGGCGTTCGATGCCGCCGTGGCCGCGGACGAGCGCATCGAGCCTCGCGACTGGATGCCCGAGGCCTACCGCGCCTCTCTGGTCCGCCAGATGGCGCAGCACGCACACTCCGAAATCATCGGCATGCAGCCCGAGGCCAACTGGATCACCCGCGCGCCCTCGCTGCGGCGCAAGGCGATCCTGATGGCCAAGGTGCAGGACGAGGCGGGCCACGGGCTGTATCTGTACAGCGCGACGGAAACGCTCGGCGCCAGCCGCGACGAGCTGCTCGACAAGCTGCACTCCGGCCGTCAGAAGTATTCGTCGATCTTCAATTACCCGACGCTGACCTGGGCCGACGTCGGCGCCATCGGCTGGCTGGTGGACGGCGCCGCGATCACCAACCAGGTGCCGCTGTGCCGCTGCTCGTATGGTCCGTACGCCCGCGCCATGGTCCGGATCTGCAAGGAGGAGTCCTTCCACCAGCGCCAGGGGTACGAGCTGCTGCTCGCCCTGAGCAAGGGCACGCCGGAGCAGCACGAGATGGCTCAGGATGCCGTGAACCGCTGGTGGTGGCCGTCGCTGATGATGTTCGGCCCATCGGACGACGAGTCGGCCCATTCGGCGCAGTCCATGGCGTGGAAGATCAAGCGGCATTCGAACGACGAGCTGCGTCAGCGCTTCGTGGACATCTGCGTCCCGCAGGCCGAGACGCTGGGGCTCACACTGCCCGACCCGGACCTCAGGTGGAACGAGGAACGCGGGCACCACGACTTCGGGGCGATCGACTGGGACGAGTTCTGGAACGTCGTGAAGGGCAACGGGCCGTGCAACGAGCAGCGGCTCACACAGCGGCGCCGGGCGCACGAGGAAGGCGCCTGGGTCAGGGATGCGGCGGCCGCGTACGCCGCGAAGCACGGAGGGGCGAAGGCATGAGCAGCTCGAAGGACTGGCCGCTGTGGGAGGTGTTCGTGCGCTCGCGCCGCGGACTGTCCCACACCCACGCGGGAAGCCTGCACGCGCCGGACGCCCGGATGGCGCTGCGCAATGCCCGCGATCTGTACACACGCAGGAATGAAGGCGTCTCGATCTGGGTGGTGCCGTCCACGGAGATCATCGCTTCGTCGCCCGACGAGAAGGACCCGTTCTTCGAACCGGCCGCCGACAAGCCCTACCGCCACCCGACCTTCTACGAGATCCCGGAAGGGGTGAAGCACCTGTGACCACGACCGTGAGCAGCTCGCACGGCGCCGCTCTGGCCCTCGGCGACGACGCCCTGGTGCTCTCGCACCGGCTGGGGGAGTGGGCGGGCCACGCTCCCGTCCTGGAGGAGGAGGTCGCCCTCGCCAATATCGCGCTCGACCTGCTGGGCCAGGCGCGGACGCTGCTGTCCCTGATCGGCGACGAGGACGAGCTTGCGTTCCTCCGCGAGGAGCGCGCCTTCCGCAATCTCCAGCTGGTCGAGCAGCCCAACGGCGACTTCGCCCACACCATCGCCCGCCAGCTGTACTTCTCCACCTTCCAGCGGCTGCTGTACGCGCAGCTCGCGGCGGATGGGAACGAGCTCGCCGGGCTCGCGGCGAAGGCGGTCAAGGAAGTCGCCTACCACCAGGACCACGCCGAGCAGTGGACGCTGCGGCTCGGCGACGGCACCGAGGAGAGCCACGAGCGCATGCAGCGCGCGCTGGACGCGCTGTGGCGGTTCACCGGCGAGATGTTCCAGCCCCTCGACGGGCTCGACGTCGACTGGCAGCGGATCAAGGACGACTGGCACCGGAGCGTCAGCGCCGTTCTGGAGCGGGCCACGCTCACCGTGCCAAAGGGACCGCAGACCAGTGCCTGGGCGGCCGGTGCCGGACGTCAGGGCCTGCACACCGAGCCATTCGGGCGGATGCTCGCCGAGATGCAGCATCTGCACCGCAGCCACCCGGGGGCGTCATGGTGACCACCACGCCCCTGGAAGAGGAGCTGCGTCGGCTCGCCGGCGCCGTCCCCGACCCGGAGCTGCCGGTGCTGACCCTGGAGGAACTGGGGGTGCTGCGCGGGGTGCAGGTGCTCGGACCCGGCAGGGTCGAGGTGGCACTGACCCCGACCTACACCGGCTGCCCGGCGGTCGAGGCCATGTCCTCGGACATCGAGCGGGTGCTGCACGAGCACGGCATACCCGATGTCTCGGTCGTCAAGGTCCTCACCCCAGCCTGGTCGACGGACGACATCAGCGCGGAAGGGCGCCGCAAGCTCGCGGAGTTCGGCATAGCGCCGCCCCGGCCGCACGCGGCCGAGGGTCCGGTGTCCCTCTCGCTGTCGGTGCGCTGCCCGCACTGCGGCTCGACCGACACCGAGCTGCTGAGCCGGTTCTCCTCCACCGCCTGCAAGGCGCTGCGCCGCTGCGCAAGCTGCCGCGAACCGTTCGACCACTTCAAGGAGTTGTAGATGCTGCCCTCAAGCGCCGGACGGGCCGGGTTCCATCCGCTCCGGGTCAGCGAGGTCGAGCGGCTCACGGACGACTCGGTGGCCGTCACCTTCGAGGTGCCTTCCGAGCTGCGTGAGACGTTCCGGCACACGCCCGGCCAGCACCTCGCCCTGCGCCGTACAGTGCGGGGCGAAGAGATCAGACGTACGTACTCGATCTGCTCCCCGGCCACGGCCGACGGCGGGCCGGCGCTGCTGCGGGTCGGCATCCGGCAGGTCGACGGCGGCGAATTCTCGACGTACGCCCTCAAGGAGCTGGCGGTCGGCGACACCGTCGAAGTCATGCCCCCGATGGGCCGGTTCGTGTTGGAGCCGCGCGACGGGCACTTCGCGGCGATCGTCGGCGGCAGCGGCATCACACCGGTGCTGTCGATCGCGAGCACGCTGCTCGCGCGCCGCCCGGACGCCCAGTTCTGCCTGATACGCAGTGACCGCACCGCGGCCTCCACGATGTTCCTGGAGGAAGTCGCCGACCTCAAGGACCGCTACCCCGACCGTTTCCAGCTGGTCACCGCGCTGTCCCGGGAGGAGCAGCAGGCTGGACTGCCGTCCGGACGGCTGGACGAGGAGCGGCTGACCGCGCTGCTGCCCGCCCTGCTGCCAGTGGCGGACATGGACGGCTGGTTCCTGTGCGGTCCGATCGGGCTCGTCCAGGGCGCCGAGCGGGCCCTGAGCGGTCTAGGCGTCGAACGTGCCCGTATCCACGAGGAGATCTTCCACGTCGACGCCGCGCCCGCACCGGCCGCTGTCGCGTCTCCCGAGCACAGCACGCTCACCGCGACGCTCGACGGCCGCTCCGGCAACTGGCCGGTGCAGGACGGCGAAACACTGCTGGAGACCGTGCTGCGGGCCCGCTCGGACGCGCCGTACGCGTGCAAGGGCGGGGTATGCGGGACCTGCCGGGCCTTCCTGGTCAAGGGCGAGGTCCGAATGGACCGCAACTTCGCGCTGGAGGCGGACGAGACCGAGGCGGGCTATGTGCTGGCCTGTCAGTCGCATCCGCTCACCACGGAGGTGGAGCTGGACTTCGACCGCTGACCGTCCGGTCCCGGCGCCGGAGCACGGCGGCGCCGGGGCCGTTCCGGCGGCCGACCCGGAACCGAACCGCTGAACCGAACCGCTGAACCGGCCTGCGGGAACCGGACCCGCGGGCCCGGGCTACAGCACGAAGGCCGGGCCGCCGCTGTCGGTGACCATGGGGCGCCCGGCGCCCTCCCACGCGAGCATCCCGCCGTCGACGTTCACGGCGTCGATGCCCTGCTGCACCAGATACTGGGTGACCTGCGCGGACCGGCCGCCGACCCGGCACATCACATGCACCCGGCGGCCGCCCTCGATGGCCTCGGTCAGCTCACCGAACCGGGCCACGAAATCGCTCATCGGAATGTGCAGAGCGCTCTCCGCATGCCCGGCCTGCCATTCGTTGTCCTCGCGGACGTCGAGCAGGAAGTCGTCACCTGAGAGCTGGTCGACACCGACCGTGGGCACAGATCCGAAATGCATGGCTTCGACGTTACCGGATCGGACCGCCGGTCAGCTCTGCCAGCTCGGCCTCCCGCTCGGCGACCTGGGCCAGCAGCTGCTCGGCGATCTCCTCCAGCAGCCGGTCCGGATCGTCGGGTGCCATCCTGAGCATCGCCCCGATCGCCCCCTCCTCCAGCTCACGGGCGAGCAGGGTCAGCAGCTCCTTACGCTGGGAGAGCCACTCCAGACGGGCGTAGAGCTCCTCGCTCTCGGTCGGGCGCTGATCCTGCGGCACCGGGCCGGCCTCCCACTCGGCGACCAGTTCCCGCAGCAGCGTCTCGTCACCGCGCCCGTACGCGGCATTGACCCGGGCGATGAACTCGTCGCGCCGCGCCCGCTCCTTGTCGTCCCGGGCGAGATCCGGATGTGTCCTGCGGGCCAGCTCGCGGTAGAGCCTGCGGGCCTCCTCGCTCGGCCGTACCCGCTTCGGCGGCTGCACCGGCCGGTCCGTCAGCATCGCGGCGGCCTCCGGCGACAGCCCCTCGGAGTCGAGCCAGTCGTGGAACAACTCCTCGACACCCGGCATGGGCAGCACCGCGGCACGCGCCTCCTGCGCCTTGCGCACATCCTCGGGATCACCGGTGCGGGCCGCCCGCGCCTCCGCGATCAGTGCGTCCAGCTCGTCCAGGCGCGCATACATCGGCCCCAGCTTCTGATGATGGAGCCGGGAGAAGTTCTCCACCTCGACCCGGAAGGTCTCCACCGCGATCTCGAACTCGATCAGTGCCTGTTCGGCCGCGCGCACGGCCTTCTCCAGCCGCGCCTCGGGGCGCTGGGCGCCCGGCGCGTCGTCGTTCCGGGTCGTCGTCTCCCCGGGAGCTTCCTGCGTCACCCGACCAGCGTAGGGCAGAGCGGTACGGCCCGGACGGGTGGCCGCACCGACTCCCCGTCACACCCCCAGCTCTGCCGCGACACGGCCTTCCCTCACGGCCGCCACCAACCTCGCATGATCCGCTTCCGTTCGGTCCGCGTACGCCACCGCGAAAGAGGCCACCGCCTCGTCCAGCTCGTCGCTCTTGCCGCAGTAGCCCGCGAGCAGCCGGGGATCGACGCTGTGCGCATGCGCCCGCGCCAGCAGCGCGCCCGTCATCCGCCCGTAGTCGTCCAGCTGGTCCGCCGCCAGCGCTGCCGGGTCCACGCTTCCCTTGCGGTTCCTGAACTGCCGCACCTGGAAAGGCTGGTCCTCCACCGTCGTCCAGCCCAGCAGAATGTCGCTGACCACCTGCATCCGCTTCTGCCCCAGCACCACCCGGCGCCCTTCGTGCCCGGCCCCGGCCGCCTCGAAGCCCGCCTTCGGCAGATACGGCAGCAGCGCCGAGGGCCGGGCCTCCTTCACCTGGAGCACCAACGGCTCGCCCCGGTGGTCGAGCAGCAGCACCACGTACGAGCGGGTGCCGACACTGCCGGTGCCGACCACCCGGAACGCCACGTCATGGATCACATACCGGGCGAGCAGCGGCAGCCGGTCCTCGGACAGCGTGCCCAGATACGCACCGAGCGCACCGGCGACCGCTGCCGCCTCCGCGTCCGGCACCCTGCGCAGCACCGGCGGGGCGTCCACGAAGCGCCGGCGGCCGTCCGGCCCGGTCTCCGTCGACTTGGCGGCGAACCGCGCGCTGGTGTTGTTACGGGCCTTCTCCGAAACCCGCTCCAGCGTGCCCACCAGATCCCGCGCGTCCGTGTGCGAGACGAGTTCCTCGTCCGCGATGGCGTTCCACGCGTCCAGCACCGGAAGCTTCGCCATCAGCCGCATCGTGCGCCGGTACGCGCCCACCGCGTCGAACGCCGCCTCCCGGCACACGTCCTCGCCGGCCCCGGCCTCCCGGCCGGCCAGCACCAGCGAGGCGGCGAGCCGCTTGACGTCCCACTCCCACGGGCCGACCGCGGTCTCGTCGAAGTCGTTCAGGTCGATGACGAGCCTGCCCCGCGCGTCCGCGTACAGGCCGAAGTTGGCCGCGTGCGCGTCCCCGCAGATCTGGGCACCCACCCCGGTGACCGCCGTGCCCGCCAGGTCATGGGCCATCAGCCCGGCGGCGCCGCGTAGAAAGGCGAAGGGCGAGGCGGCCATCCGGCCCACCCGTATGGGTGTGAGCTCCGGCACCCGGCCGCGGTTGGACTCCTCGACGGCCTGCACCGCGTCGGGCCGGCCGGGCGCGAGCACCAGGGCGCCGTGCGAGGAACGGGGCACCCGGGCGCGCAGCGACTTGCCCTCCGCCTTCGCCGACCCGCCGTCGCCTCGCCGAGCGAATCCCGGCACCACCGGAATGCGCATGCCCCGGTCGTACCCCGCCGCCGGCTTCACCGGCACCACCTGCTCGGCCCCAGCCATGGCGCCGCCTCCCCGCTCTTGTGCACCATCAATTGCCGACGACCGTACCGCCGCGCCAGGACACGCGTCTCCCCCTGTGGACAACCTTCGCGGCGCCCGCGCGGCCCGGCCGCGTCACAGCTCCGCGTCCCGCGCCAGCAGCGCCGCCTGCACCCGGTTCTCGCAGCCCAGCTTCGCCAGGATCCGGCTGACGTACGTCTTCACGGTCGCCTCGCTCATATGGATCCGCCGCCCGGCGTCCGCGTTCGACAGCCCCTCCCCGAGCAGCGCCAGTACCTCGCGCTCCCGCTCGGAGAGCACCGCGATCCGCTGCCGCGCCGTCTCGCCCCGGTCCGTGCCGCCGGCCGCCCCCGCCACCATCGACTCCACCACGTGCCGGGTCGCCCCGGGCGACAGATACGCGTCGCCCGCCGCGGCCGCCCGCACCGCCCGGATCAGCTCGGCGGGCGCCGAGTCCTTCAACAGGAATCCCGCGCCCCCGTGCTGCACCGCCCGCAGAACGTTCTCGCGCGCCCCGAACGTCGTCAGTATCAGCACCCGCGTCCCGGGCACCGCCCGGCGCAGCTCGGCCAGGGCCGTGAGCCCGTCCATCACCGGCATCTGGATGTCGAGGAGCACCACGTCCGGCGCGTGCGAGCGCGCCAGCTCCACCGCCTCACGGCCGTTCGTCCCTTCGGCGATCACCTCGATCGCCGGGTCCGACGTCAGAATCATGCGGATCCCGGCACGGATCAGAGGTTCGTCATCGGCGATCACGATCCTGATACGCGCCCCCGCCGCGGCCGTGTCCACCCCTCCGCTCGGACCTGTCACTCGTACTCCCTCAACCGGTCGGCACTACCGCTCGATCTCGTAGGCCTTCTTCTCGATCAGCTTGCCGCCCTTGAAGCAGAAGCGGAAAACCGGTTCGGCGCTCCAGGTGCTGCCGTTCTCCGCGGACATCGTCACCAGGCACTCGGAGCCCGCCGGCCGTGCGGGACCCTTCTTGTCCAGCCCCGCCGTCACCCAGCTCTCGCCCGACGGCAGCCGTTCACGCACCGACTTCTCCGAGTCGCCGACGTGTATCGCGTCGTACTCGCTCCGCTCGACCAACTCGTCCATCACATCCCCGGCCACGGAGTAGATCCCGAAACCGAGAGCCACCATCAGCAGCACGAGCACCCCGAAAGCGATACCGCAGCCGATCGCGATCCCTGCCCCCGTGCTCATGCCGTTCTTGCCGCTCATTCCCAGCTCCCTCTCCGTCAAGGTCCAGTCCGTCACCGGACCACCGTGGCGAAGAGGAACCACCGGCGACTGCTGCCGGAAGTCGTCGGCGGCATCGACGAACGGCGCGATCCGCTGCGCCTCGCCACCGAGCGCCCCCGGCCCGTACGGCAGCACGCCCGCCACCCGGAAGCCCCCGCCGTCGACCGGACCCGCGTGGACCATGCCGCCCACCAGCCGGGCCCGCTCGCGCAGCCCCGTCAGCCCCTGGCCGCCGCTGACCACCTCGCCCGCCGGCCGGTCCGCGGGACCGTTGGCGATCTCGACGACGAGAGAATCCGGCTCGTACCGCAACTCCACCGTGATCGGCACACCCGGCGCATGCTTGTACGCATTGGTGAGCGCCTCCTGCACGATCCGGTACGCCGCATGGTCGGCGGCCGCCGCCACCGGACGCGGCGCACCGCTGCACCGCAGCGCCACCTCCGTACCCGCCGAACGCGATGCCTCCACCAGGCCCTCGACCCCGGCGACGCCCCGTGCCGCCGGCTGCGCCTCATCGGCGGCCGTCGGCGCCTCCACGCCGTCCCTGAGGATGCCGACGGCCGCGCGCAGCTCGTGCATCGCTGCCACCGAGGCGTCGCGCAGCACCCCGACCGCCTCGCGCTGCCGTTCCGTCAGCCCGGGGTCCACCTCCAGCGCCCCCGTGTGCACGGAGATCAACGCCAGCTGATGGCCGAGGCTGTCGTGCATGTCCTGGGCGATCCGCTGCCGCTCGCGCAGCCGCGCCTGCCCCTCCACCATCGTCCGCTCGCGCAGCAGCTGCGCATTGCGCTCCTGCAGGGCGTGCAGCAGGGTGCGGCGCTGTGTCCAGTAGCGGCTGGCGAGGCCGGGCACGACCGTGGTCGCCAGGAAGTAGAGGCTGGTGAACAGCGCCAGCGTCAGCGGCCGCAGCGTCTCCCGCTGCATGACGGCCGTCATCGCCATATAACCGGCGTACGAGACCGTGAACGCAGCCAGCGCCCGCCCCGCCCCGATGATCCTGCGGCCCCCCGACCAGCCGGCCAGGATGAGGAGCAGAGCCGTCCCCGCCCACACACCGCCCAGGAATCCCGTCACCACGAGCACACTCGCGGGCAGCCTGCACCGCAACAGGCCCAGCACCGCCACGGCCACCGCCACCGCGGCGATCCGCGGCCCCCGCGCGCCTGTCACGTCCTCGATACCGGCGGCCAGCAGCGCCATCACGACGGCGAGCACCAGTTCGCCCGCCAGCCGCCGACGGGACCACAATTCCGGCCTGGCCGGCCACTTCCATCGCGCCCGGAGCTTCATCACAGCGTCCACGCCCCGACCCTAGGCACCGGGCCCGACGTGACACTGTCCACTTTCGTCTCGGTGCACAGTGACCAACGTCGCGCGCACAGCCGCACCGACAAAGCGGAGCGGCCCCCGTCGACTTCCGTCGACGGGGGCCGCTCCGTATGGTGCGCGAGGGGGGAGTTGAACCCCCACGCCCTTGCGGGCACTGGAACCTGAATCCAGCGCGTCTGCCTATTCCGCCACCCGCGCATTGGGTGTGTCTTCCGGACCTCTCACCTTTTGGCGCGGCGCCTTCCGACATGCAGAACATTAGCACGTCCCCGCAGGTGCCTTCACATCCCTTGTTCCCGGTCGGCCGGCCGACCGGCATGAAGGCAGCGGAAACGGGAACGCGATCCCCGCTCCACCCACTCCTCCTGAGTGCACCCCGGGTGCGGGACACTGTCCATGGGCCACCTCTACGATCCGTGTGAGAGGTGACACCCGCCCACTGGGCAGACAAGGGGAACCAGCCGATTTCCCGACGCGTGGATACGATCAGTAAGCAGTACCAGGACGACAACGACGGAGGAGGTGCCCCATGGGAGTCCTGAAGCGTTTCGAGCAGCGTCTCGAAGGTCTGGTCAACGGCACCTTCGCGAAGGTGTTCAAGTCCGAGGTCCAGCCCGTCGAGATCGCCGGCGCGCTCCAGCGCGAGTGCGACAACAACGCCAGCATCTGGAACCGCGAGCGGACCGTCGTCCCCAACGACTTCATCGTGGAGCTCAGCGCCCCCGACTACGAGCGCCTCAGCCCGTACTCCGGCCAGCTCAGCGACGAGCTCTCCGGACTCGTACGCGACTACGCCAAGCAGCAGCGCTACACCTTCATGGGCCCCATCAAGGTGCACCTCGAAAAGGCCGACGACCTCGACACCGGCCTGTACCGGGTACGCAGCCGCACCCTCGCCTCCAGTGCCTCCCAGCCGCAGGCCCCCCAGGGAGCCCCGCAGCAAGCGCCCCGCCGCCCCCAGGGAGCCCCCGGCGGCTACGGCTACCCGCCGGCCGCCGCACCGCCCATGCCGGCCGCACCGCCGGGCGCCGGCCGCGCCGGCGCCCCCATGAACCACCGTCCCACCGCCCCCGGCGCGACGCCGGGCGGCGGCCAGGTACGGCGCTGGATCGAGATCAACGGCACCCGCCACCAGATCTCCCGCCCGACGCTGGTGCTGGGCCGCAGCACCGAGGCCGACGTGCGGATCGACGACCCCGGCGTCTCCCGCCGGCACTGCGAGATCCGGACCGGAACGCCCTCGACGATCCAGGATCTCGGGTCCACCAACGGCATCGTGGTGGACGGGCAGCACACCACCCGCGCTACGCTCCGCGACGGCTCGCGGATCGTCGTGGGCAGCACAACCATCGTTTACCGGCAAGCCGAAGGATGAAGCGGGGGCAATGTCAGAGCTGACCCTGACGGTCATGCGGCTGGGTTTCCTGGCCGTACTGTGGCTGTTCGTGATCGTGGCCGTACAGGTCATCCGCAGCGACCTGTTCGGTACGCGCGTCACGCAGCGCGGCTCACGCCGCGCCGCCGACAACCGCCCACAGCAGGCACGGCAGAGCGCCGCCGCGCCCCCGCAACAGCGCCAGCGCCGAGGTGCCCCGACCAAACTGGTCGTCTCCGAGGGCACCCTCACCGGCACCACCGTGGCGCTGCAGGGGCAGACCATCACCCTGGGCCGGGCGCACGACTCGACGATCGTCCTCGACGACGACTACGCGTCCAGCAGGCATGCCAGGATCTACCCGGACCGTGACGGCAATTGGATCGTCGAGGATCTCGGGTCCACCAACGGCACATATCTCGACCGGACCCGACTCACCACCCCGACCCCGATTCCGCTGGGCGCGCCGATCCGCATCGGCAAGACCGTCATCGAGCTGCGGAAGTAGTACGACAATGAGCGAGCGGAGCGAGCGAGCCGCGCAGGTCCCCACCCTGGACCCGCACCGGCTCCCGACCGGAGGGTGGGCAGTGTGGCTCAAGACCGGTTGTATCCGGAGCAGCCGACGGGCGAGGTGCGCATGAGTCTGTCACTGCGCTTCGCCGCCGGATCGCACAAGGGCATGATCCGGGAGGGCAACGAGGACTCCGGCTACGCCGGACCACGCCTTCTCGCCATCGCCGACGGCATGGGCGGACAAGCCGCCGGAGAGGTCGCCTCCTCCGAGGTGATCTCCACCCTCGTCCAGCTCGACGACGACGTCCCCGGCTCCGACATCCTCACCTCGCTCGGCACCGCGGTACAGCGCGCCAACGAGCAGCTCCGGGTCATGGTCGAGGAGGACCCCCAGCTCGAAGGCATGGGGACCACCCTCACCGCCCTGCTGTGGACCGGCCAGCGCCTCGGACTCGTCCATGTCGGCGACTCCCGCGCCTACCTGCTGCGCGACGGCCTCCTCACCCAGATCACCCAGGACCACACCTGGGTGCAGCGCCTCGTCGACGAGGGCCGAATCACCGAGGAAGAAGCCACCACCCACCCGCAGCGCGCGCTCCTCATGCGCGCCCTGGGCAGCGGCGACCACGTCGAACCCGATCTCTCCATCCGCGAGGTCCGGGCCGGCGACCGCTACCTGATCTGCTCCGACGGCCTCTCCGGCGTCGTCTCCCACCAGACGATGGAAGAAGCCCTCGCCAGCTACCAGGGCCCCCAGGAAACCGTCCAGGAACTCATCAACCTCGCCCTGCGCGGCGGCGGCCCCGACAACATCACCGTCATCATCGCCGACGTCCTCGACGTCGACGGCGGCGACACCCTCGCCGGCCACCTCAGCGACACCCCCGTCGTCGTCGGCGCGGTCGCCGAGAACCAGCTCCAGCTCGGCGTCGACGGCGCCATGCAGACCCCGGCCGGCCGCGCCGCCCGGCTCGGCCGCCCCGGCCAGCAGCGCCCCGGCACCGACGTCCCGCCCCCCGGCGGCGGCTTCGGACCGCCCGGCAGCGGCCCCGACACCGGCTACGCCCCCGAAGGCAGCTTCGGCGGGTACACCGACGAGGACTTCACCAAACCGCGCACCGGCCGCACATGGCTCAAGCGCTCCCTCTACTCCGCCCTCGCCCTCGCCGTCGCGGGCGGCGGTCTGTACGGCGGCTGGCGCTGGACCCAGAGCCAGTACTACGTCGGCGCCAACGAAGAGCACGTCGCCCTCTACCGCGGCATCAGCCAGGACCTGGCCTGGATAAAGCTCTCCAAGCTCGAGAAGGACCACCCCGAGATCGAACTCAAGTACCTGCCCGCCTACCAGCGCAAGCTGGTCGAGGGCACCATCTCGGAGTCCAGCCTCGGCAGCGCCCGCAGCAAGATCGACGAACTCGCCCTCCAGGCATCCGCCTGCAAGAAGGACGAAGAGCGCCGCAGGACCGAACGCGAGAACAACGCCAAGTCCGGCGAGGGCGAGGCAGGCGGCACCACCGGCACGCCCACGACGCAGACCACGACCACGAACGCGCCGACTCCCACACCGGGCCCCAGCCTCTCCGCGGAAGAGCAGAAGCTGGTCCCGCAGTGCGGCAAGCAGTAGGGCCGTAGGGGGCCATTCATCACCATGAGCGTTGTCACCAACACGACCACCATCGGCGCGATCGAAGCACCGAGCCGGCGCAACACCGAGGCGATGCTGCTCGCGTTCGCGGTGCTCATCCCGATCTTCGCCTACGCGAACGTGGGCCTCGCCATCAACGGCGAACTCCCCGCAGGCATGCTCGCCTACGGCCTCGGCTTCGCCCTGCTCGCGGGAATCGCCCACCTCGTGGTGCGCAAGTACGCCAAGTACGCCGACCCGCTGCTGCTCCCGCTGGCCACGCTGCTGAACGGGCTGGGCCTGGTGGCCATCTGGCGGCTGGATCAGTCCAAGCTGCTCCAGTCGATCCACCAGGCCGGGACCGCCGCGCCCCGCCAGCTGATGTACACCGCACTGGGCGTCGCGCTGTTCATCGCCGTACTGCTCTTCCTCAAGGACCACCGCGTCCTGCAGCGCTACACATACATCTCCATGATCAGCGCGCTGTTCCTGCTGCTGCTCCCCCTGGTCCCGGGCCTCGGCGCCAACATCTACGGCGCCAAGATCTGGATCTCGATCGCCGGGTTCTCCATCCAGCCGGGTGAGTTCGCGAAGATCGTGCTGGCGATTTTCTTCGCCGGCTATCTGATGGTGAAGCGCGACGCACTGGCCCTCGCCAGCCGCCGCTTCATGGGCCTGTACCTGCCGCGCGGCCGCGACCTCGGCCCGATTCTTGTCGTCTGGGCGATCTCGATCCTCATCCTCGTCTTCGAGACCGACCTCGGTACGTCGCTGCTGTTCTTCGGAATGTTCGTCATCATGCTGTACGTCGCCACGGAGCGGACCAGCTGGATCGTCTTCGGTCTGCTGATGTCCGCCGTCGGCGCCGTCGGTGTCGCCTCCTTCGAGCCACACGTCCAGCAGCGCGTCCAGGCCTGGCTGGACCCCGTGCGCGAGTACACACTGAGCAGGCAGGGCGTCGCCGGCCATTCCGAGCAGTCCTTGCAGGCTCTGATGGCCTTCGGCTCCGGTGGCACCCTCGGCACCGGCCTCGGTCAGGGCCACTCCGACCTCATCAGGTTCGCCGCCAACTCGGACTTCATCCTCGCCACCTTCGGTGAGGAGCTCGGCCTCGCCGGCATCATGGCGATCCTGCTCATCTACGCGCTGATCGTCGAACGCGGCATGCGCACCGCGCTCGCCGCCCGCGACCCCTTCGGCAAGCTGCTCGCCGTCGGCCTCTCGGGCGCCTTCGCCCTTCAGGTCTTCGTCGTCGCCGGCGGCGTCATGGGCCTCATCCCGCTGACCGGTATGACGATGCCGTTCATGGCGTACGGCGGTTCGTCCGTGATCGCCAACTGGGCACTGATCGGCATCCTGATCCGCATCAGCGACACCGCGCGCCGTCCCGCACCCGCCCCCGCATCACACCCCGACGCCGAGATGACCCAGGTGGTCCGACCGTGAACAAGCCCGTGCGCCGGATCGCGATCTTCTGCGGCCTTCTCGTCCTCACGCTGCTCATCCGTGACAACTGGCTTCAGTACGTCCGCGCAGACGAACTGAACTCACACAAGTACAACCGCCGCGTACTCATCGAGCGCTACAGCAACCCGCGCGGCAACATCATCGTCGAGGGCAAGCCCGTCACATCGTCGGTCGAGACCAAGAGCGGCGACTTCAAGTACAAGCGCACCTACATCGACGGCCCCATGTGGGCCCCCGTCACCGGCTTCGCCTCCCAGGCCTTCGGCGCCAGCCAGATCGAGAACATCGAGGACGGCATTCTCACCGGCAACGACGACCGGCTCTTCTTCGACCGCACGCTCGGCATGTTCACCGGCGAGAAGAAGCAGGGCGGCAACGTCGTCACCACCCTGAACGCCGCCGCCCAGAAGGCCGCCTACGAAGGACTCGGCGACAAGAAGGGTGCCGTTGCCGCCATCGACCCGCGGACCGGCGCCATCCTCGCCCTCGCCTCCACGCCGTCCTACGACCCCTCGGTCTTCGCCGGCAACTCCGACAACGACTCCGCCAATCGGCAGAAGCTCCTGAAGGACAAGAACGAGCCGATGAAGAACCGGACGCTGCGCGAGATCTACGCGCCCGGTTCCACCTTCAAGGTCGTCACCGCCGCCGCGGCCCTGGAGTACGGCAAGGTCACGGACATCAACGCCCCGACCGACACCCCCGAGCCGTACTTCCTGCCCAACACGCGCACCATCATGAAGAACCACGCCGGCGGCTGCGAGAACGCCAGCCTGAACGAGGCGATGAGGGTCTCCTGCAACTCCGTCTTCGCCAAGCTCGGCGATGATGTCGGTCGGGACGACATGGTGAAGATGGCCGAGAAGTTCGGCTTCAACAGCGAGATCTTCACCCCCGTCCGGGCGGACGCCAGCGTCTACGACAAGAAGATGGAGCGTTCCAGTAACGCGCTGTCCGCCATCGGCCAGTACAACACCGCGGCCACCCCGCTGCAGATGGCCATGGTCACCGCTGCGATCGCCAATGACGGCAAGCTCATGAAGCCGTACATGGTCGACCGGCTGACCGCTCCGAACCTCGACGTCATCGAGAAGACCAAGCCGGAGGAAATGAGCCGGCCCGTCTCCCAGAAGAACGCGCAGCTGATCCAGCAGATGATGGAGAACGTCGTCGAGAACGGCACCGGCGGCAATGCCAAGATTTCCGGCGCTCAGGTGGGCGGCAAGACGGGCACCGCGGAAACCGGCGAGAACAACACCGGAACTCCCTATGCCTGGTTCATCTCGTATGCCAAGAACGACAACGGCTCCCCGGTCGCGGTCGCCGTCGTCATCGAGGACAGCAAGGCAAGGACGGGCGAAGTCACCGGTGGCGGTCTCGCCGCACCCATCGCAAAGGACGTGATGAAGGCGGTTCTCGGCAAGCAGTGATGCCGGTCACGCCCCCGTCGTATCCGTACGTGTTGCGGTACCGGTCCTGTATCAGGTGACGGCCATGGGCGTATCAGGCAAGGCGTGCCCGGTAGCGTATGCGCGAACAGCACACCGCCGGACCACGCACGGGTTTGGTCGGGACAGACGGAGAGGGCTGGAATAGCTATGGAAGAGCCGCGTCGCCTCGGCGGCCGGTACGAGCTGGGCTCGGTGCTCGGCCGTGGTGGCATGGCCGAGGTCTACCTCGCCCATGACACCCGCCTCGGCCGTACCGTCGCCGTGAAGACGCTGCGGGCCGACCTCGCCCGCGACCCGTCCTTCCAGGCCCGGTTCCGCCGCGAGGCCCAGTCCGCCGCCTCGCTCAACCACCCGGCCATCGTCGCTGTCTACGACACCGGCGAGGACTATGTCGACAACGTCTCCATCCCGTACATCGTGATGGAGTACGTCGACGGCTCCACCCTGCGTGAACTTCTTCACTCCGGCCGCAAACTGCTGCCCGAGCGCACGCTGGAGATGACCATCGGCATCCTCCAGGCGCTCGAGTACTCGCACCGCAACGGCATCGTCCACCGCGACATCAAGCCGGCCAACGTCATGCTGACGCGCACCGGCCAGGTCAAGGTCATGGACTTCGGCATCGCCCGCGCCATGGGCGACTCCGGCATGACCATGACCCAGACCGCCGCCGTCATCGGCACAGCCCAGTACCTCTCCCCGGAGCAGGCCAAGGGCGAGACCGTCGACGCCCGCTCCGACCTCTACTCCACCGGCTGCCTGCTCTACGAGCTGCTCACCGTCCGGCCGCCGTTCATCGGTGACTCCCCGGTCGCGGTCGCCTACCAGCACGTACGGGAGGAGCCGCAGCCGCCGAGCAACTTCGACCCCGAGATCACGCCCGACATGGACGCGATCGTCCTCAAGGCGCTCGTCAAGGACCCGGACTACCGCTACCAGTCCGCCGACGAGATGCGCGCCGACATCGAGGCCTGCCTCGAAGGCCGGCCCGTCGCGGCCACCCAGGCCCTGGGCGCGGTCGGCTACGGCGGCGGCTACCTGCCCGAGGAGCAGCCCACCACCGCCCTGCGCACCGCCGACCAGGCGCCCGTCGGCCAGACCTCGATGATGCCGCCGATCGGCGGTGACAACGGGGGCTACGGCTACGAGGACCGCCCCGGCCGCCGCCGCCAGCAGCAGAAGAAGTCCAACGCCTCGACGATCCTGCTGGCCGCCGCCGGCGTCCTGGTCCTCGTCGGCGCGATCCTCATCGGCAAGGCCGTCTTCGCCGGAGGCGGCGGCGACACGGACAGGGTGACCGTGCCCCGGCTGGTCGGCGAAACGCTCGACGAAGCCGACGACCTGGCGAGGAACGCGGAAGTGGTACTCGCGGTCGGCAAGAAGGAGCCCTGCGAGGACCAGCCCAAGGACAGCATCTGCACCCAGGACCGCGCGCCGGGCGGCAAGATGCAGAAGGGCGAGACCATCACGGTCACGGTCTCCACGGGCGCGCCCAAGGTCCAGGTTCCGGATGTCACGGAGAAGACCAAGGACAACGCCGAGCGGATCCTCAAGGAACGCGACTTCGCTGTGAAGTTCACGTACACCGAGTCCGACCAGGAGCCGGGCCGGGTCCTCAGCCAGAACCCCGAGGGCAACGCCGAGGCGGAGAAGGGCTCCGAGGTCACGCTGGAGATCTCCAAGAGCAGCGGGATCGCACTTCCGCTCATCACGCCGGGCGTGCCTTACCAGAACGCCGAGAAGCAGCTCAAGGACGTGGGCTTCACGAACATCCAGCGCCAGGAGGTGGACTCCCCCCAGCCTGCGGGCACCGTGGTCAGCCAGAGCCCGCAGCCCGGCAAGTACCCCAAGGACACCCAGATCACCCTCCAGGTCTCCAAGGGGCAGCAGCAGCCACAGCTGGTGGCGATGCCCGATGTGACGCAGCGGCCCATCAAGCAGGCCAAGCGGGAGCTGGAGCAACAGGGCTTCAAGAACATCCAGATCCAGGGCCCCGACGAGAAGGCCATCGTGACCCAGCAGAGCGTCCCCCCGGGAACCCAGGTGGACCCCAACACCCAACCGGTCGTCCTGGTCGCCCAGGGAGCGGACGGCACCAATGTCTTCGGCGGCATGTTCGGCCAAGGCTGAGGCCCGCCCCGACGAAGCACATGAGCCCCGGCACCCGAAAGGGTGCCGGGGCTCTTCGTTGTCCACAGGCCTGTGCGACAGACCTTCTTCAAGGAGGGCTGTCGCCCACGAACCCAAGGCTGAGGTCCTCCAAGACCTCAATCGCACACCGCACATCCACCCATAATTCGAGCGTGTCTTCATATGTCATGACTCGTTGGACCGAATGGGGTGGAGTATCGAGCTCCGCCCCGGGAGGGAGCAGGTACGTGATCAACGAGGTGGCTCTGCTGGAATCCAGGTCCCTGCGCGCAAGCGTCGCGGACCGGACGGACGTACTTGCTCGCGTCAAGGCACTGTCGCTGCTGCCAGACGGCATGCACGTGACGACGGCAATGGTCGCGGTGTACTTCGAGGTCAGTGAGTACGTCATCCGGAAGCTGACGCAGCGCCACCGTGACGAGCTGACTCAGAACGGCATGCGCACGCTACACGGCAAAGAACTTGAAAGTTTTAAGAGGGACATCATGTCCCTCTATCCGTCACCTCATCCACAGCCGCGCGCGGCCTCACGCTGTACTCCCGGCGCGCCGTCCTAAACGTCGCCATGCTGCTCCGAGACAGCGAAGTCGCACGTCAGGTGCGTACCTACCTGCTCGACATGGAGTACATGATCCGGACCCAGCCTGTGGATAACTATGTCCACAGGCACGCCGAGGACGAGTCACTCGACGCTCGCATCACCCGGCTCAGCGAGGCGAGCTTCACCCGGCTCATGGGCAAGACCATCGTCCCCATTCTCAACACCCTCATCGAATCGTCGAGCGAACAGCGGCGCGAGCTGATCTCCCTGCGCAAGGACGTGCAGCGGATCGAGCGGAAACTCGTCCAGCACGACGTACGGCTGCGGCGCCTGGAGCGCGCCCAGGAACAGCGCGGGCTCGCCGGGGTCATGGCATCCGTCGACGCCATGAACTGGCGGGAGTTCGAGCAGCACATCGCAGGCCTGCTCCGCCGGGACGGCTGCACCGACATCGAGGTCCACGGCGGGAACGGGGACCTTGGAGCGGACATCGTCGGGTACACCCCCGACGGACGTCGCATGGTCGTCCAGTGCAAGAACTTCGCGCCGTTCCGCTCGGTCTGCAGCGGGGAGATGCAGAAGTTCATCGGGGCGAAGACGCTCCACAAGGCCGAGGTGGCCCTCTACGTGGCGACCTGCCAGTTCACGCGCGATGCGCTCGATGTCGCGGTGCAGGGCGGCGTCACGGCAGTGCATCGCGGCCTGCTGGAGTCGTGGAGCGCCGGAGCCAGACTGCAGGTGCTGCGCTAGTACCCGGGAACACTGAAGGGCCCGAAGTCGCAAGATGAGGTTGCGGCTTCGGGCCCGGCTCATGGTCAGAACCTCACAGTGAGGTTCTGATGGGAAAGTTATCCACAGACACGGTTAAGCGTGACAGCCCGTCACGCTACCGCAGCTCCGCCGGCGGCGTGCGGTCCTTGTCCACCTTCTCCGTGCGCTCCAGCTCGCCCCACACGATGTACCGGTAGTTCGACGTGTACATCGGGGTGCACGTCGTCAGCGTGATGTAGCGGCCGGGCTTCGTCCTGCCCGACTCCTCGGGGACCGGCAGCAGCACGTTCACGTTGTACTTCGAGGTTTCGGGGAGCTTCGCGAAAACCTTGTAGACGTACCAGGTGTCCTTCGTCTCGAAGACGATCGAGTCGCCGTTCGTCAGCTTGTGGATGTTGTGGAACTTCGCCCCGTGCCCGTCCCGGTGCGCGGCCAGTGTGAAGTTGCCCTGCTTGTCCCAGGGGAGGGCGGACTCGAGCGGCTCGGTGTAGTAGCCGGCGACGCCGTCGTTGAGGATCCCGCTGCTCGTGCCGCGCTTCACCAGCGTCTCGTCGCCGCCCATGGCCGGCACGTGCAGGAAGCCGATGCCGTCCTTGGTGTCGAGAGCACCCGGGGCGCCAGGGGCTCCGCTCGCCCAGCCGTTGCGTACGTCGTCGCCCTGCGCGGACGCCTCGCGGTCGGCGAGGACGTTCGTCCACCACAGGGAGTAGACGACGAACAAGCCGAGCACCAGGCCCGCTGTGATAAGGAGTTCGCCGAAGACGCTGATGACGCCGGCAATACGACGGCGGCGCGCACGTGACACTGCACCTGTTCCCTTCTCGGCCGATCAGCCCACGAGCGCGTCCGGTTTGCCTTTGCTGCGCGGTCGTTCGTCGACCATCTTGCCCCACACGATCAGCCGGTACGTACTGGTGAACTCCGGGGTGCAAGTGGTCAGCGTGATGTACCGGCCGGGTCCGGTGAAGCCGGAGCCCTCCGGTACGGGCTGGATGACACGGACGTTCGACGGCGGAGTCTGCGGCAGGACGCTGGTCATCTCGTACGTGTAGAAGGCGTCCTGAGTCTCCACGACGATCGGGTCGCCGGGCTGCAGGCGGTTGATGTACCGGAACGGCTCGCCGTGCGTGTTGCGGTGGCCGGCCACCGCGAAGTTGCCCTGCTTGTCGGCGGGCATCGCCGTCTTCAGGGGGCCCTCGCCGTAGTGCCCGACCATGCCGCGGTCCAGGACCTTGTGCTTGTCGATGCCCTCGGCGATGGGGACCTCGACGTCGAGCTTCGGGATGTACATGATGGCGAAGCCCTCACCGGGTTCGAAGGCGCCGACCCGACGGCCCTTCTCCCAGGCGTCCTGGATCTGGTTCGCCGCGCCGTTGGCCTGCTGGTGGGCCCGTATGTTCGTCCACCACATCTGGTAGGTGACGAACAGCAGCATGACCACGCCGAGCGTGATGAACAGCTCTCCGACGACCCGGCTGGCGACGACCGCCGCTCTCTCCTTGCGGGCCCTGGCCGCCCGCCGGGCCTCGACCCGGGAGAGCGGCCGGGAGGGCGCGGGAGGCGCGCCGGCGGGCCGGTGAGCGCCCCGTCGGCCGCCTCGGCCCTTGGCGGCCCGGCGCCGCTCCGCACGGCCTCCTGTGGACGGCTGGAGGGGCGGCTGAGGGGCCGGCCGGGGATCCGGCCCCGACGTGACCCGGAGGGCCACGGTCTCGTCGTCCGCAGGGACGTACAACGGCGGTTCAGTCGCACCCCGGGCCGCCGTCATGTTGTCCGCGCGGAACCACGGCGAGCCGTGTCCCCCGGGTGTGGTCACGCCGCGGCCTTGCCCACCACCGGCGCGAGCCCCGCCGAACGTCCGACGGCACCCGCGTCACCGCACTGCACCAGCCAGTTGGCGAGCATCCGGTGGCCGTGTTCGGTGAGCACCGACTCCGGGTGGAACTGCACTCCCTCGACGGGCAGTTCACGATGGCGCAGGCCCATCACGATGCCGTCCTCGGTCCACGCCGTGACCTCCAGCTCCGCGGGCAGCGTGTCCGGCTCGGCGGCCAGCGAGTGGTACCGGGTGGCGGTGAACGGCGACGGCAGCCCGGCGAAGACGCCCGTGCCGTTGTGCGTGACCGGCGAGGTCTTGCCGTGCAGCAGCTCGGGGGCCCGGCCCACCACACCGCCGTACGCGACCATCATCGACTGCATGCCCAGGCAGACACCGAAGACGGGCACCCCGGTTGCGGCGCAGTGGCGCACCATCTCGATGCACACCCCGGCCTGCTCGGGCGCGCCCGGTCCGGGGCTGAGCAGCACCCCGTCGAAGCCGTCCTGCGCGTGCGCGGTGGACACCTCGTCGTTCCTGACGACCTCGCACTCCGCGCCGAGCTGGTAGAGGTACTGGACGAGGTTGAAGACGAAGCTGTCGTAGTTGTCGACCACCAGAATGCGCGCGCTCACCGTACGGACCCCATGCTCTCATCGACCGTCACATCGCTGAACGGAAGCAGCGGCTCCGCCCACGGGAAGACGTACTGAAAGAGGACATAGACGGTCCCAAGGATCAGCAGGAGTGAAATGAACGCTTTCACCCATGTGTTCCCCGGCAGATGCCGCCAGATCCAGCCGTACATGCCGTCCGCGTTCCTTCCGATCGGTACGGAACCAGATTAGAGGGCCGACGGGGTGCGTGGGTCAGCTGTGGACAGCTCGTGGTCTGCCGTCCGCCGCAGGGCGGGTGGCTTCGAGACGCGCCCAGACGACCAGCCGGTGGCTGCTGCCCCACTCCGGGTCGCAGGTGGTCAGTGTCAGATAGCGGCCGGGCCCCCGGAAAGGGGTGGCGTCCGGTTCCATGGGGCGGGGCACGGAATCGATCACCCCGATGTCGCTGGGGACGGTCCGGTACGGGCGGCTGTGGACGCGGTACGTGAACCAGGTCGTGCCGTCCGTCAACAGTACCGCGTCGCCGGGCCGCAGCCTCGGGAAGTCCTTGAAGGGGTCGCCGTACGTACGCCGGTGCCCGGCCACCGCGAAGTTGCCCGTACCACCCAGCTCGGCCGTCCCCGCGTAGTGGCCGAGGCCCTTCTTCAGGGTGGCGACCTCGGCGCCCTCCAGTACGGGCCAGTCCCAGTCCTTGCCGAAGCGCGGGATGTACATGACGGCGAAGGGCTTGCCGTGCCGGTACGCCGGCGGCGCGGGGGGCGCCGTCGGCTTCCGCCCGGGCCCGGGGCCCGGTGTCTGTGTCCATTGCCGCTGGAGCCGGCCGATCTGGGCGTCCGAGGCTCCGTCCGCCTCGATCCCGGTCCAGAACAGCACGTAGGCCACGAACAGCACGACGATCGCGCCGACGGTGATGCACAGTTCACTGAGGGTCCTGACGACCAGGCGCACAGGCGCACCCCCGTTCCCCCCGGGCGCTACTCCGCGGGCTCGGCGTAATGGAGATTCACTGTGCCCGAGTAGCCGGGCAGAGTCACCGTCTCGCGCTCGTCGACCTTCCAGCCGAGCCCGTATGCCTTGACGTACAGCTGGTAGTTCTGGATCGCCGGGGAGTCGGCAAGGGCCTTCCGCAGCTTGTCGGTGTCGCCGACCGCGGTGACCTTGTACGGCGGGGAGTAGACGCGGCCCTGGAGGATCAGGGTGTTGCCGACGCAGCGGACCGCGCTGGTGGAGATGAGCCGCTGGTCCATGACCTGGACGCCCTGGGCGCCGCCCTGCCACAGGGCGTTCACGACGGCCTGGAGGTCCTGCTGGTGGATGACCAGGTCGTTGGCCTGCGGCTCGGGGTAGCCGGGTGCGGCGGTCGCGTTGGGCGGGGCGTCGGCGAGGGAGACGGTGAGGGCCCGGCCGGTGAGCTCGCGGGTGCCCGCGGCCTGCGCGAGGGTCTCCAGCTTCTCGTCCTCGGCCTTGGTGCTGCCGTCGTCCCGGCGGACGAGGTCGTCTACGTCGCCGCGCACGGCGGCGGTCTCCGCGTCCAGCTCCGCGTTCCTGTGGCTGCGCTGCCGGATGAGATCGGAGAGCTTCAGCAGCGAGGCGTCGGTGCGGATGTTGGTGCCCTTGGCCGTGTTGAAGCTGGTGACGAAGATCAGACCGGCGAGCGCGAAGACGGCAGCGGTGAGCAGCCGTACCGGTCGCAGGGAATTCCTCAACGTACCCTTATCTCCTTAAGACCCGCGGAACCACTACGCTAACTGACGCCTGGGGAAAGGCAGCGTTCCCCGTATCCGTCCCGGCGAAAGCCAAGGTTCCCTGCGCGGCCACGCAGCGCATCGACAGGAGAGTTCCTCGTGCCGAAGTCACGTATCCGCAAGAAGGCCGACTACACGCCTCCGCCGACCAGGCAGGCGACCGCCATCAAGCTGTCCAGTCGCAGCTGGGTGGCCCCGGTGATGCTCGCGCTGTTCCTGATCGGGCTGGCCTGGATCGTGGTCTTCTATGTGACCGAGGGTGCGCTGCCCATCCAGTCCCTCACGAACTGGAACATCGTGATCGGCTTCGGCTTCATCGCTGCCGGCTTCGGCGTCTCCACCCAGTGGAAGTAGCCGACCAGGCCGCACCCTCCCGAGTTATCCACAACTCTGTCCACACCACTGTGGGAAAAGTTCAGACGATCTGTGGATAACTCCGTGGATGTTGACGCCGGTGTGACTGTCACGGCGTTGCTCCCGAAGTGGCTCGCCCCTTGTCCCTGCTGGGAAAACCCATGTCAGTGACAAGGGGCACACTTGTTTCCCACTCGATGCACAGGATCCGGTACCGACTGTGGAGTCCGCTGTGGACAACTGAGCCCCGGTCGCTCAGATGAGCGCCGCAGTCCTCGCCGCCACGGTGCCGACGATGGCCAGCAGCACCAGCGCGCAGGTGCCGAACTGCACCGCCGTCCGGCGCTCGCGGGGCGCGTGCACCATCCCGTAGGCGATCACCGTGCCCGCGATCAGGCCGCCGACATGGGCCTGCCAGGCGATTCCGCTCCAGGTGAAGGTGAAGAGCAGGTTCAGCGCGAGGAGCGCGATGACCGGCCTCATGTCGTAGTTGAGCCGGCGCATCAGGACCGCGGTGGCGCCCAGCAGCCCGAAGATCGCACCGGAGGCACCGAGAGAGCCCTCGTTGGGGGCGGCGAGCAGATAGCTGAGGGCGCCCCCGGCCAGCCCGGAGAGCAGATAGAGCGTCAGATAGCGGGCGCGGCCGAGCGCTGCCTCCAGCGGGGCCCCGAGCCACCACAGGCCGAGCATGTTGAAGGCGAAGTGCCAGGGCGCCTCGTGCAGGAACATCGAGGTCAGCAGCCGGTAGTACCCGCCGTCCGCGACGCCGTAGCCCCACAGCACCAGCTCGTCGACCACCTGCTTGCCGCCTGCGAGCGCGGCGATGAAGAAGACCGTGTTGACGGCCAGCAGGATCTTGGTGACCAGGTGCGGATCGCGCGCGACCGTGCCGCCCGCGATGGTGCGCGGCCGGGCCGCGGCGGGGCTGTGGCCGTTCCCCGGTCCCCCGCGTACGCATTCGGGGCACTGGAATCCGACCGAGGCGCTGACCATGCACTCGGTGCAGATCGGGCGCTCGCAGCGGGTACAGCGGATGCCGGTTTCCCTGTCCGGGTGCCGGTAGCAGCCCTGGTCCATCGGTCCCCTCGTCCTTGTAGGGGGTGGGCACGCGACGCCGCCCCGCCCGTCCGTATGGGGAACGTAACCCATACGTACCCCATACGGACGGGCGGGGCGGATTGGTTCCCCTGGGGGAACGGCCCAGCGTCTCAGCGGGTCTCGACGACGACCGACTCGATGACGACGTCCTCGACCGGGCGGTCGGTGCGCGGGTTGGTCGGCGTGGCCGCGATGGCGTCCACGACCTTCTTGCTGGCCTCGTTGGAGACCTCGCCGAAGATCGTGTGCTTGCGGGTCAGCCAGGCGGTGGGCGCCACGGTGATGAAGAACTGCGAGCCGTTGGTGCCCGGGCCGGCGTTGGCCATGGCGAGCAGGTACGGCTTGTCGAAGGCGAGGTCGGGGTGGAACTCGTCGGCGAACGTGTAGCCGGGGCCGCCGGTGCCGTCGCCCAGCGGGTCGCCGCCCTGGATCATGAAGCCGCTGATGACCCGGTGGAAGACCGTGCCGTCGTAGAGCCTGCCGTTGGACTTCCGGCCGGTGGCCGGGTGGGTCCACTCGCGCTCGCCCTGAGCGAGCTCCACGAAGTTCTTGACCGTCTTGGGGGCGTGGTCCGGCAGCAGCCGGATCTCGATGTCGCCTTGGTTCGTCTTCAGGGTGGCGTAAAGCTGCTCGGCCACGTTGTGCCTTCCTTAGGTCGTCACTGACTGTTCCGATCCTCGCACGGACAGCTCCCGAAGGGAGAAATGCGGCCGAGTCGTCACCGGAGCAGCGCACGCGCGGGCGAACCGTGGCATTGTCGTGCACAGGTTCCCCTTGCACCGCAATGCCCCATGTCACCTTGCCCGACCGAAATCGATCGAAGTGGCCGGAGTGATGCAAGTGACCCGGATGCGCGCCCCGCATGCCGTCGGGGCGATTCGCGGGCATGATTCGGAAATGGGTGGAAAGGCGACTCACCGACCGCCATCGAGGAGGAGGATCCCGTGACCCGCATGGACAGCATGCGCGCCGCGACCGGCACCGCGAAGGAGAGCGTGCTGCACGCCGCGGAAGTGGTGGCGCCCTACGCCGACACGGCCAGGGACCAGGCTGCGCACTATGCCCACGAGGCCCGCGTACGGCTCGCACCGAAGGTGTCGAAGGCCGCGCGACAGGCCCGCTGCCAGGCCCGCGTCCAGTACGACGCGCGCATTGCCCCGCATGTGCCGCCCAAGGTCGACAAGGCCGCGCACCAGGCTGCCGGCGCTGCCCGCAAGGCAGCGCGGCAGGCGACCGACTACACCGTGCCGCGCATGGAGCACGCGGTGGCCGTGACTCAGCCGATGGCCGGGGCGGCCATGGCCCGCAGCGCGGCCGCCGTGGCAGCCCTGCGCGGACAGATCACCGTGGAAGAGATCGCCAAGCTGGCCCGCAGGAACGAGCGCCGGGCCAGGGCGCGCCGGGCGGCCAAGGGAGTGGTGCTGATCAGCCTGCTGGCGGGTGCCGCGTACGCGGCCTGGCGGTGGTGGGACAAGCAGGCCAACCCGGACTGGCTGGTCGAGCCACCGGCCGCCACGGAGATCAGCAGCGTGGACCGGGCCGTGCTCGACCCCGAGGTGCAGGCCAAGCAGGCCAAGTCCGAGGCGGCGGAGGACGAGGATCAGCCCTGAGCGGCCGATCATCCGTACAGCATGCGAAGGGCGCCGGGAGATCTGGAATCTCCCGGCGCCCTCGGGGTGTCTGTGGAGCCTAGGGGAGTCGAACCCCTGACATCTGCCATGCAAAGACAGCGCTCTACCAACTGAGCTAAGGCCCCGAAAAAGGGGACGTAGCCGAAAGGCTCATCACCTCGGCCACCGCCGCAGACCAGAGTACCGGGTAACCCCCCGGATCCCGCAAAAGGATTGGGACTCCCGGTCGGCGACCACTCTCCGTAAGATGCTCGACAGCTTCGCACCAGCGAAGCGACAGCGATGGGGAGGCGCACATGGATACAGCGCAGCAGGAAGCGACCGCGAGAGCCAGAGAGCTTCAGCGCAGTTGGTACGGGGAGTCTCTGGGGGCGCTCTTCCGTCGGCTCATCGACGATCTCGGGCTGAACCAGGCGCGGCTCGCGGCGGTGCTGGGCCTGTCCGCACCCATGCTGTCGCAGCTGATGAGCGGCCAGCGCGCCAAGATCGGCAACCCGGCCGTGGTGCAGCGTGTCCAGGCCCTCCAGGAGCTCGCCGTGCAGGTCGCCGACGGCAGCGTCAGTGCCGGGGAGGCGACCGACCGCATGGACGAGATCAAGAAGTCCCAGGGCGGCTCGGTCCTCACCGCCTCCGGCCCGACGACGGCCGGTTCGGGCGGGCCGACCGTGCGCCGGGTGGTCCGCGAGATCCAGTCGCTGCTGCGCTCGGTGGCGGCGGCCGGAGACATCATCGACGCGGCGGACTCGCTCGCCGCGACCCATCCGGAGCTGGCAGAGTTCCTCCGGGTGTACGGGGCGGGGCGCACCGCGGAGGCGGTCGCCCACTACGAGTCGCACCAGAACTGAGCCGACGGACGGGGCGGGCGCGGCGCAATGGGTGAGATCTTCGCTGGTCGGTACGAGCTGGTCGAGCCGATCGGGGCCGGTGGCATGGGCTCGGTCTGGCGCGCCTGGGACCATCGGCGGCGGCGCTATGTGGCGGCCAAGGTGCTGCAACAGAGCGACGCGCACATGTTGTTGCGCTTCGTCCGTGAGCAGGCTCTGCGGATCGACCATCCGCACGTGCTCGCCCCGGCCAGCTGGGCCGCGGACGACGACAAGGTGCTGTTCACCATGGAGTTGGTGGCCGGCGGCTCACTGGCCCATCTGATCCGTGACTACGGTCCGCTGCCGCCGCGTTTCGTGTGCGCTCTGCTGGACCAGCTGCTGTCGGGGCTGGCGGCCGTGCACGCGGAGGGCGTGGTGCACCGCGACATCAAGCCGGCGAACATCCTGCTGGAGGCCACCGGCACCGGGCGGCCCCATCTGCGGCTGTCCGACTTCGGCATCGCGATACGCAAGGGCGAACCGCGGCTGACCGAGACCAACTACGTGGTGGGTACGCCCGGTTATTTCGCTCCGGAGCAGATGACGGGCGCGGAGCCGGACTTCCCGGCGGATCTCTTCGCCGTCGGCCTGGTCGCTCTGTATCTGCTCAAGGGGAGGAAGCCCGACGCCCTGGCGCTGGTGGAACACTTCACCGCGCACGGCACGCCGGGCGCGCCCCAGGGTGTCCCGGAGCCGCTGTGGCAGGTCCTGGCGGGGCTGCTCCAGCCGGATCCGCAGGCCCGGTTCCGTACGGCCAACGGGGCGCGCAAGGCACTGCACGCGGCTGTGGAACTGCTGCCGGACGCCGGGCCGGGCGGGGAGCCGGTGGAGGTCTTCGACCAACTGGGCCCGCTTCCGGCCGGATTCGGCCCGCAGGGCCCCGTGGAGAGGCCTGTGGAGCCCGTACGGCAGCCGGTGCGGGAGTCCGTGCATGCGCCCGCCCAGCCGTCCGCCCAGCCGTCCGTGCAGCCGTCCGTGCAGCCGTCCGTGACGCCGCCGTCCGCGATGTCGACGACCGGCAGTTTCCATCTGGCCCCGCCGGTGCGACCGGCCACTCCCCCCGCGGCGCCGGTGGCCTCCCCCGCGTGGGAGCAGGCACCGGCACAGACCGTGTCCGCAGCACCTTCGGTGCGGGTGCGGACGGGACCGCCCGCGAAGGTGGCGGTCCCGGTCCTGATCGTGGCGCTGATCTGTTTCGCCGTGGGCTTCTGGGCGCTCAGCCGGATCTGAGCGCGGACCGCCGGGCGGCCAGCGTCCACACCCCGAGCCCGAGGACCAGCACGGTGCCCGTGCCGATTCCGGCGGCGGCGACCACCGGCATGGCGCTGTCGGCAGTGTCGCCGGAGGACCTCTGCCCGCTCTTCTGCCCGCTCGCGGCCGCTTGCCGGGAGGCGTCGCTGACGGCGAACTCGCCCGCGGGTCCGTCGTAGGGCCCGTTCTTCGCGTCGCCCGTGATGGTCAGCCGCAGCGTCAGACCGTACGGCCCCTTGCCGTAGTCCTTCACGACCTCGGGGTTGAGGTCGACCGCGAGGTAGTACCCGCCGGCGAAACGCATTCCGCTGACGCTGTCGCCGGCGTTGTAGCGGTTCTCGTACGCCACCGGCGGAACCGGGTCGAGCGCGGCCGACGTCTGCTTCCCGCTGTAGTACGCGTCCTTCCCGGTGACGAGGGACCGCACCGGGTTGAACAGCCGCAGCGAGAGGGCGCCACCCACGAAGGCGCCCTCTTTCGCCGAACTGCCCAGGTCCGCGCTGGCGAAGAGCTGCTGTCCCCAGTCGACGGGCACCCAGTAGTAGAGGGTCCGGCCCGGCGTGATGGTGTCCGTCCACTCGCCCTGGGCCAGTCCGGTGGCCGTGTGGAAGCCCGTACCGCCGTGACGCTCCCGCGGGCCGTCCTGGGGCGGCGGCGGGGACGCCGAGGGCCACTGGGAGGGTGCGGCGGTCGGCCCGCCCGCCTTCGGGGCCGGCTCGGTCAGATGACCGATCTCCAGGCCCCATGGGCCGGGGTCGGCTGTGGGCGCGCCCTCCCGCTCGACGACCAGGTAGTAGGAACCCGCCTCCTGGCACGAGGTGCGGTCCTTCTCGATCACGCGGGCGACGACGGCGGTGACCGGCCGCGGGTACGCGGCGCTGCTCGTGAAGCCGGTGTCCTCGGTGTCGCAGCTGCCCGCCCGGCGGTCCTCCAGCCGCACCCTGACACGGTCGCCGGCGACCTTCGTCCCCGGCCCGGGTACGACCACGGTCGAGAGGTACGCGTTGGACTTCGCGTCCAGATCCACCCGGTAGTACAGCTTCTGGCCGGCCCGAATGGAGTCCCGATAGGTCGAGCCGGCGGGCAGCCGCGGCCCGTCCGTACTGGTGGCCCCGCCCTTGACCGTCCTCGCCGCCTCGTCGTAGCCGTACGCACCCGGCTCGTCGGCCGCCCACGCCGGGCCGGCCATTACCGCCGCGCACACCGCCGCCCCCGCCAGCGCCAGTGGGCCCCTCCCGCGCTGCATCGTCACGCGCCGCTCCTTGTCCTCACCCTGTTCGATTTACTTGTGCAAGCTCTCTGTTCGCGCACGGGAACTCAATGCCCCCGGACAGCACAGAGCCCCGGCCGCACAAGCGACCGGGGCCCGGATTCGGACTGCTGGAACTCACACACCCGAACCTGCGGACACGGAGTCAGTCGCCTCCGTCCACAGATCCTGCTCGGCGCGATCCGCCTGGATCTGGCGGTACACGAGGAGCCCGCCGATGGCGGCCAGTGCGACCAGGAGAAGCTTCTTCACCGCGCGACCTCGTCTTTCGTTGACGTAGGAGACCTCTGGCGCCCGACTATACCTCCCGGCCGATACCGATCAGTGACCTATGCCCCCCAACTCCTGTCCGGCGCACATGCAGAAGGCCCGGTGGTTCTTCCGAACCACCGGGCCTTCATTGTGGGGCTAACAGGATTTGAACCTGTGGCCTCATCCTTATCAGGGATGCGCTCTAACCAACTGAGCTATAGCCCCGGGCGTCGCTTTTCGCGCTTTCCTGCGCGCCGACTCCTGAAGATTAGCGCACGTGGGGGCCAGTCCCAAAATCGGCCCTGGCCCCAGGCCGGATCGATACTGCCGGGCCTTACTCGTCCTCGGCGAGCGTGAGCTCGACACCGCCCACAAAACCGGCCGACAGGTTGTAGATGAAGGCGCCCAGCGTCGCCAACGCCGTGGCCAGCACCACATCGATCACCGCGATGACCGAGGTGAAGAGCAGGACACGCGGCAGCGACAGGAACGACTGCAGATCGAAGCCGTTGCTCTCGTTGGAGCCAGTGGCCTCGCTGATCGTCCCGCCGACCGTGGAGAAGACACCCATCGCGTCCATGACCATCCACAGCACGGCGGACGCCACCACCGTGCAGATGCCCAGGGCGATGGACAGCAGGAAGCTGACCTTCATCACCGACCACGGATCGGCCTTGGCCACCCGCAGCCGCGCCTTACGGGTACGCGGAGTCGTCCGCGCACCCGTACGCGGCCTGCGCACGCCCTGGGTGCCTTCCTTCGGCACCTGGTAGGCCTGCGGCGGGTGATAGGGCTGCCGGCCGGCCGCCGAGGCCTGCTCGCGCTCGCCCGGCAGGGGACTCTCCGAATGGTCGTCGTACGAGGCCTGACCCTCTCGGGTCTCCGTCACCGTCGCCCCCCTGCCCTGCCCGCCCCGGGAGTCCGTGGCAGAGCCACGGGCACCGTTCGCTCCAGAACCAGCCGCTCCGGCGCCCATGGCTCCGCTCACGCTTTACTCCTCGTGCTCCCCTGCCGAAGGCTGCGTGCCCTCGGCGCCTTCGGCCGTCCCGCCTTCGGCCCCCTCCGTCGCGTCGACCTCCTCGGCTTCGCGACCGGCCTCGGCGTTACGGGCGATGCCGACCACGGCATCGCGCTTGCCCAGGTTGATCAGTTGGACGCCCATGGTGTCACGGCCCGTCTCCCTGACCTCGTTGACTCGCGTACGAATCACACCGCCCGACAACGTGATGGCAAGGATCTCATCGGCCTCCTCGACCACCAGCGCACCCACGAGCGAACCGCGGTCCTCCACGATCTTGGCGGCCTTGATACCGAGGCCGCCGCGGCCCTGGACGCGGTACTCGTCGACGGCTGTGCGCTTCGCGTATCCGCCATCGGTTGCGGTGAAGACGAAAGTACCGGGCCGGACGACATTCATCGAGAGCAGCTCGTCCCCTTGACGGAAACTCATGCCCTTGACGCCCGATGTGGCCCGGCCCATCGGCCGCAGCGCCTCATCCGTCGCGGTGAACCGGATCGACTGCGCCTTCTTGCTGATGAGCAGCAAATCGTCCTCCGCCGACACCAGCTCCGCGCCGATCAGCTCGTCCGACGCGCCGTCGCCCTCACCGTCCGTCTCCCGGAGGTTGATCGCGATGACACCGCCCGAACGCGGCGAGTCGTAGTCCTTCAGCGGGGTCTTCTTCACCAGACCCGACTTCGTGGCCAGCACCAGGTAGGGAGCCGCCTCGTAGTCGCGGATCGCCAGGATCTGAGCGATCCGCTCCTCCGGCTGGAAGGCGAGCAGGTTCGCCACGTGCTGACCGCGCGCGTCCCGGCCGACGTCCGGAAGCTCGTACGCCTTGGCCCGGTACACCCGGCCCTTGTTGGTGAAGAACAGCAGCCAGTGGTGCGTCGTGGACACGAAGAAGTGGTCGACGATGTCGTCTTCCTTGAGCTTCGTGCCGCGCACGCCCTTGCCGCCACGCTTCTGCGAGCGGTAGTCGTCGGTCTTCGTGCGCTTCACATAGCCGCCACGCGTGATGGTGACGACGATGTCCTCCTCGGCGATCAGATCCTCGATGGACATGTCACCGTCGAACGGCACCAGCTTGGAGCGGCGGTCGTCGCCGAACTTCTCCACCAGCGCGCCCAGTTCCTCGCTGATGATCTGGCGCTGACGCTCGGGAGAGGCGAGGATCTCGTTGTACTCGTTGATCTTCGCCTGGAGCTCGTCGTGCTCCTGGAGGATCTTCTGCCGCTCCAGGGCCGCCAGCCGGCGGAGCTGCATCTCCAGGATCGCGTTCGCCTGGATCTCGTCGATCTCCAGGAGGCTCATCAGGCCCTCGCGCGCGACCTCGACCGTGTCACTGCGCCGGATCAGCGCGATGACCTCGTCGATCGCGTCCAGTGCCTTGAGCAGACCGCGCAGGATGTGGGCCCGCTCCTCGGCCTTGCGCAGCCGGAACTTCGTACGCCGGACGATGACCTCGATCTGGTGCGTCACCCAGTGACGGATGAACGCGTCCAGCGACAGCGTGCGCGGCACACCGTCGACCAGCGCCAGCATGTTCGCGCCGAAGTTCGTCTGCAGGTCGGTGTGCTTGTACAGGTTGTTCAGCACGACCTTGGCGACCGCGTCCCGCTTCAGCACGATGACCAGACGCTGGCCGGTGCGCGAGGACGTCTCGTCGCGGACGTCCGCGATACCGCCGATCTTGCCGTCCTTCACCAGGTCGGCGATCTTCTGCGCGAGGTTGTCCGGGTTGACCTGGTAGGGCAGCTCCGTGACCACCAGGCACTGGCGGTTCTGGATCTCCTCGACCTCGACCACCGCACGCATCGTGATCGAGCCACGGCCCGTGCGGTACGCCTCCTCGATGCCCTTGCGGCCCACCACCAGGGCACCGGTCGGGAAGTCCGGGCCCTTGATCCGCTCGATCAGCGCGTCGAGCAGCTCCTCGTGGGTGGCCTCCGGGTGCTCCAGGTACCACTGCGCGCCCTGGGCCACCTCCCGCAGATTGTGCGGCGGGATGTTGGTGGCCATACCGACCGCGATACCCGCCGAGCCGTTGACCAGCAGGTTCGGGAAGCGGGACGGCAGGACCGTCGGCTCCTGGTTACGGCCGTCGTAGTTGTCCTGGAAGTCGACGGTCTCCTCGTCGATGTCCCGGACCATCTCCATCGACAGCGGCGCCATCTTGCACTCGGTGTAGCGCATGGCGGCCGCCGGGTCGTTGCCCGGGGAGCCGAAGTTGCCGTTGGAGTCCACCAGCGGCATCCGCATCGACCACGGCTGCGCCAGACGCACCAGGGCGTCGTAGATCGAGGTGTCGCCGTGCGGGTGGTACGTACCCATGACGTCGCCGACGACACGGGCGCACTTGTAGAAGCCCTTCTCGGGCCGGTACCCGCCGTCGTACATCGCGTACAGCACACGCCGGTGGACGGGCTTGAGACCGTCCCGTACGTCCGGCAGCGCGCGCGACACGATGACGGACATCGCGTAGTCGAGGTAGGAGCGCTGCATCTCCGTCTCGAGCCCGACGGGCTCGATCCGCATCTGCGGTCCTTCTTCCTCGGTGGTCACGGGGGCAGGGGTGTCCCCGCCGAAGGCGGGGGAAGTCTCGTCGGCCATTGCCGGTTCTCAGATCCTTTCGAAGCGGTCAGCGACGGACCGACTCAGATGTCGAGGAAGCGGACGTCCTTGGCGTTGCGCTGGATGAAGGAGCGCCGGGCCTCGACGTCCTCACCCATCAGCACCGAGAACAGATCGTCGGCCTGGGCCGCGTCGTCCAGCGTGACCTGGCCGAGCACCCGGTGCTCCTGGTCCATCGTGGTCACCCGCAGCTCCTCGGCGTTCATCTCGCCGAGACCCTTGAAGCGCTGGATCGAGTCCTCCCTGATCCGCTTGCCGTTCTGCTTGCCCAGCTCGACCAGGGCGTCGCGCTCACGGTCGGAGTACGCGTACTCGAAGTCGTCCCGACCCCACTTGATCTTGTACAGCGGCGGGCGGGAGAGGAAGACATGCCCTGCCTCGACCAGCGGCCGCATGAAGCGGAACAGGAAGGTGAGCAACAGCGTGTTGATGTGCTGGCCGTCGACATCGGCGTCCGCCATCAGAATGATCTTGTGATAGCGGAGCTTCTCGATGTCGAAGTCCTCGTGCACACCCGTGCCGAACGCCGAGATCAGCGCCTGCACCTCGGTGTTCTGCAGGATCTTGTCGATCCGCGCCTTCTCGACGTTCAGGATCTTGCCGCGGATCGGCAGGATCGCCTGGTACATCGGGTTGCGGCCGGACTTCGCCGAACCACCGGCGGAGTCACCCTCGACGATGAAGATCTCGCACTTCGCCGGCTCGTTCGACTGGCAGTCGGACAGCTTGCCCGGCAGCGACGCCGACTCCAGCAGGCCCTTGCGCCGGGTCAGATCGCGCGCCTTGCGGGCCGCGACACGGGCCGTGGCCGCCGCGATCGACTTGCGGATGATGTCTGCGGCCTCGTTCGGGTTGCGGTCGAACCAGTCCGTGAGGTGCTCGTTGACGATCTTCTGGACGAAGGTCTTCGCCTCCGTGTTGCCCAGCTTCGTCTTCGTCTGACCCTCGAACTGCGGCTCACCGAGCTTGACCGAGATGATCGCCGTCAGACCCTCGCGGATGTCCTCACCCGCAAGGTTGTCGTCCTTCTCCCGCAGCAGCTTCTTGTCACGCGCGTACCGGTTCACCAGACCCGTCAGCGCCGCACGGAAGCCCTCCTCGTGCGTACCGCCCTCATGCGTGTGGATCGTGTTCGCGAAGGAGTACACACCCTCCGAGTACTGCGAGTTCCACTGCATCGCGATCTCGACCGAGAGCATCCGCTCCCTGTCCTCGGCGTCGATATCGATGACCGTCGGGTGAATCACGTCACCCTTACGGGAGTTGAGGTACTTCACGAAGTCGACGATGCCGCCCTCGTAGTGATACGTGACCGTACGGGCCTTCTGCTCCTCGGCCTCGGCCTCCGGGTCGTCGGCACCGACCGTCGCCCTGGCCGACTCGCGCTCGTCCGTCAGCGAGATCGTCAGACCCTTGTTGAGGAACGCCATCTCCTGGAAACGCCGCGACAGCGTCTCGAAGGAGTACTCCGTGGTCTCGAAGATGTCCCCGTCGGCCCAGAACGTCACGGAGGTGCCCGAGTCGGCGACCCCCTCGTGCTTGGCGAGCGGCGCCGTCGGGACACCCATCTTGTAGTCCTGCGTCCAGCGGTAGCCGTCACGCTTGATCTCCACCGAGACCTTCTGCGACAGCGCGTTCACCACGGACACACCCACACCGTGCAGACCGCCGGAGACGGCGTAACCGCCACCGCCGAACTTGCCGCCCGCATGCAGCACGGTCAGCACGACCTCGACCGCCGGCTTCTTCTCCACCGGGTGGATGTCCACCGGAATACCGCGGCCGTTGTCGATCACCCGCACACCGCCGTCGGCGAGGATCGTCACATCGATACGGTCCGCGTGGCCCGCCAGGGCCTCGTCGACCGAGTTGTCCACGACTTCGTACACCAGGTGGTGCAGACCGCGCTCACCGGTCGAGCCGATGTACATGCCAGGTCGCTTGCGAACCGCGTCCAGGCCTTCGAGGACGGTGATCGCACTGGCGTCGTACGACGAGGTGACCTCGGCGGACGCGCCGGTGTCACCGACATTGGACGGATTGTTCTCGTTGAGGTTGCCGGAATCGGCCACGAAGCGCCCTTTCTGGCACAGCACGAGCCTTCCCCTGCCCCGGGCAGGAGCGGCTGCGTCGTTCTGCGTTGGTCGACGTGTCCCGCTAACCGGCGGGATTACCTACCAGTCTACCGGTACCACTGACATTGATGGGGGTTTGCCGGTGCCTGAGTCCGCATGTGCCGCCCTGGGGGACCGCCTACCGACTCCCCATATCAGGGCAGGGGCTCCAAGAGGCTCACACGGGCGTCCAGCGCTTCGGGCTGTCAACCTCTCGCTACCGTGAGGGACACCTCATCCGTAGGTGTCTCCAGGCCCCGTGCTCCCCGGTGCCCGCAGCGGCCCGTACCGGCGCTGCGGACCCCCCGGACCCAGCACCTTGATCACCTTCACCGAGCCCTGGCCCAGATCCTCGTTCAGCCGGGCCACCAGCCGCGGCGCCAGCAACCGCAACTGCGTCGCCCACGCCGTCGAATCGCACTGCACCGTCAGCACCCGGTCGTCCTCGTCGTACCGCTGAGGCACACAGTGCTTCGCCAGGTCCTCGCCCACGATCTGTGGCCAGCGGCCCATCACCCCGCCCACCGCGGCCGGAGTCTCCCAGCCGCGCTCCGAGATCAGCCGATTGATCGCAGCACCCAGCGGCAACGGATCACGGCCGTCCGCCCGCGCCCCCGAGCGCAGCCCCCCGCCGCGCCTGGCCTGCTTGCGCTGCTGGGCTGCCGCACCACGCGCCTTCGCCTGCTCCTTGGCCGCACGCAACGCCACCCGAGCCAGATCAACCCCGGACAATTCGGGCGTTACCTTCGGGCGGTCGGGAATCTCGTCCGCGCTCATACCCGCTCCACCACACCACCGGACACCGCGTACCGCGCCCCCGCCAGCACCCCCGGAACGTCATCGTCCACAGCCGCCGTCACCAGCACCTGCTCACCCACGGCCACCAGCTCCGCCAGCCGCTCCCGGCGCCGAGCGTCCAGCTCGGCGAACACATCGTCCAGCACCAGCACCGGCTCATTGCCCTCCGCGCGCAGCAGGTCGTACGAGGCAAGACGCAACGCCAGCGCGAACGACCACGACTCGCCATGGCTCGCATAGCCCTTCGCCGGCAGCCGCCCCAGATTCAGCAGCAGCTCGTCACGGTGCGGACCGACCAGCGTCACACCCCGCTCGATCTCCTGCCTGCGCACCTCCGCGAGCGCCTGCATCAGCTGCTCGTACAGCTCCTCGCGCGTCTGCCCGTCACCCGGCGCCGACGACCGGTACTCGAGACCCACCGGGCCGCCGCCCGGCGCCAACTGCTCGTACGCCTTGTCCGCCAGCGGCTGCAGAATCGCGATCAGATCCAGCCGCTGGGCCAGCAGCTCGGCACCGGCCCGCGCCAGATGCTGGTCCCACACATCGAGGGTGGACAGGTCCAGCGAACGGCCACCGTGCCGGCGGGCCATCGCCGCCGACTTCAGCAACGTGTTGCGCTGCTTGAGCACCCGGTCGTAATCGGACCGTACCCCCGCCATGCGCGGCGCCCGCGCCGTGATCAGCTCGTCCAGGAAGCGGCGACGCTCCCCGGGATCGCCCTTCACCAGAGCCAGATCCTCCGGGGCGAACAGCACGGTCCGTACGATCCCCAGTACATCCCGCGGCCTGACCTGCGACGACCTGTTGACACGAGCGCGATTGGCCCGGCCCGGATTCAGCTCGAGCTCGACCAGCTGGGACCGCTCGCCCTGCGTCACCGCGGCCCTGATCACCGCCCGGTCGGCCCCCATCCGCACGAGCGGCGCGTCCGATGAGACCCGGTGGCTGCCCAGCGTCGCCAGATAGCCGACCGCCTCGACCAGATTCGTCTTGCCCTCGCCGTTCGCGCCCACGAAAGCGGTGACGCCCGGGTCGAGCGGGACCTCGACCCGGGCGTACGAGCGGAAGTCGGCCAGCGACAAATGCGTCAGATGCATGAGTTGTACGCCGACCTCCCCCGGCAGTGCTGTGTTACTTGGACTCGACCGCGTGACCGCCGAACTGGTTGCGCAGAGCGGCGATCATCTTCATCTGCGGGGAGTCGTCCTGGCGGGACGCGAAGCGCGCGAACAGGGACGCCGTGATCGCGGGCAGCGGCACCGCGTTGTCGATCGCGGCCTCGACGGTCCACCGGCCCTCGCCGGAGTCCGCCGCGTAGCCGCGCAGCTTCTCCAGGTGCTCGTCGTCGTCCAGCGCACGCACGGCCAGGTCCAGCAGCCAGGACCGGATGACCGTGCCTTCCTGCCAGGACCGGAAGACCTCACGCACGTCGGTGACCGAGTCCACGGCCTCCAGCAGCTCCCAGCCCTCGGCGAAGGCCTGCATCATCGCGTACTCGATGCCGTTGTGGACCATCTTCGCGAAGTGGCCGGCACCGACCTTGCCCGCGTGGACCGAGCCGAAATCGCCCTCGGGCTTCAGCGCGTCGAAGATCGGCTGCACCCGGGCGACGTGCTCCTTGTCGCCGCCGTACATCAGCGCGTAACCGTTCTCCAGGCCCCACACGCCGCCGGACACACCGCAGTCGACGAAGCCGATGCCCTTGGCGGCGAGCTCCCCGGCGTGCTTCTCGTCGTCCGTCCAGCGCGAGTTGCCGCCGTCCACGACGATGTCGCCCGGCGAGAGCAGCGAGGCCAGCTCGTCGATGGTGGACTGGGTGGCCTCACCGGCCGGCACCATCACCCAGACGACCCGGGGGCCCTTCAGCTTCTCCACAAGCTCCTGGAGGCTGTGGACATCAGCGAGTTCCGGGTTCCGGTCGTAACCGATGACCGTGTGGCCTGCGCGGCGGATGCGCTCGCGCATGTTGCCGCCCATCTTGCCGAGGCCGACGAGACCGAGCTCCATCACATGTTCCTTTGACGTCGTGGCTTTGGTGGCTTTGGTGGCTTTCGTACCCGTGTCCGAGCCTACGCCCGGACACGGGTACTCACCTGTGGGCTCAGCCGCTCAGACGCACCGGCATGATCAGGTACTTGTAGGCGTCGTCCGCCTCCGCGTCCACCGCGGGCTTGCCGCTGAGCAGCGCGGGCTTGGTGGAGGTGGTGAAGGACAGCTGGGCGACCGGGGAGTCGATGGCGCTGAGCCCGTCCAGCAGGAAGGTCGGGTTGAACGCGATCGAGATGTCGTCGCCGTCCAGCTGGGCGTCCACACGCTCCACAGCCTGTGCGTCGTCGCTGGAACCGGCCTCCAGGATCAGCACGCCCTGCTCGAAGGTGAGCCGCACCGGGGTGTTGCGCTCGGCGACCAGCGACACACGCTTGACGGCCTCGACGAACGGGGCGGTCTCGATCACCGCGACCGAGTTGAACTCGGTGGGGAAGAGCGTGCGGTACTTCGGCAGGTCGCCTTCCAGCAGCCGCGTGGTCGTACGGCGGCCGGCGCCCTCGAAACCGATCAGGCCCTCGCCCGCGCCCGAGCCCGACAGCGCCAGCGTGACCGTGTCGCCACTGGTCAGCGACTTGGCGGTGTCCAGCAGCGTCTTGGCGGGCACCAGGGCGACCGCGGAGGCGTCCGGGGACTCCGGCTTCCACAGGAACTCACGGACCGCGAAGCGGTAGCGGTCGGTGGAGGCCAGCGTGACGGTGTCGCCCTCGATCTCGATCCGCACACCCGTGAGCACCGGGAGCGTGTCGTCGCGGCCGGCGGCGATGGCCACCTGGGCCACGGCTGAGGCGAAGACGTCACCGGGGACGGTGCCGGTGGCGCCCGGCATCTGCGGCAGCGACGGGTACTCCTCCACAGGAAGGGTGTGGAGTGTGAATCGCGAGGAGCCGCAGACGACGGTCACCCGTACACCGTCTGTGGAGATCTCGACCGGGCGGTTGGGGAGAGCCCGGCAGATGTCGGCGAGCAGCCGGCCGGAGACGAGGACGGTGCCGTCCTCCTCCACGTCCGCCTCCACCGAGACCCGCGCCGAGACCTCGTAGTCGAAGCCCGAGAGGCTCAGTGCGCCGTCCTCGGCCTTCAGCAGAAGGCCCGCGAGAACGGGCACCGGCGGACGGGCCGGGAGGCTGCGGGCCGCCCAGGCCACTGCCTCCGCGAGTACATCGCGCTCCACCCGGATCTTCACCGGTACCGCCTCCTGCTGTCGCTGGCTCGCCCTGCTGGCCTTCTTCGAGTGGCTAGATGCCGGGAACCAGTCTGACGCACGCCGCTGACACTCGGTGCGGGGTCCGGGTCAAGTCGGGCCGAGAGGCACCAGAGGCTCCGGGAGCGAGTTGTGCACAGGCCCGACTTCGAAGCGAACTCCCAGCTAACTCTAAGTGGAAGTAGTAGTAGGGCTTGTGGAAACCGTGGATAACCTGATTCGCGCAGGTCAGGGCCACTTTTTTGTCCACCGGTCCTGTGGGCGCGGGCCGTGGACAAGTCGGCTCGTCTGTGGACACGTGAAAGTTACGCACATCTGATGCACAGGGTGCGCCGACTTCTCCCCAGTGCTGTCCCCAGCTTTACCCAGGTTCCCCACAACCCAACCCGGCACCTTGGTGTGACGCCTTTCACTCGACGCAGTGAGCCCAGACGTTTCCTTGCCGAACAGTGGACAGCGCTGTGGGAAAGCTGTGGACGACGCCACCCTCCCTGTGGGCTGTGTGCCGAGCCCGGTGGACAAGGGAGACGACGCCCCTGTGGACGATTTCGGTGTCCACAGCCTGTGGAGACGCTTCGCTCACAATTCCACACCCCACTGACCTGCGAGGATCAACCCAAGTGGACGCAGCCTGTGGACACGATCTGGACAGTGGAGCAGTCCCCAGGGTGTGGACGGCGCATCGCCCCCAGATCTGTGGAGAAGTCACACCGACCGCCGGGTATTCGAACACGGTCGTGTTGTCCGGCGGCCCGGAAGCCGCGGCTGAGGCCGGCCGGAAGCGCGCCCGGAGGCCGGTGGAACGCACGAAGGGCGCCCCGGGACCGGTGTCCCGGGGCGCCCTGTCGAGGCTGCCGACGCGGCTGTGTCAGCCGTTCTTGATGCGGTTGGTGAGCTCCGTGACCTGGTTGTAGATCGAGCGGCGCTCCGCCATCAGCGCACGGATCTTCCGGTCCGCGTGCATCACCGTCGTATGGTCGCGGCCGCCGAACTGCGCCCCGATCTTCGGCAGCGAGAGATCCGTCAGCTCGCGGCACAGATACATGGCGATCTGCCGGGCAGTCACCAGAACCCGGCTGCGCGACGAGCCGCACAGATCCTCCACCGTCAGCCCGAAGTAGTCGGCGGTGGCCGCCATGATGGCGGTTGCGGTGATCTCGGGGGCCGAGTCCTCGCCCCCGGGGATCAGGTCCTTCAGCACGATCTCGGTGAGGCCGAGGTCCACCGGTTGCCGGTTCAGCGATGCGAAGGCCGTGACCCGGATCAGCGCGCCCTCCAGCTCGCGGATGTTGCGCGAGATCCGGGAGGCGATGAACTCCAGCACCTCCGGCGGGGCATTGAGCTGCTCCTGCACCGCCTTCTTACGGAGGATCGCGATGCGCGTCTCCAGCTCCGGCGGCTGCACATCGGTCGTCAGGCCCCACTCGAAGCGGTTGCGCAGCCGGTCCTCCAGGGTCACCAGCTGCTTGGGCGGCCGGTCGGAGGACAGCACGATCTGCTTGTTGGCGTTGTGGAGGGTGTTGAAGGTGTGGAAGAACTCCTCCTGCGTCGACTCCTTGCTCGCGAGGAACTGGATGTCGTCGACCAGCAGGATGTCCACATCGCGGTAGCGCTTGCGGAAAGCGTCGCCCTTGCCGTCGCGGATCGAGTTGATGAACTCGTTGGTGAACTCCTCGGAGCTCACATAGCGCACCCGGGTGCCCGGGTAGAGGCTCCGCGCGTAGTGCCCGATGGCATGCAGCAGATGCGTCTTGCCGAGGCCCGACTCCCCGTAGATGAAGAGAGGGTTGTACGCCTTGGCAGGTGCCTCGGCCACCGCGACCGCCGCGGCGTGCGCGAACCGGTTGGACGCCCCGATGACGAAGGTGTCGAACAGGTACTTCGGGTTCAGGCGGGCATGCGGCTCCACCTGTCCGCCGCCGGCCGCCGCTGCGGACTGCGCGGACGGAGAGGAACCGGGTCCGGCGGGGCCGCCCGGGACGCCGCCGCGGAGCGGGGCCTGCGGCTCGGGCAGGTCGCGGCGCTCCGGGAGCGGCTGGTCGTACTGGGTCTCGTAAGCAGGGGTGTCGTACTGCGACGGGTCGTACGCGGAGTGCTCGCCACCCTGCTGCGGCCGGTAGTCGTGCTGCGGCTGCGACGGGCGCGGTGTGGCATACGGATCGCGCTCCTGGAAGCCGCCCAGGCGGGGCTGCTGCCAGGAGAGGTCGTCCTGGGTACGCGGCCAGGCGCCGGGTTCGGGGCGCTGCTGGTACTCGGGGTAGGCCGGGCGTACGGCCGGCAGACCGTCGTCGCCGGCCGGCCGGTGTCCGTAGCCGTCGTCCGGGTAGCGCGGGGGGTGCTGGGGGTGCTGGAGGTGCTGGGGGTGCGTCGGCTGGGCCTGGGGGGCCGGCGGGCCGACGGGTCCGGCGGCGGAGTCGTCGACGGTGATGGCGATACGGATCGGCCGGCCGCACTCACGGCTCAGCGTGTCGCTGATGAGCGGGGCGAGCCTGCCCTCGAGGACGCGCTTTCCCCATTCGTTGGGCACGGCGAGAAGCGCGGTGTCGGCGACGAGTGCCAGCGGCTGGCAGCGCTCGATCCACTGCTTGTCCTTGGGCTCGATGCCCGGCTGCCCCTCGCCGAGGAGGTGCTCCAGCACTCGCGGCCACACTGCGGCAAGATCGGCAGGTACGTCAGCCACAAGGCACGCTCTCTCACAGGTCCCACGAATGTGTGGTTCTCGGGACGGGTTGGTCAGGCCCGGCAAGCGGGGGGAAAAAGATTCGGAGTTCAGCCACGGTAGTCAGGGCTGCCCATGCGGTTCAAGTCGTTGTCCACAGGCTGTGTACAGAGTGCCATGCCGTGGCACTGGTTTGACCGGATGGTGTGGCCGCGCGTACCGTGACCAGGTCGAGTTGTCGATGGCTGCTGCCGCCTGCCTACCGATGGGCGAAGGTCACGTTCATGTGACCGGTGAAGCGGTGCACTCGGGCGTATTGCGAGCTACTCGTGGGCGCACGGTGACAGCCAGGCGATGTCCCGCCACCACACGAATCATTTCTGGAGCCCCCGAGTGAGCAAGCGCACCTTCCAGCCGAACAACCGTCGTCGCGCGAAGACCCACGGCTTCCGGCTGCGTATGCGCACCCGTGCCGGCCGCGCGATTCTTGCGTCCCGCCGCAGCAAGGGTCGCGCCAGCCTGTCCGCCTGATCTTGTACAGGTCGTGACGTGCTGCCTTCCGAGAATCGGCTGAGGCGGCGCGAGGACTTCGCGACCGCGGTACGCCGAGGACGCCGGGCCGGGCGCCCGCTTCTCGTCGTTCATCTACGCAGCGGTACAACGGACCCGCACGCGCTTGGGGAGAGCGTTCCCCCGACGCGTGCGGGTTTCGTCGTGAGCAAGGCCGTGGGTGGATCGGTTGTCCGCAACGCGGTGAAGCGCAGGCTGCGCCATCTGGTGCGCGATCGGCTGTCACAGCTGCCCCCCGGTAGCCTTGTGGTCGTACGGGCGCTGCCCGGAGCGGGCGACGCCGAGCAGGCACAGCTGGCCCGAGACCTGGACGCCGCTCTGGAGCGGCTGCTGGGAGGGGGTTCGCGGTGAAATACCCACTGCTGGCTTTGATCAAGTTGTACCAGTGGACGATCAGTCCCTTGCTCGGACCTGTCTGCAGGTACTACCCGTCGTGTTCCCACTACGGATATACGGCCATCGATCGGCATGGCGCGGTGAAGGGTACGGCCCTGACCGCCTGGCGCATTCTGCGGTGCAATCCGTGGTCGCCGGGCGGTGTGGACCATGTTCCGCCGCGCAAGCGCCCGCGTTGGCACGAAATGCTGCGCAACGCGTGGCGTGACCGCAGGGGCGGGAACTCCGCCACTTCAGCAGAGACCTCGCCCAATGCTCAAGGAGCCTGATTAGTGGACTCGGTTGCCAGTATCTTCAGCTTTATCACCACACCCGTCTCCTGGGTCATCGTCCAGTTCCACACGCTGTACGGCGCGATCTTCGGGCCCGACACGGGCTGGGCCTGGGGGCTGTCCATCGTGTCCCTGGTGGTGCTGATCCGGATCTGTCTGATCCCGCTCTTCGTGAAGCAGATCAAGGCGACCCGGAACATGCAGGCGCTCCAGCCGAAGATGAAGGCGATCCAGGAGCGCTACAAGAGCGACAAGCAGCGTCAGTCCGAAGAGATGATGAAGCTGTACAAGGAGACGGGCACGAACCCGCTCTCCTCGTGCCTTCCCATCCTGGCGCAGTCGCCGTTCTTCTTCGCCCTCTACACGGTGCTGAATGACATCGCGCGGGATCAGACCGTCGGCGTCATCGACCAGTCGCTTCTGGACAGTGCCCGTAAGGCGGAGATCTTCGGTGCTCCGATTCCGGCGAAGTTCATGGACAGCGCCGAGACGGTGCAGGCGCTGGGCGCGACGCTGACGGATGTCCGCGTCGTCACGGTCATCATGATCGTGCTGATGTCGTTCTCGCAGTTCTACACGCAGCGCCAGCTGATGACGAAGAACGTCGACCTGACGGTGAAGACGCCGTTCATGCAGCAGCAGAAGATGCTGATGTACGTCTTCCCGATCATGTTCGCCGGCTTCGGTGTCAACTTCCCGGTCGGTGTCCTCCTCTACTGGCTGACCACCAACGTGTGGACCATGGGCCAGCAGATGTACGTGATCCGCCGGAACCCCACCCCGGGCAGCCTCGCGTACAAGCAGCGGCAGGAGAAGCTGCGCGCCCAGGGCAAGATCAAGGAAGCCCCGGAGGAGATCGAGGCGCGTCAGGCGGCCGAGGCCGCCCGTGCCGCGCGTCAGCAGCCCAAGCGTCAGACCAAGGCGCAGCGTCAGGCGGCCGGTGCTGCAGATGCGAAGACCTCGCTGGAGAAGCAGGACGAGCCGCAGGACGCCAAGCCCGCAGAAGCAGACAAGCCCGCTTCCGGCTCCGCACGCCAAGCCAAGTCCGGACAGCGCAAGGGTCAGCAGCGGCCCAAGCACCCGTCCAAGAAGTAAGAAGGAGTCCATCCGTGACGGACACCACCTCCGCGGCCGCTGACGGCGACACCCTGACCCGCCTCGAGCAGGAGGGTGAGATTGCGGCCGACTACCTCGAGGGTCTGCTCGACATCGCCGACCTCGATGGCGACATCGACATGGATGTCGAGGCGGACCGTGCTTCGGTGTCGATCATCAGCGACACGGGCAGCCGTGATCTGCAGAAGCTCGTGGGCCGTGACGGTGAGGTGCTGGAGGCTCTGCAGGAGCTGACGCGGCTCGCCGTGCACCGGGAGACCGGGGACCGCAGCCGGCTGATGCTGGACATCGCGGGGTTCCGCGCGAAGAAGCGTGCGGAGCTTGCCGAGCTGGGTGCGAAGGCGGCAGCCGAGGTGAAGAGCACCGGTGAGCCGGTGAAGCTGAAGCCGATGACGCCGTTCGAGCGCAAGGTCGTGCACGATGCTGTCGCAGCCGTCGGGCTGCGCAGTGAGTCCGAGGGCGAGGAGCCGCAGCGCTTCGTTGTGGTTCTCCCGGCCTGACCGGTCTCTTGTTTCGACGGCCCCGTCTGTATCGCAGGCGGGGCCGATCTTTGTCAGCCTGATAGTCAGCCGGTTCTGTACGGAAGGACGGTTCCCGTGACGGAGGCAGAAGAGCTTCCCCAGGCGCCGGAGCAGGCGCGGGAGGTCTTCGGTGAGTTCTTTCCGGAGGCCGTGAGGTACGCGGAGCTCCTTGCGGATGCGGGGGTCAAGCGCGGTCTGATCGGTCCCCGTGAGGTGCCGCGCCTGTGGGAGCGGCATCTGTTGAACTGCGCTGTGCTCTCGGAGGTCGTGCCAGAGGGTGTCACGGTCTGCGATGTCGGTTCGGGCGCGGGTCTGCCGGGCATTCCGCTGGCGCTGGTGCGTCCGGATCTGAAGATCACGCTGCTGGAGCCGCTGCTGCGGCGCACGAATTTCCTTCAGGAAGTTGTCGAACTGCTGGGTCTTGACCATGTGACGGTGGTGCGGGGCCGGGCGGAGGAGATGCTCGGGAAGCTACCGCCGGTGCATGTGGTCACGGCGCGTGCCGTGGCGCCGCTGGACCGGCTGGCCAGCTGGGGCGTGCCTCTGCTGCGTCCGTACGGAGAGATGCTGGCGCTCAAGGGAGACACCGCCGAGGAGGAGATCACCAGTGCTCGGGCGGCTCTGAGCAAGCTGGGTGTGGTGAAGACCTCGGTGCTGCACGTAGGTGCGGGTGTCGTGGATCCGCTCTCGACGGTGGTGCGGGTGGAGGTCGGTGAGAGCCCCGGCGGCGTACGGTTCGCGGCGAAGAGGGCCAAGGCGGCTCGGTCGGGCCGTTCCCGGCGGCGGCGCTGATCTGTTCCGCTGATCGGCAGCGGATGGGGCTGCCTGATCGGTGATGCTCCATACAAGCTGCCGTACGTTCGCACGTCGGAGTGTCGTGACGGTCTAGCTGGGCGGCGTGTGCATCGTGTTTCACGTGAAACGTCGCTCTCTGCTGCATGGAATCATCAGCCGCGGTCGTGCGGCTGCCGCGCCGCGCGACCGGAAGCCCCTCGTGAGGGGTGTGGGGTTGTCCACAGAGGTGGATTCGTCCACAGAAGGCCGGGCCTCGCTGGTTCACGGCCCCGAAAGCATGGCAGGCTCTGTTCATCGCGAGTCTGATGTCGAGGAGGGTGAATCCTTGCGGTCCGACGCCAACATCGCGGGACCGATGACCGATCCGGTCCCCGGTCCCCGTACCGAGTCGGCGGGGGCGGATGTTTCACGTGAAACACCGCCTCCGATGGACGACACCCCCATCGGTCGTGCTGCTCAACTGGCGGTGGCTGCGCTGGGGCGTGCGGGAGACGGGCTGCCCCGGCCCGAGCAGACGCGCGTCATGGTGGTCGCCAACCAGAAGGGCGGTGTGGGCAAGACCACGACGACGGTCAACCTTGCCGCATCGCTTGCACTGCACGGGGCGCGCGTTCTGGTGATCGATCTCGATCCCCAGGGCAATGCCTCGACGGCGCTGGGAATCGACCATCATGCGGAGGTTCCCTCGATCTACGACGTCCTGGTGGACAGTCGGCCGCTTTCCGAAGTGGTTCAGCCGGTCCCGGATGTCGAGGGTCTGTTCTGTGCCCCCGCCACCATCGATCTTGCCGGTGCGGAGATCGAGTTGGTGTCGCTGGTGGCACGTGAGAGCCGGCTTCAGCGGGCGATCCAGGCGTATGAGCAGCCCCTGGACTACATCCTCATCGACTGCCCTCCCTCTCTGGGACTACTGACCGTCAATGCTATGGTCGCCGGTGCCGAGGTGCTGATCCCGATCCAGTGTGAGTACTACGCGCTGGAGGGTCTGGGGCAGCTGCTGAGGAACGTCGATCTGGTGCGGGGGCACCTCAACCCCGTGCTGCATGTGTCGACGATTCTGCTGACCATGTACGACGGCCGGACCCGGCTCGCGTCGCAGGTGGCGGAGGAGGTGCGTACGCACTTCGGTGACGAGGTGCTCAGGACAAGCATTCCGCGGTCCGTGCGTATCTCGGAGGCCCCCAGCTATGGGCAGACCGTGCTGACCTATGATCCTGGCTCCAGTGGCGCGCTCTCGTATCTTGAAGCGGCCCGTGAGATCGCCCTGCGCGGGGCTGGGGTGCATTACGACGCCGCGCACGCCCATGCGGGCAGCCAGAACAGCCGGAACAGCATGTCGGAGGGGATTCAGTGAGCGAGCGACGTAGAGGGTTGGGGCGTGGGCTCGGTGCCCTGATCCCTGCCGCTCCACAGGAGAAGGCTGCGCCCGTGGCGGTTGCTGCGGCTTCCCCGGCATCGGTCCCGGTCCCGGCGCTGACTGCGGAAAGGGGAGTGGCGGCTGCCAAGGTGACGGCCCTTCCGGCGAGTTCTGTTTCACGTGAAACGGAGGTGTCGGCGGCCGAGCCGGAGACCGCGGCGGAGGTGGCGGCGCCTGCCGGTGCGCACTTCGCGGAGGTGCCGCTGGATGCCATTACGCCCAACCCCCGTCAGCCCCGCGAGGTGTTCGACGAGGACGCTCTGGCCGAGCTGGTCACCTCCATCAAGGAAGTGGGACTGCTCCAGCCCGTCGTTGTGCGGCAGTTGGGTGCCGAACGCTATGAGCTCATCATGGGCGAGCGGCGCTGGCGGGCTTGCCGTGAGGCGGGTCTGGAGCGGATTCCGGCGATCGTCCGCGCCACGGATGACGAGAAGCTTCTTCTGGACGCCCTGCTGGAGAATCTGCATCGGGCACAGCTGAATCCGCTGGAAGAGGCCGCGGCGTACGACCAGTTGCTGAAGGACTTCAACTGCACGCATGACCAGCTGGCAGACCGGATCGGCCGTTCCCGCCCCCAGGTGTCGAACACGCTGCGCCTGTTGAGGCTGTCTCCCTCGGTGCAGCGCAGGGTCGCTGCGGGGGTGCTGTCGGCGGGGCATGCGCGGGCGCTGCTTGCGGTGGAGGACTCCGAGGAGCAGGACCGTCTGGCGCATCGCATCGTGGCCGAGGGTCTGTCGGTGCGGGCGGTCGAGGAGATCGTGACCCTGATGGGATCACGGTCCGCGAGTGCGCCCAAGTCCAAGGGGCCGCGGGCCGGTGCCCGTGTGTCGCCGGCACTGTCGGATCTTGCCTCCCGACTCTCCGACCGGTTCGAGACGCGAGTGAAGGTCGACCTCGGCCAGAAGAAGGGAAAGATCGTCGTCGAGTTCGCCTCGATGGAGGATCTTGAGCGAATTCTCGGAACTCTCGCCCCTGGTGAGGGACGGGTCCTCGATCGGGGCCGGGCCGGCTCAGCGGAGGACAGCGAGGGCTGAGGCCGCTGTATGCGAGGGCGGGGCGTGTTCCGGGTGCACACCGGAACACGCCCCGCCCTTTGCTGTTTCACGGTGTCGATGTCTGCGCTGCGTGGATACGATGCGTTCTGGTATGGCGCATCCAGCTTGATCCACCTCAGAGGAGGGCGGAAGCCATGCGATCGGTGAGCCGCGCCGGACTGGTGACAGCAGGGTTCGGCCTGGGAGCCGTCGGCGGTTTTGTCGGCAGTCTGCTCCGGGAACGAAGCATGCTGGCGGCCGCGCTTGGTGCGGCAGGAGGAGGAAATGAGGAGCAGCCTTCATGGGGCGTCGGCTCGTACCGCTCACGCTGGACAACCTTCCGGAGCTTCCCAAGCGCTGCCGCGCCTGTGTCTTCTGGGAGCTTGATCCGGTCAGTGGAGAGGCAGCAGTAAAGGCAGGGACTCCCGAGCTGGAGAAGGAGGCCTGGATTTCGGCTGTCCTTCTGGAGTGGGGATCGTGCGGGCGGGTCGTCTATGTCGACGATGTGCCGGTGGGGTTTGTTCTCTACGCGCCTCCGGCTTATGTGCCGCGCTCCACTGCCTTCCCCACCAGCCCGGTGTCCGCGGACGCGGTCCAGCTGATCACGGCATGGATCATGCCGGCGTATCAGGGACAGGGCCTGGGGCGAGTGATGGTGCAGACGGTGGCGAAGGATCTGATGCGGCGGGGCTTCAGGGCCATTGAGGCGTTCGGCGATGCCCGCTGGAAGGAGCCGGCCTGTGTTCTGCCCGCCGACCACCTTCTGGCTGTGGGCTTCAAGACCGTACGCCCACACCCGACCTATCCCCGGCTGAGGCTGGAGCTACGGACGACGCTCTCCTGGAAGGAGGATGTCGAGCTGGCGCTGGACCGTCTGCTGGGCGCTGTCCAGAAGGAACCGGCCTTGCGCCCGCTGTGATCCCGGCGATATATGGAACGGCCCGGTCCCCCATGGGACCGGGCCGTTCCACGTGAAACAGGGAGGCGTCAGCCCTGGCTGTCCTCGTCGAGGAAGTCCGCCAGGTCGCGCACGATCGCGGCCTTCGGCTTGGCACCGACGATCGTCTTGACGACCTCGCCGCCCTGGTAGACGTTCAGAGTCGGGATCGACATCACACCGTACTTGGCGGCGGTGGCCGGGTTTTGGTCGATGTTGAGCTTCACGATCTCGATCTCGTCGTGCTCGGCCGCGATCGCCTCGAGGGACGGGGCGATCATCCGGCACGGGCCGCACCACTCGGCCCAGAAGTCCACCAGGACGGGCTTTTCGCTCTTGAGGACGGCCTCATCGAAGTCGGCGTCGGTCACAGTCTTGAGGGCCACAACGGCCTCCTTCACTCTGCGGGGTGTGGGGGTGGGGCGGGGTGCTGGGTCAGACGGTGGCGTCCGAGGCCTTGGCCTCGTCGGCGAGTGCGGCGAGGAAGCGCTCGGCGTCAAGAGCGGCGGAGCAACCGGTGCCGGCGGCGGTGATGGCCTGCCGGTAGGTGTGGTCGACGACGTCGCCGGCCGCGAAGACGCCGGTGAGGTTGGTGCGCGTCGAGGGGGCGTCGACCTTCAGGTAGCCCTCGTCGTCGAGGTCGAGCTGACCCTTGAAGAGCTCGGTGCGCGGGTCGTGTCCGACGGCGATGAACAGGCCGGTGGCCGGGAGCTCGCTGGTCTCGCCGGTCTTGGTGTTACGCAGAGTCAGACCCGTGAGCTTCTGCTCTCCGTGGATCGCGGCGACCTCGCTGTCCCAGGCGAACTTGATCTTCGGGTCGGCGAAGGCCCTCTCCTGCATGGCCTTGGAGGCGCGCAGGCTGTCACGGCGGTGCACGATGGTGACCGACCTGGCGAAGCGGGAGAGGAAGGTGGCTTCCTCCATCGCGGTGTCGCCGCCGCCGATCACGGCGATGTCGTGCTCCTTGAAGAAGAAGCCGTCGCACGTGGCGCACCAGGAGACGCCGCGACCGGAGAGCGCGTCCTCGTTGGGCAGTCCGAGCTTGCGGTGCTGGGAGCCGGTGGTGACGATGACGGCCTTGGCACGGTGGACGGTGCCGGCCGAGTCCGTGACGGTCTTGATATCGCCCTTGAGGTCGACGGCGACGACGTCGTCCGGAATGAGCTCGGCGCCGAAGCGCTCGGCCTGCGCCCGCATGTTGTCCATCAGCTCGGGGCCCATGATGCCGTCACTGAAACCGGGGAAGTTCTCCACCTCGGTGGTGTTCATCAGCGCACCGCCGGCGGTGACGGCCCCCTCGAACACCAGCGGCTTGAGCGATGCACGCGCGGTGTAGAGAGCGGCGGTGTAGCCGGCGGGCCCGGAGCCAATGATGATCACGTTACGGACGTCGCTCACGGGTTTCTTCCTCGTCTCTGCAGACTGCTACTGCCTACCGGGGCCTGGTCTTGCCTCACCCCACCCAACGGATCCTAAGGGGCGGGCATTCCCGGGGTGCCGGAGCGGCGCGTGGGGTGTCTGTCAGCGGCGAGGGTAGGCGTGACTCAGCAGGAGTTCGCCCTTGCCGGCGGGGGCTGTCTTCACGCAGTCGGCATTGACGACGTATGCCTGGACACGGGTGTCGTCGGTGGGGTGGGGCAGAACGACGAGGTAGGCGGACTTGTCTTCGTAGCGGCCCTTGTCTGCGGCCAGGGGGGCGTCGTCGGGACGGCCCGTTCCTGCCTGGACGCAGGGCGGCACCTGGACGGCGGGTGCCCATGTGCGTGTGTCGGGGCCCGACTTCGTGATCGGTGCTTTCCTCGTTTCCGGGTTCTGCGCGGTGGAGACCTGCCCGGATGCGAGCAGATCCTGCACATGCTTTCCGAGACTGGAAGCCGAGTACACGGTGCCTACGTCCTCCGCGGAGCTCTTGGCCGTCGGTCCTGTGGACGGCTGGAGCACCTGGAGGAGCACGATGCTCAGACCTGCGGCTGCGGCGCCGAAGGCGGTGCCGAGTACAGCGATGCGGCGGCGCCTGGACCTGCCGGTGTGGCCGCGGCCGGGGCCCGCGGCGGCGCGGGGATGCCCGGCGGGCCGGTTCGTGGCGGAGGTCTGCGTGGTCTGTGGAACGGGCGATGTTTCACGTGAAACATCGGCCGGTGCGGTGGGCGCGGTGGAGTGCAGCAGAGCCTCCGCGGCCAGGGCGGCGTCAATACGGCCGGCGACGTCGGCGGGCATGCGCTGCGGGCCGGGCAGGGTGCCCAGCAGGCCGCGGATCTCCTGCAGCGAGTCACGGACATCGGCGCACAGTGCGCAGCCGTCGAGGTGTCGCTGGATGTCCGCGGTCCGGGACGGGGGGAGCAGGCCCTCGGTGAGATCGGAGATCTCCGAGACGTCCGGGTGCTGAGCCGTGCCGGTCGTGGAAGTCACGCGCGCCCACCTCCGCCCTTCACGGCATCTGGGTTTCTCGGTTCTGCTGGTGGGACGGATGTCCCCTGCGTCCGGTTCCTTCCCCCGCCCGCCCCGGCGCTACCCTCCGCATCAGTGCGCAGATGAGCGAGCAGGGGCAACAGCCGGGCCCGGCCGCGTGCGCAGCGGCTCTTCACGGTTCCGGTCGGTACGTCGAGGATGAGGGCGGCTTCCGCCACGGGGTAGCCCTGCATGTCGACGAGGACCAGGGCTGCCCGCTGGTCGGCGGGCAGGGTGGCGAGGGCTGCCAGGAGCTGCCGGTGGAGGTCCTGGCGCTCGGCGGGTGCCTCGGCCGACTCATGGGGTTCCAGGAGCTGTTCCAGCCGCTCGGTGTCGTCGACGGGTGAGGTCCTGCGTGAGGCGGCCTTGCGGGCCCGGTCGAGGCAGGCGTTGACGGTGATGCGGTGCAGCCAGGTGGTGACGGCGGACTGCCCGCGGAAGGTGTGGGCGGCGCGGTACGCGGAGACCAGGGCGTCCTGTACCGCGTCGGCGGCCTCCTCACGGTCGCCGAGTGTGCGCAGGGCGACGGCCCAGAGCCGGTTCCGGTGGCGTCGTACGAGCTCACCGAAGGCGTCCGGGTCGCCGGCGACATGGCGGGCCAGAAGATCCTGGTCGCTCAGGCCGCCGAGTGTGGCGTCGTCCAACGGTGAACCCCCTCCTGCTTCTCCCGTCAGGTGGTGATCTTGATCTCCGAGATCTTGCCGCGGAAGTCGCCTCCGCGGTCCTGCGGCAGTTTCGTCAGCCAGACCAGAACGTAGCGCGTCTCGACCGGCTTGCCGGGCTTGAGGGTCACCTGCGAACCGGATCCCTCGGCAATCTTGGTGAAGCCCTTGGGTGACGTCGGCTGGGTCTGGGCGTTGCTCGGGGCGGCCCTGAGCTCCACGGAGGTGTCGCCGCCCAGGAACGAGACGTCGACCTTGCCGACTTGGTGGGTCTCGCCGAGGTCCAGGACGATGCCGACGCCTTCCTTCAGGTTGCCGAAGTTGGGGGTGCCGACATAGCGGTCGGTGTGCCAGAAGGTACCCGGGTCGTTGTCGTAGGCGTTCCTTATGCCTTCGGGCTTTTCGGAGCCGTCACCGAGCGGGTCGAAGTCATGGGCGTCGGCGATGGCGATCGGCTTGCCGGACTCGGGCGCCTTCTTGTCCTCGTCGCCGCCGGTGTTCGGCTGTGTTGTACCGGGGTCGCCCTGCTTCTTGCCGTGGTCCAGGAGCGCGTCCGCGAGCTGCCAGCTGCCGAGGCCCAGCGCGGCGATGAGCAGCGCCGAGACGGCCCACTTGAGGGCCTTTCCGGTGCGGCTCTGCAGCGGGGGCGGCGGTGTCGTGACCGGCTGGGTGGTGGCCGGGCGGGGCTGGGGGCGGCCGTAGGTGCCCTGCTGGTACGTAGTGCGCTGGTACTCGGGGGGCCTGGTGAACGCGGGCTCCGGCGGGCGGATCCGGGGCATCGCCCCGATGGCCTTGACGAGCTCTTCGGGGGTCGTGCAGGGGGGTTCCTGGCGGGAGGCGGTGGCTCCGTCGTTGGCCAGGGCGCGCATGGCGAGCTCGGCCAGTCCCCGGTGGACGCCGGCCCGTACCTGGTCGGGCGCGATGAGTCCGACGCCCTTGGGGAGCCCGGACAGGCCGTACGCGTCGCTCTCGTACGGCCAGCGCTGAGTGAGCGAGGCGTAGAGGAGGGCGCCGATCGCTTCGGTGTCGGTGCGCTGCGGACGGTCGGAGGTGATGCCGCGCAGGGCGGCGTTCACCGCGAGTCCGCGGATGCGGTACTGGCCGGAGGACGTCCGCAGGACCGCGCCTGGGGTGAGTTTGAGATGGGCAAGGCCCTCGCGGTGCGCGGCGGCCATGGCCTGGGCGAGCTGGCTGACGAGCTGGTACGCCTCGTGGGCCCTCAGCGGTCCGGAGGCCAGCAGGGTAGTGAGTTCGGTGGCGTCGGGCAGCCATTCGTGGACGACGTAGACGAGGTCGTTCTCCTCGACGGCGTCCAGGACCTGGACGAAGCGCGGGTCGCCGAGCAGCGCCGCGGAGCGGGCGGCGGCGAGCACGGAGCGGGCTCGTGAGTGGTCCGCCGGAAGGATGTGGACGCCGACGGCGCGGCGGAGTTTCTCGTCGACGGCGCGCCAGCTGCTGAACCCGTCCAAACGGGTGACGCACTCCTCCAGCCGGTAGCGTCTGGCGAGCTTGTGGCCGCTGTGCAGTTCGGGCGTGGCGATGCCGACGGGCTCGGCGCTCTTGCGCTCGCCGCCCGTCTCCCGCGTGCCCTTGTCCGCCGTCTCCTTGGCTTCCGCCACCCCGTCGGCCGTGGCCTGATCCGCCTTGGCGGTCAGCGGGTCATCGCCGCCGTTGCCAGCCACGTCGACGGCAGCCGTGCTACGTTCCGCCACCGTCGTTCCTGCCTCCCCATCCGTTGCGCGCTGGTCGCCCAGCCGAGCAAAGTCATGCCAATTGTGCCCACAGTCCGCCGCTATGCACGACACGCGGCGGCGGACGATGGTTGTGCGGTGCGGACGATCTTCAGCGGCCCAGACGCCCGCGCACCATACCGACCATGGCGTTGAGCTCCTCGATGCGCATCCTCTTCGCCGCGACGAAGAAGATGGCCAGCAGTACCGCCCCGCCCGCGACAAGCGCCGTGAGCGAGCCGAGGGCTCCTTCGCCGAGGGTCTTGAGGGCGAAGAAGCCCACGGCGCCACCGGCGATCGCCGCCGGGATCGAGGCGATGCCGAGACGGGCGTAGGTGCGGACGACATGCGCGCCGTCCAGGTCGCCGCCCAGCCGGTTGCGCAGTCGGCGCCAGGCGACGCCCACGCCCACGGCATAGGCCAGCCCGTACGAGGCGGCCATACCGACCACCGCCCACTGGGCGGGGAGCAGCACGTAGCAGAGGGCGGAGGCCGCGGCGTTGACGGCGGCGACGATGACGGTGTTGTAGAAGGGCGTGCGGGTGTCCTCGTAGGCGTAGAAGCCGCGCAGCACGACGTACTGGACGGAGTACGGGATCAGGCCGAGGCCGAACGCCATCAGGATGAAGCCCATGGACCGGGCCGCTTCGGTGCCGCTGGAGGCGTACAGGAGCGTGCACATGGGGACACCGAGCGCGAGGAACGCGAAGGAGACCGGGACGATCGCCACGGCCGAGTTGCGCAGGCCCTGCGAGATGTCGTCGCGGACCGCGCCGGGGTCGTCGTCGTGGGCGGCCCGGGAGATGCGGGGCAGCAGGGCGGCCATGACCGAGACGGTGATGATGGCCTGCGGCATGCCCCAGATCAGCTGGGCGTTGGAGTAGGCCAGGAAGCCGGCACCGTCCTTGCCTGAGGCCTCACCCGCCGCGGTGGCGAGCTGGGTGACGACGAGCACGCCGGCCTGGTTGGCGAGGACGAACAGCACGGTCCACTTGGCGAGCTTCACCGTCTTGCCGAGGCCGTGGCCCTTCCAGTCGAAGCGGGGCCGGAAGCGGAAGCCCGTCTCGCGCAGGTAGGGGATCATTGCCAGGGCCTGGACGACGAGTCCGAGCAGGGTGCCGATGCCGAGCAGCCTGATGCCCTCCGGCGGGATGGTGGTGACACCCATGCGGGATTCTGCGGAGCTGCCGTACACCCAGATGAACAGGCCGAACGTGAAGATCATGACGATGTTGTTCAGGACCGGGGTCCACATCATCGCGCCGAACTTCCCGCGGGCGTTGAGGATCTGGCCCATCACGACATGCACGCCCATGAAGAAGATCGTGGGCAGGCAGTAGCGGGCGAAACTGATCGCGACGTTGTTGGCGGCCGGATCCGCGGCGATGGTGCTCGACATCGCACGGATCAGCAGGGGGGCGATGAGGACGGCAAAGCCCACGATGACGCCGAGGGCGACCATCACCAGGGTCAGCAGGCGGTTGGCATACGCCTCGCCGCCGTCTTCGTCGTTCTTCATGGAGCGGACGAGCTGCGGCACGAAGACGGAGTTCAGACCGCCGCCGACGGTGAGGATATAGATCATCGTCGGCAGGGTGTAGGCGACGGTGTAGGTGTCACCGAGCAGAGCGGCACCCAGGGCCGCCGTGATCATCAGGCTGCGTACGAACCCGGTGAGCCGGGAGACCAGCGTTCCCGCGGCCATCACGGCGCTGGACTTCAGAAGGCTCGCGGCGCGGCCGCCCGACTTCTTGGGGGCGGGCGCCGGGGCCGGCTCGGGTTCGGGTGTGCTTGTGCTCGCTCCGGCGCCCTGCTGGTCCCGGTACAGGTGCGCGAAGGCGTCGGGCTCCGGGAGTTCCTCGCCGGCCCGGGTCACGAGGGCGTCCACGCCCACGAATTCGGTGGTCGTGGCATCGTCGCCGTACGACAGATGGCGGGACGGGCCGTCCGGCTCGGGCGGCGGCGTCTGCGCCCACACCCGAGGGTCGGGAGCATGCTGCGGTGCGGACGGCTGCCGGTAGAGCGGTTGCGGCTCGGCGTAGGTGCCGGGCAGAGGCGGTGGGTGCGCGGCGCGGTCGTAGAGCGCCTCGGACACCGGGTCCTGGGCGGACAGGTCCTGGGACTGGTAGGGATCAGGGGTGTAGGCGTCCTGGATGTACGGGTCCTGGGCTTGCTGCGACGGCAGTGGTACCTGGCCCGCGTGATCGCCGCCGGCGCCCTGGCCGCGGTCACCGTCGTACGGCGAGTGCACTGGTGCTCTCCTCAAGCTCGCGTTTCGTCCCCGGCCGACCGGCCACGACATGGCTCAACGGTCCACTTTCTCACCCGGGCCCGACAGGTCCCCGCTTTCCGATGCGGTGTCCGGCAACGGGTCACTCGGCTGCTCGGGACTGTCGTCCTCCGAGGCGGTCTCCTCGCCGTCCTCCGCATCGCCTTCCGCGTCGGCCTCCCGGGCGGCAGCGCGCTTGCGCTGGGTGTACATCCTGATGCCCGCGAGGACGAGCAGCAGTACACCACCGGCGAGCACCAGCATCACGGTCGGGGTGATCTCCGAGACCTGCACCGTGAAGGTCATGGTGTCGCCGTAGGGGGTGCCGTCCTCGGTGTAGAGCTGGGCCTTCACCTGGATCGGGCCGTTGGCGTGGGCGTTGGCCGTGAACTTCACCGACTGGCTGTGACCGCCGGCGACCTTGACCGACTGCGAGGCGCCCGCCTGGTCGTCGCCGATGCTCAGACGCTGGGGGTTGGTGGACCACAGGCGCAGAACAAGATGGTCGACGTCTTGCACCAGCTTGTTCTGCACGGTCACCGGGAGGGTCGCGCTGCGTCCGGACAGGGTCGCCGGGGACTTCTGGATGAGCTGTACCTCCGCGGTGAGGCTGCGCAGGTGGTTCAGCACGCCTTCGCGGTAGACGCGGGCGTCCGCGGGGTGGCTGCGCCAGGACGTCGACATCGACCGGTCGATGGCATTGCCGAAGGGGGTGACCACCCGGTCGGGCGAGGTGAGAATCACCTTGAACCTGTCGAGGGTGTCCTGGGTGGTCTTGATCTCCCGGAAGGCGTCGACCGGCAACTCCTGGGCGCGCAGCTTCTTCGGATACGCGGAGGAGGAGGGGACCCGGGTGGAGGCGTTGGCGTCCGGCTTGGCAGCGGCCGCCGCCGGCAGGTCGAGCGGCTCGGTCCAGCGCTGGGGGGCGAGGCCCTGCAGCGCGTGCGCCATCGACTGGGCCTGGCTCGCTGACGGCATGCGCTGTGGAGCGACGACGATGCTGCGCTGGTGGTCGGGCTCCTGGAGGCTCACGGCCAGCGTCTGGGCGAGGAATTCCTGTACGGCGAGCGTGGACTCCTCGGCCTGGGTCATGTCGCCCTCGAAAGCAGTGGAGAGCCCCTTGTCGGCTACCACGGCGGTGGTGCCGCCGCCGATGGGGCGGGCCGCGGTGGGCGTGTACGGCAGGTCGTCCGATTCCCGCATGCTGTCGCTGCGCGCGATCACCTTGTGGGCGCCGGCGGAAGTGGCAACGTCGACGATCGAGGGGTCGATCGCGCCGTCCACGGGCCAGGCGAAGTCGAGGGACGGCGTCACATGGAGGACCGTCTCGACGGTCGTCCTGGCGACCTCGGTGGCGGACTGCAGATGACTCAGCGATCCGGAGACGTTCTTTCCCTGGTGTGCGAGGGAGGCCAGATCGGGGTCACCCAAGGGGAGGGCCACGACCTTCTGGTCCTGTACCGCCTTCTCGAGTGAGCTGAGCCACGCCTTGGCGATGGCCTGGTTCTTGCCGGGGACCGTGGTGTCGCCCGCCTTGACCCGGTAGTTCCGGGTCATCGCGTCCACGGTGGCGAGCAGGTCGGGGTCGATCACCCAGGTGACGGGCAGCTGGCTGCCCAGGGTGACCATCTGCTCCAACCGGCCTCCGGGGGCGAGCTCGGTGGCCAGCTCGTCGTCCTTGAAGACGGGTGTCTGCTGCTCGTCCGAGCCTGTCTCGGCGGTGAGGCGCGTGGTGGAGACCAGCGGCCAGAGGTAGGTGATCTGGGTCTTCTTCTTCATGGCCGCGGGCTGCCACGGCAGGAAGGTCCGCTGGATGCCCAGCACCTGCTCGTAGCGCTCGCGGGCAGTGTGTCCGGACAGCGACACGCCCAGTTGGTAGACGCCCGCTTCGTCGAGGCCCAGCTTGTTCACCGGGACCGACAGGGTGAAGTCCTGCCTGACGTGGGCGGGAAGCTTGGCGATCTCGACGGTGTAGTCGCCGTCGAGCTCCGCCGGGTCGCTGCCCGCTGAGTAGCCGGTGTGTTCCGCGGCGTTGTCGATCGATGCCCTGCTGGAGAGCGGCGAGCCCACACGCAGCGCGATATGGGCGTCGGTGATGGTCTGCTTGCCCTTGTTGGTCACCGACCCGGAGATGGTGAGTGTGTCGCCTTTGACAGGGGCGGCGGGGGCCAGGGAGTCCAGCGACACATCGACGGTGCGCGAGCCCGAGGCGCCGGCCTCTGCGGCATGCGCGGAAGGGGCCGCTGGGCCGCACAGTGGCCCGGCCATGAGCAGGACACCGGTGATCAGCGACGCCGTGCGCCTCAGCCACCGGCGGGCAGGAGAGGGAGTGATCCCCGGGGTGTCTGCCGCCTCGGCCACGCGTTCGCCCGTCCCTCGTCTTCGTCGTCGGATGTGCGTCCAGGCATGGTAACGAGATGTGCCGCGGCGAAGTGCCGCCGGACTGCTCCACAGGATCTGTGCGACTCGGCAGGCGGGCCGGGCCGGGGAGAAACAGGGACGCTCCGGTCGGCCGGGGCACGTACCCTTTTCTGTTGTGCCGAACGCCAATGAAGACAACTCCAGTGCCCTGAGTCAGGTGCAGCGCCGCGCGGTCAGCGAACTGCTCCGGGTGTCCCCTGTCGCCGATGACCTCGCCCGTCGTTTCCAGGAAGCCGGGTTCAGCCTGGCGCTGGTCGGCGGGTCGGTCCGGGATGCGCTGCTGGGCCGGCTCGGCAATGATCTGGACTTCACCACGGACGCTCGGCCCGAGGACGTACTGAAGATCGTTCGGCCGTGGGCGGACGCCACATGGGAGGTCGGGATCGCCTTCGGCACGGTCGGGTGCCAGAAGGCGGCCCGGAGCGGCAGCGACCTTCAGAACTTCCAGATCGAGATCACGACATATCGCTCCGAGGCGTACGACCGGACCTCGCGCAAGCCCGAGGTGTCCTACGGCGACTCCATCGAGGAAGACCTGGTACGCCGCGACTTCACCGTGAATGCGATGGCCGTGGCCCTGCCGCAGAAGGAGTTCATCGATCCCCACGGTGGTCTCGAAGACCTCGCGGCCCGTGTCCTGCGCACGCCCGGCACCCCCGAGGCCTCCTTCTCCGACGACCCGCTGCGCATGATGCGCGCAGCCCGCTTCGCCGCCCAGCTGGACTTCGACGTGGCCCCCGAGGTCGTCGCCGCGATGAGGGAGATGGCCGAGCGGATCGACATCGTCTCGGCCGAGCGAGTGCGCGACGAGCTGAACAAGCTGATCCTCTCCGCCCATCCGCGCAACGGCCTGAGGCTCTTTGTCAGCACGGGCCTCGCCGACCGCATCCTTCCGGAACTGCCCGCTCTGCGGCTGGAGAGTGACGAGCATCACCGGCACAAGGACGTGTACGAGCACACGCTCACCGTGCTGGAGCAGGCCATCGACCTGGAGGACTCCGGTCCGGACCTGGTGCTGCGACTGGCGGCGCTTCTCCACGACATCGGCAAGCCGAAGACGCGCCGCTTCGAGAAGGACGGCCGGGTCTCCTTCCACCACCACGAGGTGGTGGGCGCAAAGATGACCAAGAAGCGCATGACCGCGCTCAAGTACTCCAATGACCTGGTCAAGGATGTGGCACAGCTGGTGGAGCTGCATCTGCGCTTCCACGGCTATGGGACCGGAGAGTGGACCGACTCGGCGGTGCGCCGCTATGTACGCGATGCCGGACCTCTGCTGGACCGGCTGCACAAGCTGACCCGCTCGGACTGCACGACGCGCAACAAGCGCAAGGCGGCGGCTCTCGCCCGCACCTACGACGGTCTTGAGGAGCGCATCTCGCAGTTGCAGGAGCAGGAGGAGCTGGACGCGATCCGGCCCGATCTGGACGGCAACCAGATCATGGAGATCCTGGGCGTCGGACCGGGACCCCTGATCGGCAAGGCCTACAAGCACCTGCTGGAGCTGCGGCTGGAGCACGGGCCGATGGAGCACGACGCGGCGGTCGCCGCACTCAAGGACTGGTGGGCAGTGCAGGACTGAGGTCATGTTTCACGTGAAACATGACGAATGAGCCGGCGGGCGTGGGGCGGTGTTTCACGTGAAACACCGCCCCACGCTCTATTGGCTGGCCTGTGCGGTTCTCCAACGGGCCGTGGTCACGGCGACCACGGCGTAGATGACGGAGACCGTGGCCACGAGGATCACCGATCGCCCGTCGGGTGGCAGCATCAGTGCCGCGACAGCGGCCGCTCCGACAAAGGCGACGTTGAAGAGCACGTCGTAGAGCGAGAAGACGCGGCCACGGAAGGCGTCGTTCACCGTCGACTGCACCACCGTGTCCGTGGAGATTTTCGCCCCCTGGGTGGCCAGCCCCAGCACGAACACGGCGATCAGCATCGGTCCCGGGGCGAAGAGCAGACCCAGCGCGAGCTCCAGCACGGCGGCCGCGCCCGCGCAGCCGCTCATCCAGCCGAAACGGCCGAGCCGGCCCACCGCCCACGGCGTGATGACGGCGGCCGTGAAGAATCCGGCTGCCGAGAAGCCGAGCGCGAGCCCCAGCAGGGCGAGCCCTTCGGACTCCCGTTCCGAGAACGCATACCGGCAGAGCATCAGCACCATGACGGTCAGCGCACCGAAGCAGAAGCGCATCAGCGTCATCGAGGCCAGCGCACGAGCTGCCGGGCGCCGCTCCGTCAGATGCCGTACGCCGCCGACGAGGCCGCGGGCCGTTGAGGCCAGGGCAGCCCCCAGCCGGGGCTGCACCAGCTCGGGTTCCGGGCCCAGCAGGCCAGGGGCCATCCGCAGCGAGGCGAGGCCCGCGACGAGATAGAGCAGTGCTCCGAGCAGCACCACGGCCGCGTCGGAGTCCGCCACCAGCAGCCGGGCGACGAAGGCCAGGCCGCCGCCCGCGGTGGCGGCCAGTGTCCCCGCGGTCGGGGAGAGCGAGTTGGCCATCACCAGCCGGTCGGTGTCGACGACCCGGGGAAGCGAGGCCGAGAGCCCGGCCAGGATGAAGCGGTTGACCGCGGTGACGAACAGGGCGGAGGTGTAGAAGAGCCAGTCGGGAGCGGAGCCGACGACCAGCAGCGCCGTCCCCGAGGCGAGTATGGCCCGGAGCAGGTTTCCGTACAGAAAGACCTGGCGGCGCCGCCAGCGGTCCAGCAGGACTCCCGCGAACGGCCCGACCAGCGAGTACGGCAGCAGCAGCACGGCCATGGCCGAGGCGATGGCGGCCGGCGAGGTCGCTTTCTCCGGGGAGAAGACGACGTACGTGGCGAGACCGACCTGATAGACGCCGTCCGCGGACTGGGACAGCAGACGTACGACGAGTAGCCGCCGGAAGTCCCGGAAGCGCAGCAGCACGCGCAGATCACGTACGACAGGCATGAGGCTCAGCCTCACACAATGCGCAGGCCCCCGGGTGGATTACCCGGGGGCCCAGCGACGAGGAGCGGGCTTTAGCGCTCGACCTCGCCCTTGATGAACTTCTCGACGTTCTCGCGGGCCTCGTCGTCGAAGTACTGGACCGGCGGGGACTTCATGAAGTACGAGGACGCGGAGAGGATCGGGCCGCCGATGCCGCGGTCCTTGGCGATCTTCGCGGCGCGCACCGCGTCGATGATCACGCCCGCGGAGTTCGGGGAGTCCCAGACCTCGAGCTTGTACTCGAGGTTCAGCGGAACGTCACCGAAGGCGCGGCCCTCGAGGCGGACGTAGGCCCACTTGCGGTCGTCCAGCCAGGCGACGTAGTCGGACGGGCCGATGTGGACGTTCTTCTCGCCGAGGTCCCGGTCGGGGATCTGCGAGGTGACGGCCTGCGTCTTGGAGATCTTCTTGGACTCCAGGCGCTCGCGCTCGAGCATGTTCTTGAAGTCCATGTTGCCGCCGACGTTCAGCTGCATCGTGCGGTCCAGGATGACGCCCCGGTCCTCGAAGAGCTTCGCCATGACGCGGTGCGTGATGGTGGCGCCGACCTGGGACTTGATGTCGTCACCGACGATCGGGACACCGGCCTCGGTGAACTTGTCCGCCCACTCCTTGGTGCCGGCGATGAAGACCGGGAGGGCGTTGACGAAAGCGACCTTGGCGTCGATGGCGCACTGGGCGTAGAACTTCGCAGCGTCCTCGGAGCCCACGGGCAGGTAGCAGACGAGAACGTCGACCTGCTTGTCCTTGAGGATCTGGACGACGTCGACCGGCGCCTCGGGGGACTCCTCGATCGTGGCGCGGTAGTACTTGCCGAGACCGTCGAGCGTGTGGCCGCGCTGGACCTTCACACCGGTGGCCGGCACGTCGCAGATCTTGATGGTGTTGTTCTCGCTGGCGCCGATGGCGTCCGCGAGATCGAGGCCGACCTTCTTCGCGTCCACATCGAAGGCGGCCACGAACTCGACGTCACGCACGTGGTAGTCGCCGAACTGCACGTGCATCAGACCCGGCACCTTGCCGGCCGGGTCGGCGTCCTTGTAGTACTCGACGCCCTGCACCAGCGACGCGGCGCAATTGCCGACGCCGACGATGGCTACGCGAACCGAACCCATTCCGGTTGCTCCCTGTTTTTCTCTGCGAGGTCCTGCGGACGCAGGGCCTCATTTGGCGGTGTCGTCGGACGGATCCGGCCGGGTGCTGTCCCGGTTCCGGGGCAGGCCGCCCGGCTCTCCTTGTATGTGGTTCTGCTGGACGGAGCCGGTCTCGCCACCGGATCCTCGGTGCTCCCGGCCCGCACGCTCGCTCTCGATGAGCTCGTTCAGCCAGCGCACCTCGCGCTCCACGGACTCCATGCCGTGCCGCTGGAGCTCAAGCGTGTAGTCGTCGAGCCGCTCGCGGGTGCGGGCCAGGGAAGCGCGCATCTTCTCCAGGCGCTCCTCCAGTCTGCTGCGGCGGCCCTCCAGTACCCGCATCCGCACCTCACGCTCGGTCTGGCCGAAGAAGGCGAAGCGGGCCGCGAAGTGCTCGTCCTCCCAGGCGTCGGGGCCGGTCTGGGAGAGCAGCTCCTCGAAGTGCTCCTTACCTTCCGCCGTCAGCCGGTAGACGATCTTGGCGCGGCGTCCCGCGAGTGAGGCCGCTGGGGGCACCACCCGGCCGGAGGCTGGGGGAGCGTCCTCCGGTGCGCTGCCCGGTTCCTCGATCAACCAGCCGTTCGCGACCAGCGTCTTGAGGCAGGGATAGAGGGTCCCGTAGCTGAAGGCGCGGAAGATTCCCAGCGAGGTATTGAGCCGTTTCCGCAGCTCGTACCCGTGCATCGGGGCTTCGCGGAGCAGGCCGAGTACGGCGAACTCGAGGATGCCGGAGCGTCTGCTCACCCATCGCCTCCTCTCCTGCCGTGGACCCTTATGCCGCTCTGATGTATCGACTCGATACATCCTGACGATAGAACGGTGATCCCGTCGCGACAAGTCGGGTCATGGTGAGCGGCGTCACATCGTCAATTCGCCGGACACAACATGCCTGATTTGAGGTGAACTTCGGCACTGGGGCGGTTTTGGCCGTGCGTAGGCTGTGCGCCATGCAGACCACCGGGAACCACGTGACGCCAGGGAGCGTCGTCGTCCTGGATGCATCACGGATCAAGCCCCGACGGGGCCGGTCCGTATATCGGGGGGAACTCAACTGCCGCTTCCAGGCGCACACGCCTGCCCGAGGAGTAGTCGTTCGATGAGCGATCACCGTCGCAAACCGCCGCAGCCGCAAGGCGGCGGACGAGCCGCGGCCCGCCGCGCCGCCCAGCAGTCGGGCCGCCGGGCGGCCCCCACGCGGGACGCCGGCTCCGAGTCGCCTTCCGGTTCGTACGGAGGCCGGGCCGAGGCCCGCCGCGCCGCCCAGCGCGGCAGAGGCCGTGGCAGACAGGCGCCCGACAAGCGGTTCATCAACTACCCGCGCTCCGACAAGGACGGTCTGCAGCGGTTCGTGCCGTCCTGGAAGCTGGTGGCCGGCACCTTCCTCGGCTTCTTCGCGGTGGGAATGGCCGGAGCCGGCGTGGCGCTCGCCATGGTCGGTGTGCCCGACCCGAAGAAGACGGCCGAGGCGGAGAACAACGTCTTCTACTGGGACGACGGTACGCAGATGGCCGCGACCGGCGGTGAGCGCAACCGTCAGATCGTCGACATCGTCAACATTCCGCCGCACACGCGGGACGCGGTGATCGCCGCGGAGAACGCCTCGTTCTACGAGGACAGCGGTGTCGACCCCATGGGTATCGCCCGGGCCGTCTTCAACATGGCCACAGGTGGCGATGTGCAGGGTGGCTCGACCATCACCCAGCAGTACGTGAAGAACACGTATCTGGACCAGAGCCGGACGATGAGCCGCAAGGTCAAAGAGCTGTTCATCTCGATCAAGGTCGGTGCGACCGTCGAGAAGGACGAAGTCCTGGAGGGTTATCTGAACACCGCGTTCTTCGGGCGCGACGCGTACGGGATCCAGGCGGCCTCCCAGGCGTACTTCGGCAAGAACAGCAAGGATCTCGACCCCTCCGAGAGTGCCTTCCTGGCGGCCCTGCTCAAGGGCCCCAACTTCTACAACCCGGACGGCGGCATCGGTGCGGGCGCCGAGGCCGACAAGAACCTCGCCCGTGCCAAGGAACGCTGGAAGTGGATTCTCGACCGTGAGGTCGAGGTCGGCCGGATGGACAAGGCGGAGCGGGCCAAGTACCAGACCTTCCCCAAGATCAAGGAATCCGAGCTCGCCACATCGCTGGACGGCCAGAAGGGCTACCTCGTCGAGACCGCCAAGAAGTACGTGATGAAGCAGACGGACATCACGGTGGACGACCTGGCGCGCGGCGGCTACAAGATCTACACGACCTTCAACAAGAAGAAGGTCGACGCGCTCGCTGCGGCGGTCGACAAGACCCGCAAGGAGTTCCTGGACGAGAAAGCGCGTCCCGGGACCGACAAGTTCGTCCAGTTCGGCGGCGCCTCGGTCGATGTGAAGACCGGGCAGATCGTCGCGATCTACGGCGGCGAGGGCTGGGACAAGAAGCATTTCACCAACAACGCCGACACCTCGGGTGTCCCCGTCGGCTCGACCTGGAAGCCCTACGTGCTCGCGGCCGCCATGAAGTACGGCACGCAGAACAGCAACGGTGAGGGCATCTCCATCAACAGCAAGTACAACGGCAACGACCTCCTCGTCATCAAGGACCGCAACGGCCAGCCCCTGCTGAATGACAAGGGTCAGCCGTTCCGGCAGAAGAACGAGAGCAAGACCCCCTACGGGTACGTGACGCTCAACGAGGCGATGGAGAAGTCCATCAACACGCCGTTCGCCCAGCTCGGCATCGACGTGGGTCTCAACAAGGTGCGCGAGGTCGCCGAGTCGACGGGCATCCTCGAAAGCAGCTTTGACCAAGGGAACCTCAACAACGTTTCCTTCTCGCTCGGTACCTCCACCCCGAGTGCCATCCGCATGGCCGACTCGTACGCCACGTTCGCCTCCTCCGGAGTCCACCGGGAGCCGTACTCGGTGACCAAGGTGCTCTACAAGGGTGAGAAGCAGGAGGGCTTCGAGCAGCCCGAGGAGAAGCGGGCCCTGGACAGCGACATCGCGGACAACATCACCAAGGTCCTGGAGAACGTCGTCCAGAACGGCACCGGTACGAAGGCCAAGGCGCTGGGCCGTCCGGCGGCCGGCAAGACCGGTACCACCGACGAGAACAAGTCGGCCTGGTTCGTCGGCTACACTCCGCAGCTCTCGACCTCGGTGACGCTGTTCCGTACGGACCCGGGGGCCGAGAAGAAGGAACTGCTGTCCATGAACGGGACCGGCGGTATCGAGTCCATCCACGGTGGTGACATTCCGGCCGAGGTGTGGACCGACTACATGCGCGAGGCCCTCAAGGGCGAGGACACCATGAGCTTCCCCGAGGCCGCCGACATCGGTGTGAAGGCCGACGCGGCGGGTTCTCCGACGCCGACTCCTGCGGCGAGCAAGGAGCCGTCGAAGGAGCCGTCGAAGGAGCCGTCGAAGGAGCCGTCACCCACGCAGTCCGCGTCGGAGAAGCCGAATCAGGGCAAGCGCTGCAAGCCCCGCGACTTCCCCTGCGACCCCACCACGGGCGGCATGGACGGTGGCACCACCACGGACGGTGGCCAGGACAACGGTGGCCCGGACAACGGTGGCACGATCGGCGGGGTCACTCCGAGTCCCACGGCTTCGGAGGACAAGAAGCCCGGCAACGGCCCCGGAGGCCTGTTCGGCTGACCGAACGGCTGGGCCGGCGTAGCGCCACCCGAGCACGGCCATGGTGAGGCCGCCGTACCCGGAACGACCGGGTGCGGCGGCCTTTCGCCATGGTGGTGCTACGGCAAGATGTGCGGCATGACCAGCGACATGAGCCCGCGCGTGCGCCACGATCCGCCCGTCGTGCGGCCGACCCGGCAGGACGAGGTCGCCGCGGCCGGCAGTGAGCTGATCGGCGGCCCGATCGGCCGCTGGGCCGGGGCCGGACACAGCCTCCTCACCCCGGTGCAGGTGGTGGCCCTGGTCGCGATCGGCATGTTCGCGCTGGGCATGGTGCAGAAGATCCCCTGCTACGACTGGGCCTGGTTCCGCGGGGTGAATTCCCAGTACACCCACGCCTGCTACTCCGACATTCCGCATCTGTACCTCGGACGCGGCTTCGCCGACGGTCTCGTGCCGTACTTCGACCGGTTGAGCGGCGACATGGAGTACCTCGAGTACCCCGTCCTCACGGGCCTGTTCATGCAGGTGGCCGCCTGGCTCACGCTGCCCGTCGAGGGCTCGGTGCAGCACCGTGAGCAGTTCTACTGGATGGCCAACGCGGGCATGCTGCTGGTCTGTACGGCTGTCATCGCGGTCTGCGTGGCCCGTACGCACCGCCACCGCCCCTGGGATGCCCTGCTCGTCGCCCTGGCGCCCGCGTTCGCGCTCACCGCCACCATCAACTGGGACCTCTTCGCCGTCGCGCTGACGGCCGCCGCGATGCTGATGTGGTCCCGCAGCCGCCCGCTGGCCTTCGGCGTCCTGATCGGTCTGGCGACGGCCGCCAAGCTCTATCCCGTGCTGCTGCTGGGACCGCTCCTGCTGCTGTGCTGGCGGGCCGGCCGATGGCGCGAGTACGGCGCGGCGGTTTTCGGCGCCGCGGGCGCCTGGCTGGCCGTGAACCTGCCCGTGATGCTGCTCGCCCCTCAGGGGTGGAAGAAGTTCTACACCTTCAGCCAGGAGCGCCAGATCGACTTCGGCTCCTTCTGGGTGATCATCACGCAGCGCTCGGGCAAGTCCCTGGAAACCGGCACCGTCAACATGCTCGCCGCCTTGCTGATGCTCGTGCTGTGCGCCGGCATCGCCGCGCTCACCCTCACCGCACCCCGCCGGCCGCGCTTCGCCCAGCTGGCGTTCCTCGTGGTCGCCGCGTTCATCGTCACCAACAAGGTCTACTCACCGCAGTACGTGCTGTGGCTGATCCCGCTCGCCGCGCTGGCCAGGCCCCGCTGGCGGGACTTCCTCATCTGGCAGGCCGGCGAGGTCATGTACTTCCTGGGGATCTGGATGCACCTCGCGTACACGATGGGCGGCGACAAGCACCAGGGCCTGCCGCCCGAGGGCTATCAGACCGCCATCGTCGTGCATCTGGCCGCGACGCTCTATCTGTGCGCCGTCGTCGTACGGGACATCCTCACGCCGGAGCGGGACCCCGTACGGCTGGACGGATCGGACGACCCGTCCGGCGGAGTGCTGGACGGGGCGCCGGACGTGTTCGTACTCGGGCAGGCCGCCCATCCGCCGTGGCATGCGGCCCATCGGCCCGAGGGGCCGCAGGTGGAGTGGGGCGCGGCCCGCGAATAGGGCTGCTCGACGCTCAGCGGTCGACGAGGCGGTCGAACGTCGTCGTCGTGTGCCGCAGATGGGCCACCAGCTCGTCGCCGACCTGCGGCTGGGGGGAATCCGCCGGCACGAACAGGATCGACACCTGCATGTGCGGCGGCTCCGCGAACCAGCGCTGCTTGCCCGCCCACACGAACGGCGAGAGATTCCGGTTGACCGTGGCCAGGCCCGCCCGGGCGACACCCTTGGCACGCGGCATCACACCGTGGAGCGCCTTCGGCGCCTCCAGCCCCACACCGTGGGACGTGCCGCCCGCGACGACCACCAGCCAGCCGTCCGAGGCCGCCTTCTGCTGGCGGTAGCCGAAGCGGTCACCCTTGGCGACGCGCGTGACGTCCAGGACCGAGCCCCGGTACTCCGTGGCCTCGTGGTCGCCCAGCCACAGACGGGTGCCGATACGGGCCCGGAAACGTGTCTGCGGGAACTGCTGCTGCAGCCGCGCCAGCTCCTCGGCCCGCAGATGGCTCACAAACAGGGTGTGCAGCGGCAGCCGGGCCGCCCGCAGACGGTCCATCCAGCCGATGACCTCCTCCACCGCATCGGACCCGTCCGTACGGTCCAGCGGCAGGTGCAGGGCGAAGCCCTCCAGGCGCACGTTCTCGATCGCCGAGGCCACCTGGCCCAGCTCCTCCGGCTGCACACCGTGACGCTTCATCGAGCTCATGCACTCGACGACCACGCGCGCGCCCACCAGAGCGTGCACACCGTCGACCGAGGAAACCGAGCGGACCACCCGGTCCGGCAGCGGCACCGGCTCCTCACCCCGCCGGAACGGGGTGAGGACCAGCAGGTCACCGCTGAACCAGTCCTTGATCCTGGCCGCCTCGTAGGTCGTACCGACGGCGAGCATGTCCGTACCGAAGCGGGACACCTCTTCCGCGAGCCGCTCGTGGCCGAAGCCGTAGCCGTTGCCCTTGCAGACCGGGACGACGCCCGGGAACTGCTCGAGCATGGACGTCTGGTGGGCCCGCCAGCGCGCGGTGTCGACGTAGAGGGTGAGCGCCATTACCGGTCGGAACCTTTCTCGTGGCTGCGGTGAAGCGAGGGGTGGAATTGCTGGGGCGTCATCGCGGTCAGCGACGCGACATGTAGATGTCGAGCGCCTTGTGCAGCAGCTTGTTGAGCGGGAAGTCCCACTCGCCCACGTACTCGACGGCCTCGCCGCCGGTGCCCACCTTGAACTGGATCAGGCCGAAGAGATGGTCGGTCTCGTCCAGGGAGTCGGAGATGCCGCGCAGGTCGTAGACGGTCGCGCCCATCGCGTACGCGTCGCGCAGCATCCGCCACTGCATCGCGTTCGAGGGCCGCACCTCGCGGCCGATGTTGTCGGAAGCGCCGTACGAGTACCAGACGTGCCCTCCGACGACGAGCATCGTCGCCGCGGACAGGTTCACCCCGTTGTGCCGCGCGAAGTACAGGCGCATGCGGTTCGGGTCCTCGGTGTTGAGCACCGTCCACATGCGCTGGAAGTACGACAGCGGACGCGGCCGGAAGCGGTCACGCTCGGCCGTGATCTCGTAGAGCCGCTGCCACTCGGCGAGGTCGTCGTAGCCACCTTGGACGACCTCGACACCGGCCTTCTCGGCCTTCTTGATGTTGCGCCGCCACAGTTGGTTGAAGCCTTTGAGGACGTCGTCGAGCGAGCGGTTGGCCAGCGGGACCTGATAGACGTACCGCGGCTGTACGTCTCCGAAGCCGGCGCCGCCGTCCTCGCCCTGTTGCCAGCCCATCTTGCGCAGCCGGTCGGCGACCTCGAAGGCGCGTGGCTCGATGTGGGTGGCCTCGATGTCGCGCAGACGCTTCACATCCGGGTCCTGGATACCCGCCTTGATCGTCGGCGCGTCCCAGCGGCGGATGACCACCGGCGGGCCCATCTTCACGGAGAAGGCGCCCTGGTTCTTCAGGTGCGCCAGCATCGGCTGCAGCCAGTCGTCGAGGTTCGGCGCGTACCAGTTGATCACCGGGCCCTCGGGCAGATACGCCAGATACCGCTTGATCTTCGGCAGCTGCCGGTAGAGCACCAGGCCGGCGCCGACGAGCTCACCGCTCTTGTCGAACCATCCGAGGTTCTCCGAGCGCCACTCCGTCTTGACGTCCGCCCACGCCGGGACCTGACAGTGACTCGCCGCGGGCAGAGTCTGGATGTACGCCAGATGCTGCTCTCGGCTGATGGTCCTCAGGGTCAGGCTCATGCGGGGCGCTCCTCGGCAGGTGTGTCCCCATGGGTCAGGGGCTCCGGCTCTCGCGCCGAAGCCTACTGCGCCCAAGGAGCGCCCCGTCTGGCCGTATGGCCCCGGACGCCACCGGAGGGAGCCGGGTCTATCCGAGTACACCTCGGAAGAGACCGCCGTGCGCCATACCCAGGTAGAACCCGACACCCGAGAGACCCAGTCCGATGATCAGCAGGAACCGCTCGCGTGTCGTCGCCGAGATGAACTGCCCGTAGGCGCCGGTGAGGATCCCGATCAGGCCCGACCAGGAGCTGAGCAGGTGGAGGTTGTGGAACATCGACGAGATGAACGAGAGGGCGCCCAGGACGAGCGTGGCCACCATCAGCGTGTCCGGCAGAGGATGGGGCTTGCCGTCCGTGGCCAGGAGAGAAGTCGTCGCGTGGGGTCGGATCACCTGGGGCATGAGGCACCTCCTGCCGGAACGCGGCGCAGGGTAGCGCCGCACACACCCGATGTGTACAGATTGTTGCCCTTCGCCGCCGGATTTCAACCGGACGCCGGTGTGCGGGTACTCTGTACGGTCTGCGGCGGTGTCTGCCCAGGCCAGGATGCGATCCCCCTCTCGCGAGGACGGATTGTCAGTGGCCGGTACTACCGTTGCTAACGCATCACGACCCTCCTGCCACGGAACGACCGTGGCCGCTGAGTCCAAAGGAGGTGGGTTCCACATGCGTCACTACGAGGTGATGGTCATCCTCGACCCCGATCTCGAGGAGCGCGCTGTCTCCCCGCTGATCGAGAACTTCCTCTCCGTCGTCCGTGAGGGCAACGGAAAGGTCGAGAAGGTCGACACCTGGGGCCGTCGTCGTCTCGCCTACGAGATCAAGAAGAAGCCCGAGGGCATCTACACGGTCATCGACCTGCAGGCCGAGCCCGCGGTCGTCAAGGAGCTCGACCGTCAGATGAACCTGAACGAGTCGGTCCTCCGGACCAAGGTCCTCCGTCCCGAGACCCACTGAGCCCCGCCGCTCAGTAGCTCGGGTTCCGAGTAGCAACCAGCAGCCAGAAGCAATCCCCGCCGAGAGGTTCACCCATGGCAGGCGAGACCGTCATCACGGTCGTCGGCAATCTTGTCGAAGACCCCGAGCTGCGCTTCACCCCGTCCGGTGCGGCGGTCGCGAAGTTCCGTGTCGCGTCCACCCCCCGCACCTTCGACCGGCAGACCAATGAGTGGAAGGACGGCGAGAGCCTGTTCCTGACCTGCTCGGTCTGGCGTCAGGCGGCGGAGAACGTCGCTGAGTCGCTCCAGCGAGGCATGCGCGTCGTCGTGCAGGGCCGGCTGAAGCAGCGGTCCTATGAGGACCGTGAGGGCGTCAAGCGCACGGTCTTCGAGCTGGACGTCGAGGAAGTCGGCCCCAGCCTTCGCAATGCCACGGCCAAGGTCACGAAGACCACCGGCCGCGGCGGCCAGGGCGGCTACGGCGCCGGCCAGCAGGGCGGTGGCGGCTGGGGCGGAGGCCCCGGCGGCGGCCAGCAGGGCGGCGCTCCCGCCGACCCCTGGGACACCGGCGCACCGGCCAACGGCGGCGGGCAGCAGGGCGGCGGCTGGGGCGGAAGCTCCGGCGGAAGCTCCGGCGGCGGCTACCCGGACGAGCCGCCCTTCTAAGGGCAGCCCGTACCCAAACTTCTTGATCACACAGGAGAAACACCATGGCGAAGCCGCCTGTGCGCAAGCCTAAGAAGAAGGTCTGCGCGTTCTGCAAGGACAAGGTCGCGTACGTCGACTACAAGGACACGAACATGCTGCGGAAGTTCATCTCCGACCGCGGCAAGATCCGTGCCCGTCGCGTGACCGGCAACTGCACGCAGCACCAGCGTGACGTCGCCACGGCCGTCAAGAACAGCCGTGAGATGGCGCTGCTGCCCTACACGTCCACCGCGCGCTAAGGGAAGGGTGACCACGACATGAAGATCATCCTCACCCACGAGGTTTCCGGCCTCGGCGCCGCCGGCGACGTCGTCGACGTCAAGGACGGCTACGCTCGCAACTACCTGGTCCCGCGCGGTTTCGCGATCCGCTGGACCAAGGGTGGCGAGAAGGACGTCGAGCAGATCCGCCGCGCTCGCAAGATCCACGAGATCGCGACCATCGAGCAGGCCAACGAGATCAAGGGTCGGCTGGAGGGCCTGAAGGTTCGCCTGGCCGTCCGCTCCGGTGACTCCGGCCGTCTCTTCGGTTCCGTCACCCCGGCCGACATCGCTTCCGCGATCAAGGCCGCTGGCGGTCCGGAGACCGACAAGCGCCGCATCGAGCTGGGCTCCCCGATCAAGACCCTGGGCTCGCACCAGGTGTCCGTGCGCCTGCACGCCGAGGTTGCCGCCAAGGTCGGCGTCGAGGTCGTCGCCGCGTAAGGCTGCGCTCGCAGAGCATGTGAAGGGCCGCACCCCTCGGGGTGCGGCCCTTTGCCGTCGTTGCCGTGTGGTTGTTTCACGTGAAACATGCCGACTCGCGTGAAACGTGCCGACGGATCTCAGCGCGTGGCGCCGGTGACGAGCCAGCGGCCGGAGCGGGCCCGCAGCCAGAGCGTCGCCATGCGCACCGTCATCATCAGGGTCATGGCCCACCACAGGGCCGTCAGTCCTCCGCCGAACGCGGGGACGAGCAGAGCGACCGGGGTGAAGAAGGCGAGCGTCACCAGCATGGCCCCGGCGAGGTAGGCGCCGTCACCGGCGCCCATCAGTACGCCGTCCAGCACGAAGACGATTCCGGCGATCGGCTGGGACACCGCCACCACCAACAGTGCCGGAAACAGGGTGTCCTGGACGGTCGGATCCGGGGTGAACAGCGGGACGAACAGCGGCCGGCTCAGCACGACCAGCGCGCCGAGCACCAAACCGGAGACGATCCCCCACTGCACCATGCGACGGCAGGCCTGCCGGGCGCCTGCGGCGTCCCCGCACCCGAGGTAGCGGCCGATGATCGCTTGGCCTGCGATGGCGATCGCGTCGAGAGCGAACGCCAGCAGGTTCCACAGAGACAGAATGATCTGGTGCGCGGCGATATCGATGTCCCCGAGGCGTGCCGCGACCGCAGTGGCGACCATCAGGATCGCCCGCAGCGAGAGCGTACGGATCAGCAACGGGGCACCTGCCTGGGCGCAGGCCCTGATCCCCGCGGCGTCGGGACGCAGCGAAGCACCGTGCCGGCGGGCGCCCCGTACCACCACGAGGAGATAGGCGGCGGCCATGCCGACCTGGGCGATCACCGTTCCCCAGGCCGAGCCGGCGATGCCGAGGCCGGCACCGTAGACGAGTCCCGCGTTGAGCGCGGCATTGGCGGCGAAGCCGCCGACGGCGACGTAGAGCGGTGTTCTGGTGTCCTGCAGTCCGCGGAGGACGCCGGTGGCGGCCAGGACCACCAGCATGGCCGGGATGCCGATGGCGGAGATCCGCAGATAGGTGGTGGCGTACGGGGCGGCCGTGTCCGAGGCGCCGAAGAGCTCCACCAACCATGGCGCGGCAGGCAGGATCACGGCGATGACCACGGCGCCGAGCAGCAGTGCCAGCCAGATGCCGTCCATGCCCTGCCGGATGGCCGCTCGTATGTCCCCGGCGCCGACGCGCCGGGCGACCGCGGCCGTGGTGGCGTAGGCCAGGAAGACGAAGACGCTCACGGCGGTGGTGAGCAGGGCGGCGGCGATGCCTAGACCGGCGAGCTGCGGGGTCCCCAGATGGCCGACGATCGCGCTGTCGGCCATCACGAACAGCGGCTCGGCGACGAGTGCGCCGAAGGCTGGGACCGCGAGTGCGAGTATCTCGCGGTCGTACTGTCGGCGGTCGGCCTTGGATGTCGTGGGGGTCTGCGTCATAGACACAATCCAATCTTCCACAGGTAAGAGATGCAATACGATTTCAGCCCTTACCTGAGGGGCTTCTCCGGCTCGGGGTGTGTGCTGTTTGTCGTGATCTTGAGCCGACTGGGAAAGTTTTTCTCCCCCACAGGCCGTGGATGGAAAAAGGCCAGGTCAGGGCTGTGCTGATGGTCTGGATATGACTTTGTCCACAGCGCTGTCCCCTGGTCTGTACACAGGATCTGTTGACTTCTCCACAGCATCTGGTCCCTCGTCCACATGGCCTGTGGATAACCAGATTGGCTGAAGGTGCCCGCGGCCCTACCGTGGTCCGGCGCCCGACGCGCCGGATGCGGAGTCGGGCCTCTCGTTTTGTCAGTGCGGTGCCCTAGGAAAGAGTGGCACGGCGAGGTCCGCGGAGCGGACGGGAGGAGGTGGCCCGGTGAGCATTTCCGAGCCGTTGGACGACCCCTGGGCCGACACAGGTCCCAGTGACCGTCTGCCCTTCTCCCGCCAGCGTCGCGGCGAAGGCCGCGGTCGTGAGGAGCAGCACGACAGGGGCCGCGACAGCGGCTCCTGGGAGGGCGGCTCCCCCGCCTTCGAGCGGGTGCCTCCCCAGGACCTCGACGCCGAGCAGTCCGTGCTGGGTGGAATGCTGCTTTCCAAGGACGCCATCGCCGACGTCGTCGAGGTCATCAAGGGCCACGACTTCTACAAGCCCGCCCACGAGACGATCTATCAGGCGATCCTCGACCTCTATGCCAAGGGCGAGCCTGCCGACCCGATCACGGTGGCGGCCGAGCTGACCAAGCGCGGTGAGATCACCAGGGTCGGTGGCGCCTCGTATCTGCACACCCTGGTCCAGTCGGTCCCGACCGCGGCCAATGCCTCGTACTACGCCGAGATCGTCCATGAGCGAGCGGTGCTGCGGCGGCTCGTCGAGGCGGGCACCAAGATCACACAGATGGGATACGCGGCGGACGGCGACGTTGACGAGATCGTCAACTCCGCCCAGGCCGAGATCTACGCCGTCACCGAGCAGCGCACCAGCGAGGACTATCTCCCCCTCGGCGACATCATGGAGGGCGCACTCGACGAGATCGAGGCCATCGGATCGCGCAGCGGCGAGATGACGGGCGTACCGACCGGCTTCACGGATTTCGACTCCCTGACGAACGGCCTGCACCCGGGCCAGATGATCGTCATCGCCGCCCGTCCCGCGATGGGTAAGTCGACGCTGGCGCTGGACTTCGCGCGGGCGGCCTCCATCAAGCACAACCTGCCCAGCGTGATCTTCTCCCTCGAAATGGGGCGCAATGAGATCGCGATGCGTCTGCTGTCCGCGGAGGCACGGGTGGCGCTGCACCACATGCGTTCCGGGACGATGACGGACGAGGACTGGACGCGCCTGGCCCGCCGTATGCCGGATGTCTCCGCGGCGCCGCTGTACATCGACGACTCGCCGAACCTGTCGATGATGGAGATCCGGGCGAAGTGCCGCCGGCTGAAGCAGCGCAACGACCTGAAACTGGTCGTCATCGACTATCTGCAGCTGATGCAGTCGGGCGGGTCGCGGCGTGCCGAGAGCCGCCAGCAGGAGGTTTCGGACATGTCCCGTAATCTCAAGCTGCTGGCGAAGGAACTGGAGGTCCCGGTCATCGCATTGTCACAGCTGAACCGTGGCCCGGAGCAGCGTACGGACAAGAAGCCGATGGTCTCGGACCTGCGTGAATCGGGTTCGATCGAACAGGACGCGGACATGGTGATCCTGCTGCACCGTGAGGACGCTTACGAGAAGGAGTCTCCCCGCGCGGGCGAGGCGGACCTGATCGTGGCCAAGCACCGTAACGGCCCGACGGCGACGATCACGGTCGCCTTCCAGGGGCACTACTCGCGTTTCGTGGACATGGCACAGACCTGATCACGCGAATTGTGGGATCTCATTTCGCGTGTCGGAATCTCACGGTCGATGTCGGATGGAAGTCGGATCCCCTCGTGCCAAGGCTGCCCCGGCTGGCTATGGCGAAGTCAGCGCCGGAACAACCTGCAGAAGGCCAGGGCCATCGCTGACGCGGAGACCGGGGCGTCCCCTGAAATCCAGTGGGCGATGACACCAATCAAGGCGCCGGCCAGATACGCGGCGTGCACTTCGTCCGGCACGTCATCGAACCCGGCAGGGCGGCGCCCTTCATGGAACGTGGTGACGAGTTCGGTGGTCAGCCGTTCCCGCATGCGCGCGGTGAACCGCGCACTCCCCTGAGGGCCCAGCATGCGTCGATACAAGGCCGCGTTGTCGATGATGTGCTGGAACAAATCGTTCAACGGCTGCGGGGCATCGTTCCGAGGTGCGTCGAGAGGACACAGCGCCGCTGCACGCGCGACATGCGCCACCGCGTCTTCCATGGCGTCCGTCACGAGCGCGTTCACGTCGGGGAAGTGCTGATAGACGGTGGCTCGGTTCACGTCGGCGTGCTTGGCGACCTCCGACATGGTGATCGAGGCGGGGTCCTTGACCGCGGCGAGTTCCAGGATCGCCATCCGCAGCCGGGCCCGGCTGCGCTGGGCGCGGGGATCGTCCAGGTTCATGCCTCCACGCTAACCGACATCTGTCGCTTTGCTAATCAACAGGTGTCGGTTAGTGTTCCGAGTATGAGAATCGAGATCTGGGCAGACGTGGTCTGCGCGTGGGCATACATCGGTAAGCGGCGTCTGGAGAAGGCGCTGGCCGGTCCGGCACGTGCCGACGCCGGGGCTGAGGTGGTCTGGCGTCCGTTCCGCATCGACCCGACCGCGCCGGACCAGGCGATTCCCATCGAGGAGGCATACCGCGATCCGTTGGTGGACGCCGCGTTGCGGCAGTGTGCGCCGGGACTATCTCCGGCGGAGAACCGGGTCCGTGTCTCCCGGATCGCAGCGGACGAAGGACTGGGCCTCGAGTGGGGAGCGGCCTGGCGGGCCAGCAGCCACGATGCTCACCGCCTCCTCCACCTGGCCCGGGAGCACGGCAGCGCTGCGCTGCAGAACGAGGTGGCCGAGCAGGTGATGAAGGCGCACTTCATCGACGGCGACGACATCAGCGACCGCCGCCGCCTCAAGATGGTCGCCATCCGCTCCGGATTCGCCGAGGGCGAGGAGCTGCTGGACACCGACGCTGGCGACCGAGAGGTGCGGGAACTTCTTCTGATCGGCAAAGCGCGAGGCATCACGACATCGCCAACAATCGTGGTCGGTGACCGGGCCCTTGCCGGTGCCCAGCCGCCGGAGGCGATCGCGGACTTTCTCGCCGGAGGCGACTCCAAGCGCGAGATGCCGGAGGAGGTCCAGCGGTTGCGCTGGGCCGAGTCCCTGCTGGGCCGGCATGACCCGCTCGGCGCCCTCGCCCTGCTGAAGCCTTTGCTTGACGATCACGCGGATGACCTGAACGTCCGTCGGATCGCGGCCCGCGGCTACTTCCATTCCGCCCAACTGACCCGGGCCCGCGACTTGCTGGAGCAGTTGATCATCGACGCGCCTGACGACTCCTATGCGAGGCTCATGCTCGGTCGCACTCTCCAGCGCTTGGGGAATGAAAGCCAAGCCTCTCTGCACCTGAAGATGGCCACCGCCATGACGCCCGAGTTCGCATGACCGGCAGATCGCCAATTGGACACGTGATCACAGACTCCGAGGAAATGACACGCATCTGAGACAGCCGGCGGATGACACGTCGTGAGACGCCGGAGAAAGGCGCAGGTCACAGCATCGGCGGATGACACCGAGCGCGAGAACCTACACGAATTGTAGGGTCTCAAGTTTCGCGGCACAATCTCAGACTCGATGGCACATCAGTGGCACTTGTGCCGTCTTCGTGAGACTTGCTGGTCGAGGCGCTCACCCTTTTGGGTGACGGAGGCTCCAGTCTGTCAACTCGCCTATGTGGCAATGACACCCTTGGCTACACGGGCCCATTCGGGAAACGCGTCGCCGCAGCCGCCCAGACGATCCCGCTGAGGAAATGCCACGAGGGTGAGAGGAAACACCCATCCAAGCCGTGAGACAGCGGGAAGCTGCTCAGCGCCTCGTCTCGTACCTGGTCAGGACCACGCCGCAGGGAAGCGTCCGCGTCTCCACCAGGTTGAGGTTCACCCAGTTGTCCAGCGCGGTGAAGAACGGCGTGCCGCCGCCCACCAGGACCGGCGCGGTGGCCAGCACGTACTCGTCGATCAGCCCGGCGCGCATGGCCGCCCCGGCGAGCGTCGCGCCGCCGATGTCCATCGGGCCGCCGTCCTCGGCCTTGAGCCGGGTGATCTCGGCGACCGCGTCGCCGGTGACCAGGCGGGTGTTCCAGTCGACCTTGTCGATCGTCGAGGAGAACACCGCCTTCGACATGTCCCGCCAGCGGCGCGCGAACTCGATCTCCGCCGGGGTGGCGTTGGGCTGCTGGTCGCCGGTCGGCCAGTAGGAGCTCATCGTCTGCCACAGCTTGCGCCCGTACAGCGTCAGGTCGGTCGCCTGCAACTGGTCGGACCAAAACTGGAACAGCTCGTCGCTCGGCACGCTCCAGCCGATGTCGTCGCCGGGCGCGGCGATGTAGCCGTCCAGGGTCAGGTTCATGCCGTAGATCAGTTTCCGCATGGCCCAGCCTTCCATCCGTGGGTGTCCGGCGTATAGACCAGCGCGGCGCGGGAAACTCATCGGTGCGCGATCTGGGCTCGCCGGTAGCCCTCGTGCTCGGGGCTCAGCGTGGTGTACTCGGCCGACTCGGACAAGCCGCCTGATCTCGACCTCGCCCTCGCGAGGAAATGCCACGGATTTGAGACTGATCATGGGTGACAAGGCCGTGAGACAGCCAAGAACGCCCAGGTCACGCAAGATCGACATGTCACGAGCGGCGAGACCCTACACGAATCGATTCGACGGGAGCGGTCCGGCTCGGTAGACCTTGGGCATGACTTCTCCCTTCGCAGAGTTGCTTCCGAGTACGCGGCGGTCCCTGCTGTATCGCGTCGCCACCGCACAGTCCGAAGGCCGTACGCCTTCGCTCGTCGCGGCGGTGGTGCGGGACGGAGAGACGGTGTGGACGGGGGCCCGCAGCTGTGTGGACGGCCATGCGCCGGACGCGGACACTCAGTACCGCATCGGCTCGATCACCAAGACCTTCACCGCCGTGCTGGTGCTGAGGCTGCGTGACGAGGGGCTGATCGACCTCGGTGATCCGCTGGAGAAGCACCTGCCCGGTACGGGTGTCGGTGATGTGACCATCGCTCAGTTGCTCGGCCACAGTGGCGGGCTGGCCGCAGAGACGCCGAGTCCGTGGTGGGAGCGGACACCTGGGACGCTGCGGCCCGGGCTCGCCGACGTTCTCGGTGAGCGGCCCCAGGTGCATCCGGTGGGCCGTCGCCACCACTATTCCAACCCCGGTTACACATTGCTGGGCTCGCTGGTGGAGGCGCTGCGCGGGGAGTCCTGGGAGGCGGTCCTCCAGCGTGAGCTTCTCGATCCGCTGGGCATGGGCTGTACGAGTGCTCAGCCGCAGGCTCCCCACGCGGGTGGTTGGGCCGTGCATCCATGGGCTGATGTGCTGCTTCCCGAACCGTCGGAGGACCTCGGGCTGATGGCGCCGGCGGGCCAGCTCTGGTCGACGGTCGGGGACCTCGGCCGCTTCGCGGCGTTCCTTGCCGAGGGTGATGACCGGGTGCTCTGTGCCGCGTCGGTACGCGAGATGCGTACGCCCTCGGTGCCGGCGGAGGCAGGTGACTGGGACAGCGGTTATGGGCTGGGGCTTCAGTTGGTGCGCAGGGACGGCCGCACCTTGGTCGGCCACGGCGGGTCCCTGCCCGGCTTCCTGGCCGGCCTGTGGCTGAGCGTGGAGGACGGTGTGGCCGCAGTGGTGCTCGCCAACGCCACCTCGGGCCCGCTGGTCGGGACAGTTGCTTCCGATTTGGTACGGATCGTTGCCGAGGCCGAGCCGCGTATCCCCGAGCCGTGGCGTCCACTGCCCGAGGTGGATCATGGGCTGCTGGAGCTGACCGGCCTCTGGTACTGGGCAACGACCCCCTACGGGCTGAGGCTTGCCGCGGACCGCGGGCTGGAGCTGCGGCCGTTGAACGGCAATGGCCGTGGCGCGCGCTTCCGGGCGGAGCCCGACGGGAGCTGGACCGGCCTTGACGGCTACTACGCGGGGGAGTCGCTTCGGGTGGTGCGCCGACCGGACGGCTCGGCGAGCCACCTCGATCTGGGGTCGTTCGTCTTCACGCGTGAGCCGTACGACCCCTCGGCGGGCGTGCCCGGTGGCGTTGACCCGGAAGGCTGGCGCGGGATGTGACGTTTCACGTGGAACCGGTCTTCTCCCGCCCGTCCGGGGCGGCAGAAGCCGGGTCTCAGAGGGGCAGCTTGAAGCCGACGTGGGACGGCTCGAAGCCGAGCCGCTCGTAGAAGCGGTGCGCGTCGGTACGAGTGGCGTCGGAGGTCAACTGGACCAATCGGCAGCCCTGGCGTCGCGATTCGGCGACGGCCCATTCGATGAGCCGAGTGCCGAGGCCGCTGCCGCGCTCGTCGGCGTGGATGCGTACACCTTCGATGATCGAGCGGGTGGCGCCGCGCCGGGACAGGCCCGGGACGACCGTGAGCTGAAGAGTGCCGACGACGCGACCCTCGCGCACGGCTACGGTCAGATGCTGGTTCGGGTCGGCTGCCAGCCGCCGGAAAGCGGTGAGGTACGGCGTGAGGTCGTCCGGCGACTCCCGCTGGGCGCCCAGCGGGTCGTCTGCGAGCATCGCGACGATCGCCGGGATGTCGTCGGAATCTGCGGGCCGTATCTCCAGATCGCTCATGCTCCGCAGCCTATGCGGAGCAGAAGGCGACCGCTCAGCCCGCCGCGACCGTCAGGGGCGCGAAGCGGCGCGTCCAGTCACCGGGCAGACCCGGGATGCCGCGGGTCATCACGGCGTTGAAGACGACTGGCTCCAGTCCGTGCGACTTCACCCAGCCGAGCAGCTCTTTGTGGCGTACGTCGATGTCTGTGCGCAGCGGGCGGTCCGTACCGGCGGCCAGGGAGGCGATCAGAGACTTGGCCGTGTCCGTGTCGCGTGCGATCAGGGGGCCGACGACATGCGTGTCCATGTTCGGCCACGCAGACGCATATCCGGTGATGCCCTGCTCATCCTCCGCGATCCGCAGTTGGTCCGCGAAGGCAGGCAGGCGCGTGATCATGTGGGTGCGGTCGACGCCGAACGCCTCGGCGTCCAGTCGCAGGATCGCCGGCAGGTCCTCGGCGGTTGCGGGGCGGGTGGTCACCGCGGGCCCCGGCCCTGAGGGCCGGAAGTGGCCGCGGACCATTTCGGCCCGTCCTGTGGTGGCGAACCCCAGCTCCTCGTACAGCGGTTGCCCGTTGGGGGTGGCGTGCAGGGTGAGTGGGGTGTTCCCCGCCTCCTGGAGCACATGTTTCATCAGGCGGCGCCCGACGCCCTGCCGGGCGTACCGCTCCGCGACCAGGACCATGCCGATGGCGGCGAGGTCCGGACCGTACGAGGTGAGCATGCAGGCGGTGACCAAACCCTTTCCGCCGGGGTCGTCGATGCCGTATCCCGTCCCCGTGGCCAGCAGCAGGCCCCACTTGTGCTCCTCGCGCGGCCAGCCGCGGTCCTCGGACAGATCGGCGCAGGAGCTGAGGTCATCCGTGGTCAGACGCCGGATGGGAAGCTCGGAGAGCGAAATCGGCATGGAGGCCAGGCTGTCCCATGCGTCCGTGCCCCGTCCACCGCTTTGTTTCACGTGAAACACGCTGCTGTCCGGTGCTGAACGGATGCAGGTGTGGGGCAGGCAGCGGAGCGGGAGGAGCGTGCCGGATTCCGGGACTTTCCGCTTTTCACGCGGCAGGCCGCGCGTGTGTTGCGGCTCCGGCATCCCCGCTCGTGGCTCTCGGTACGGCTGGTGGCGTTGGACGAGACGAGCAGGGGCCTGACGGGGCGGCTGCCGGGCGCTTTTTCGCGCGTACGGGCCGTGGACCGCTTACGACGCCTGTCTGTCGGGGCCGCCGGGCATGATCCGCAGCGGGGTGGATGCTCTGCGCGACATAGGGATCCCGTCCGAGCGGATCTGCCACGAATCCTTCGAGGAGCCGGCGCCGGCAGCTGATCAGTGCCGGTCAGCCGAGGTCCGGTGCGTGCATCGCCCGTACACCCTCGATGTTGCCGTCGAGGTAGTGCCGTAGGGACAGCGGCACCAGATAGACCGCGGCGATCCCGACCCGGGTGAAGGGCACCCGGACGATCTCATACTCACCCGATGGTTCCTCGACTTCCGGTCCGTGCCGCCGGCTGGCGTCCATCGACGCCAGCCGGCAGATGAAGAAGTGCTGCACCTTCACGCCGGTCACTCCGCCGCCGGCGATGTGCTCGACGGTGTCCACGAAGCAGGGCACCACATCCGTGATCTTGGCGCCGAGCTCCTCGTCCACCTCACGGTGCAGGGCGTCGGTGACGGTCGCGTCCTCCGCCTCGACCCCGCCACCTGGCGTGATCCAGTACGGGGCCATGCCCGGCTTGGTCCGCTTGATGAGGATCAGATCGTCGCCGTCGAGGAGGATGGCGCGGGCGGTGCGCTTGACCACTGGCCTCGGGGGTGTGGGGTTCTGTCCCCCAGGGATGTCGCTGCCGGTCATGGGAAGAGAGTGGCCCGCCACACCCCTTCTGAAACTACCGCACGGCTGCTGTCCGCGATCAGGTCCAGTCGGCGGCAGCGCGCAGCAGCCATTCGTGCGCCCGCGCGATGTGCGGCAGCGCGAGTGTGCCGGTGCGCACCGCGAGGAAGTAGGTGCGCAGCGGAGGTACCAGGGGGTCGAGCAGGGAAACCACTTCACCCCGCTCCAGGGCGTCCTCGCACAGATAGCGCGGCAGTACGCCGAGCCCGGCGCCGACGGTCACGGCCTCCAGGACGGCCCGGAGGTCGGGGGCGATGACGGTGCCTGCCGCCGCGGGCCGGGCGTCGAAGACGGCGGCCCAGTAGCGGGCGACGAACGGCAAGGACTCGTGCACTTCCACCACGGGGCACTGTTCCAGCACACCGGGCCCCTTGCGTCGCAGTACACCCGGTCCGAGCCCGGCGGCCCAGCGAGGGGCGGCCACCAGGACGTGTTCCTCGTCGCAGAGAGGGGTGGCGGTGAGGAGCCCGCCGCGCGGCCGGGCGGTGGCTATGGCCAGGTCGTGGTGCCCGGCTGCGAGGCCCTCCAGGGCTTCCTCGGCGTTGCCGAAGGAGGCCCGCAGCGCCAGGCCCTGCGCGATGAGGGGGGTGAGTGCCGGCAGGGCGCGTACGGAGGTGAACTCGGGCGGTCCGGCCAGGTGGAGGCTGCGTGCGCCCGACTCCTCGTCCAGGCCTGCCTCGGCGATCTCGACGAGCGCATCCAGGTGCGGCGCGGCCCGGTGCGCCAACTCGTCGCCGATGGTCGTCGGGGTCACGCCGCGGGCCTGGCGCAGGAAGAGGGGGCGGCCCAACTGCCGTTCCAGGGCCCGGATCTGGCTGGTCACCGCGGGCTGCGAGAGACCGAGCAGGGCAGCCGCTCTGGTGAAGGATCCGGCCCGGTGCACGGTGACGAAGGTACGCAGCAGGGCGAGATCCATGTCGTGCCCTCCCGTCCCGGCGGCGTCCGGCCGCGCACAACTATAAATATGTCGATAGGCCTGTGCCGCTACTGTGATTGGACACTGACGTTGAGTCAACTAGCCTTGATGGGGCGGTTCTTCGCGCGTCGAACCGGGACGGTCCGAGCCACGAGGGGGGAGGCTCGGGCCGTCCGTCCTGCGTAGTCGCGCTACTGCCAGGCGGCCTCGTCCAGCGCCCGCTCGACATCCGTCACCAGGTCGTCGGCGTCCTCCACGCCGACGGACAAGCGGATGAAGCCCTCCGGTACGGCGTCGCCGCCCCACCGCCCGCGCCGCTCCGCGGTGGACCGTACTCCGCCGAAGCTCGTCGCGTCGTCCACCAGACTCAGCCCTTCCAGGAAGCGCTCGGCATGGTCGCGGTCGGGCAGCACGAAGGAGACCACACACCCGAAGCGGCGCATCTGGCGTGCCGCCACCGGATGCGAAGGGTCGGACGGCAGTCCCGGATAGCGCAGCCCGCAGACCTCGGGCCGCCGGGACAGAGCCTCGGCGAGCGCCAGGGCGTTCGCGGCCTGCCGGTCGGCGCGCAGCTGCAGCGTGGCGAGCGAGCGGTGCGCCAGCCACGCCTCCATGGGGCCGGGGATGGCGCCGACGACCTTGCGCCACCGGCGTACCCGTGCCGCCGGCTCCGCGTCCCGGCAGGTCACGTACCCGAGCAGTAGATCGCCGTGTCCGGTCAGTCCCTTCGTGCCGCTGGCCACTGAGAAGTCGGCGCCCAGCTCGAGCGGCTGCTGCCCGAGCGGGGTGGCGAGGGTGTTGTCGACGGCGACCAGCGCGCCCGCGGCATGCGCGGCGTCGGCCAGCCGCCGCACGTCGCACACGTCGAGGCCGGGGTTGGAAGGCGTCTCGATCCACAGCAGCTTCGCCCCGTCGAGAACCCGCAGCTGTGCGTCACCCCCGGTGGGTGCCGTGCGCACGGTGACGCCGTACCCCTCCAGCTGCTCGCGTACCAGCGGCAGTGCCTGATAGCCGTCGTCCGGCAGGACGACGATGTCACCGGAGCGGGCATGGGAGAGCAGCACCGCCGAGACGGCGGCCATGCCGGAGGCGAAGACGATGGTGTGCACGTCCTCCCCAGGGGCCTCCAGCTCGCCGATGGCGTCTTCCAGATGCGTCCAGGTGGGGTTCTCGTCGCGGCCGTAGGTGTACCCGCCGGTGGGCTCGCCGGGCAGGTGATAGTGGGCGGCGAAGACCGGTCCCGGGAGGGCCGGTTCGTACTTCACCGGCTCGGGCAGTCCGGCGCGCACCACCCGGGTGCCGTCCCCGATGCTCATGCCGCACGCTCCTCGATCGTTGTCCGGACGGCGGCGAGGAGTCCCTCGCTCGCCACCTCCACCATTCTCAGGCACTTCTCGAAGTCCTCACGGCGGCCGTAGTACGGGTCCGGCACATCCAGGTCCCGGGAGGCGCGCGGGTCGTACGCGCGCAGCAGCCGCACCTTCGCGGCGTCCGCGGGCGTCGGTGCGAGGCGGCGCAGCTCCCGCAGATGGCCCTCCTCGAGGGCGATCACCAGATCGAGGAGCGGGAACCAGGAGGCCAGGAAGCGGCGCGCGACATGGCCGGAGGCGTAGCCGTGCTCCTCGAGCACCGAGACGGCGCGCGAGTCGGCTCCGCGGCCCTCGAACCAGCCGCCGGTGCCGGCGCTGTCCACCTCGACGAGAGCGCCGAGCCCCGCCTCCTCGAGACGGGCACGGAAGACGGCTTCGGCCATGGGGGAGCGGCAGATGTTCCCGGTGCAGACGAAGCAGACGCGGTACGGGGGCCGGGGGGCTGGGGGCTGTTCCTCGGGGGAGCGCGGCATGTGTGGTGCTCAGTCCTTGTCGTCGGGCAGGACGACGTTCATCGCCCAGGACACGATGGAGATGATCAGGCCGCCGAGCACGGCCGTACCGAACCCCTGGACGTGGAAGTTCAGATCGAGTTTGCCTGCCAGACCGGAGGTCAGCATCAGCATGAGAGCGTTGACCACCAGGGTGATCAGGCCGAGGGTGAGGATGAACAGCGGCACTGTGAGGAGCTTGACCACCGGCTTGACGACGACGTTCACGAGGCCGAAGAGGAGTGCCACCAGAACCAGTGTCAGCATCTTGCGCCCGGTGTTGTCACCGGTGAGGGTGATGTCCGGGAGCAGCCAGATCGCCACCGCGAGAGCCGCCGCATTGGCGATCGTCTTGACTACGAAATTGTTCATGTGTCTGATCGTGGCAGACACGATCGACGCTGGACACCGGCAGAACTGAGCAAGGGCGGACGGACCATGAAGTCATTCCGGCTGGACGAACTCGAGACGGAGCGCGCCGCCAATGAGGGGGCATATCTGCAGTTCCTGCGGGAGCGGAACATGTCCGTCGGGCTGTACGCGCTGAATGCGGGCGAGCATGATCCGCAGCGTCCGCACCATCAGGACGAGGTCTATTTCGTCGTCAGCGGGCGTGCCTCGATCACGGTCGGGATGGAGACCACGCAGGTGGCCCGCGGCAGCGTGGTGTACGTGCCGGCCGGTGTGGCCCACAGGTTCCACCACATCACCGAGGATCTCAGGGTGCTCGTGGTCTTCTCTCCGCCGGAGAGCTGATCCGCGACCCCGGGTTCCCTAGGGGGCCGGTCAGGGGAGAGCAAGGGATCCGAGGCCCCCGCACCACCCCCGACGCCGCCTAGCATCGAAGAAGGAAAACGGAGCAACGCCACTACACGGAAACGAGGATGGACGATGGCCGTACGGGAGATATTCGCGGGAATGCCCTGGTGGGTGAAGTGGGTTGCCGTACCGGTCATCGCGCTGATCGTGTTCGGCGGGCTCATCCTCAATCTGGTGGGTTTCGTCATCGGGCTGCTGTTCAAGGTTCTGGTGTTCGTCGCCCTGGTCGGCGGGCTTGTCTACGTCGTACGGAAATTCATGTCCTCGTCGTCCTCACGCAGCGACTGGTGAACCGGTGTCCGGGGGCCCGGAGGCACGGATCGCCCCTTGCGGCGCCGCCCCCGGCCACCCCGGACACCTGTCGCAGGGGCGGCCACGGGCCGGTCGGCGGAGACCACGAGGGCGGCCATGGCCGTGGTCACCGGCACAGAGGCGACCAGACCGATCGACCCCACCAGTGTCCGTACGATCTCCTCCGCCACCAGCTCGCTGTTGGCCACCGCCCCCACGCTGCTCTGCGCGATCGTGAAGAGCAGCAGCAGCGGCAACGCCGCACCCGCGTAGGCCAGCACGAGCGTATTGACCACCGAGGCGATGTGGTCCTGGCCGATCCGCAGCCCCGCCCGGTAAAGCCTGCGCACCCCCATGGAGGGATCCGCCTGGTGCAGCTCCCAGACCGCCGAGGTCTGGGTGACCGTCACATCGTCGAGGACGCCCAGTGAGCCGATGATGATGCCGGCCAGCAGCAGGCCGCTCATGTCGATGTTCGGGTAAAGGCCATGGATCAGACCGGTGTTGTCGTCGGTGTTCCCGGTCAGGCTCGCCCAGCCGATGAACAGCGAGCCGAGCAGTCCGATCAGGACCAGCGAGACAAGCGTGCCGAGCACGGCCACCGATGTACGGGCGTTCAGGCCATGGCACATGTAGAGCGAGATCAGCATGATGGCGCTCGCCCCGACCACTGCCACAACCAGCGGATTCGACCCCTGGAGTATCGCGGGAAGAATGAACAGCGTCAGCACGGCGAAGCTCACCGCCAGCGCGATCAGCGCCATCACCCCGCGCATCCGCCCTACCACGACCACCGCTACCGCGAAGATCCCGGCGAGCAGGGTCATCGGGAACCCTCGGTTCACGTCGATCACCGAGTACTGAAGCTCGCGGGGCGCGTCCGGCGCGTACGCGACCACCACGTCCTGCCCCTGGCGCAGTTGGCGAGGGGCGTCCGGCTGGATGATCTCGGTGAAGGTGCGGCCCTTGTCCGGGCCGCTGGTGACCTCGATGGTCGCCTTGCCGCACTTTCCAGTCCGAGCCTGCTGCGCCTCGGGTCCCTGAGGCGTCGTGACGCCGCCGGCCGGCGGGGCCGCCGCGGCGTTGACGTCCCTGCAGTCGACCTTGTCGAGCCGTACGACCGTGGCGTCCTGGGTCTGCCGGTCGAACCCCACGCCGGTGCGCTCGTGTTCGGGAGCGCCGCCCGGCCACAGGGCGACCAGAGCCACAAAGACGGCTGTGGCAAAAGGAATCAGCACCGCCGCGACGACCTTGCGGAGATGCTTCGAAACGGGCGCGGCCGGCCCGTGGCTGTGCGAGTGTCCGTGCGTATGCGGTTCCGTGGAGGTCACCGGCCGATCATCGCAAGAACGGCAGGGGTCCCCTGGCCAGCACGCCAGGGTTGACGCTAGCGTGGTGACACATTTGCACACGCGGGAGCTCGGAGCACCGGGCTGAGAGGGCGCTGACCGTTCGCTGCGCCGACCGCCGAACCTGTTACCGGGTAATGCCGGCGTAGGGAGTAGGTCACGATGACCGTTCAGGACGCACGCACGCCTGCCTCCAGTTCGAGCGAGGGCGGCAAGTCCATCGGCTGGCACAAGGGATACCTCGAGGGCTCACGCCCCGACATCCGGGTGCCGGTCCGTCAGGTGCACCTCACGAACGGCAAGGACGTGACGCTGTACGACACGTCCGGCCCGTACACCGACCCGTCCGTCGAGACCGACGTCCGCCGAGGCCTCCCGCCGCTGCGCGAGAACTGGATCATCGGGCGCGGCGACACCGAGGAGTACGTGGGCCGTCCGGTCCGCCCCGAGGACGACGGGATCAAGCACACCTCGCCGCGCGGCGGGCTGCGCAATCTCGACGCCGTCTTCCCCGGCCGGCCGCGCCAGCCCCGCCGGGGCCGGGACGGCCGGGCCGTGACCCAGCTGGCGTACGCGCTCCGGGGCGAGATCACCCCGGAGATGGAGTACGTCGCGGTCCGCGAGAACGTCTCCCCCGAGGTCGTACGGGAGGAAATCGCGGCGGGCCGTGCCGTGCTGCCGGCCAACGTCAACCACCCGGAGATCGAGCCGATGATCATCGGCAAGCGCTTCCTGGTGAAGGTCAATGCCAACATCGGCAACTCCGCCGTGACCTCCTCCATCGAGGAGGAGGTGGAGAAGATGACCTGGGCGACCCGCTGGGGCGCGGACACGGTCATGGACCTCTCCACCGGCCGCAACATCCACACCACCCGCGAGTGGGTGCTGCGCAATTCCCCCGTCCCGATCGGTACCGTCCCGCTCTACCAGGCCCTCGAGAAGGTCGACGGCAAGGCCGAGGAGCTGACCTGGGAGATCTACAAGGACACGGTCATCGAGCAGGCCGAGCAGGGCGTCGACTACATGACCGTCCACGCGGGTGTGCTGCTGCGGTATGTCCCGTTGACCGCGCGCCGCAAGACCGGCATCGTCTCCCGCGGCGGCTCGATCATGGCCGCGTGGTGCCTGGCGCACCACAAGGAGAACTTCCTCTACACGAACTTCGAGGAGCTCTGCGAGATCCTCGCGGCGTACGACGTGACGTACTCGCTCGGCGACGGCCTGCGGCCCGGCTCGATCGCCGACGCCAATGACGACGCGCAGTTCGCGGAGCTGAAGACGCTCGGTGAGCTCAACACGATCGCCAAGCGACGGGGTGTCCAGACCATGATCGAGGGCCCGGGTCATGTCCCGATGCACAAGATCAAGGAGAACATCGACCTCCAGCAGGAGATCTGCGAGGAGGCGCCCTTCTACACGCTCGGCCCGCTGACCACGGATGTCGCACCGGCGTACGACCACATCACGTCCGGCATCGGCGCGGCGATGATCGCCTGGTGGGGCACGGCCATGCTCTGCTATGTCACGCCCAAGGAGCACCTGGGCCTGCCGAACCGCGACGACGTGAAGACCGGCGTCATCACGTACAAGATCGCGGCCCATGCGGCGGACCTCGCCAAGGGCCACCCCGGCGCGCAGGAGTGGGACGATGCGCTGTCGGACGCCCGCTTCGAGTTCCGCTGGGAGGACCAGTTCAATCTGGCGCTGGACCCGGACACGGCGCGCGAGTTCCACGACGAGACGCTGCCCGCCGAGCCGGCCAAGACCGCGCACTTCTGTTCGATGTGCGGTCCGAAGTTCTGCTCGATGAAGATCTCGCAGGACATCCGGCGTGAGCACGGCGGTACGTCGGAGGAGATCGAGGCCGGAATGGCGGAGAAGTCCAAGGAGTTCGCCGCCGCCGGCAACCGGGTCTATCTGCCGCTGGCGGACTGACGGCGGCTGTCGCAAGTGGGCTGAAACGCCATGCGATGACGCTGAGGTGTGGGTCTCTCCCCCGGGAACGGGAAGAGACCCACAGTCACCTGGCCGCCCTCGCGCCCGTGTGCCTCGCCTTGGTCGTCCGGCCCTTGGGGGCCAGGGCCTTCGCCACCGTGAGCTGCACCGTCACACGCTTCGCGGCGAACTCACGGTTGAGAAGGGTCTGCTCGCGGAATTTCGCGGGCAGGTCGGGCATGGCGAGAAGACGGTCACATGCCTGGAGGGAGGCGGCGTAGTCGCCCACCCAGTAGGAGGTGATCGAGTATTCGAAGAGCAGTCCCCAGCGGTACACCCATGGCTGGGTGAACAGCAGGTCGCCCGGAGCCTTCTTGTCGAGCCCGGCGGAGGCGAAGGCGTGGGCGGCGTGATGGCGGCCCATCGTGCGCAGCTGCGACGCCAGCTGGTAACAGGCCTCGAGTCGCTGCGGACGTGCTTCCCAGGCGCGTGAGAACGCGTCCATGGCCCCCGGCCAGTCGCCGGTACCGGCCTTGATGACGCCGACCTGGAACAGCGAGTAGTACACCTCTTCCGCCCAGCCCCCCATCGCGGCGCGGCGCTCGTAGAGGGAGGCCGACTCCTCGAGCTCGCCCAGGTCGCGTACGGTCTGCGCCAGATAGAAGACGGTGCGTGTATTGCCGGGATCACGTTCGAACTCGGCGCGCAGCAGGCGCGCGTCACGTTCGAACTTCTCGTGCCGACAGCCTCCGTCGGCCTGGTCCTCGATCACGAGCGCGTCGAGGTTCTCCTGGAGGTCCCGCTCGTCGGTGGTGGGGTATTCGTGTGTGACACCGTGGTAGTACCAGGCGATGTCGCCACGCATCAGGTGCTTGAAGCGGTGCTGTACGAGGCCGTCGTACCGGATCATGTACGAGTCGGCGGTCAGCCGCGGCAGGGGGGCGTCCTGGCGCATGACATGGTCGGCGTCGATGGTGAGCAGGTAGTCGGCCTTGCCACGCGCGTGCTGGATGTTCAGCGTCCGGTTGTGGCCGAAGTCGACCCAGGGCTCCTCGTACAGTTCGCCCGGAATTCCCGCGAGTGCCTTACGGATCAGGTCCTGGGTGCCGTCGGTGGAGCCGGTGTCCGAGATCACCCAGGTGGTCAGCAGATGGCGTACTGAGGCGAGGCACCGTTCGATGACGGCTGCCTCGTTCTTGACGATCATGCAAAGGCAGATGGACTGATTCACGACTGGCGACTATATGGGGCCACAACCGGTCATATCGGACGTGGCGCGTCTCTGCGCGGGCTGTTGCGCCGTCTGTGCTCAGATATTGGGCCAATATGTTGATAGCGCTGCGGAAGCCTCAAGGCGGTGTGGCGGCGAGTCGATGAAGCCGAGGGAAGCTCGAATGCGCTTCCGAGGTATCACTCGATTCGGTTCCACAAGGAGCAGCGTATGAGTCCTGAGCACAGGACCAAGTCAGCTCTCGGTCCGCTTCCCCGTGGGGGCAAGTGGGCGACCGGTGGCGCGATGGCGTCGCTGGCACTCGTGCTTGTGGGGATGGCGTCTCCCGCACTGGCCGTGGCACGGAGCTTTGAGGCGAACCCCGTCCATGTGGTCGCCCCGTCCGGCGATCACGATGACGAAGATGAGGACGAATGCGAGCCGGAGAAGGACGGCAAGGGGCACAAGGGCGGTAAGCCTGGCAAGGACGGCAGGGGCGACAAGGAAGGTAAGCCCAACAAGGGTGGTAAGGACGTAAAGTCCGACAAGGCCGATAAGGCCAATAAGGCCGACAAGGCCAACAAGAAGAACTCGGACCATCGGATGAAGCCGCTGGACGGCTACGGTGAGGAAGAGAAGGAGAAGTGCAGGGGGGCGACCGGCCCGACCGGTCCTACGGGGCCGACCGGCCCCACGGGTCCGACTGGTCCTACGGGTAACCAGGGTGAGCAGGGTGTGACGGGTGCCACCGGCCCGACCGGTCCTACGGGTCCGACGGGTCCGACGGGTCCGACTGGTCCTACGGGTAACCAGGGTGAGCAGGGTGTGACGGGTGCCACCGGCCCGACCGGTCCTACGGGTCCGACGGGTCCGACTGGTCCTACGGGTAACCAGGGTGAGCAGGGTGTGACGGGTGCCACCGGCCCGACCGGTCCTACGGGTCCGACGGGTCCGACGGGTCCGACTGGTCCTACGGGTAACCAGGGTGAGCAGGGTGTGACGGGTGCGACCGGTGCCACCGGCCCGACCGGTCCCACGGGTCCGACCGGTCCCACTGGTCCCACGGGTAACCAGGGTGAGCAGGGTGTGACGGGTGCGACCGGTGCCACCGGCCCGACCGGTCCCACGGGTCCGACCGGTCCCACTGGTCCCACGGGTAACCAGGGTGAGCAGGGTGTGACGGGTGCGACCGGTGCCACCGGCCCGACCGGTCCCACGGGTCCGACCGGGCCGTGCCTCGACACGGACGCCGTCAACCCCGATGCCAACTCCGAAGTCAAGGGGGCGCTCTTCAACGGGATCGCCTACGCCGGCATCCGGGACCTCACACCGGCTTCCACGCCGTTCTCCTGGCACAACCTCAGCAGCGACACCGCCGCTCACCCCAACTTCCCCAGCGACGCGTGTGCGGTCGCCGTCGCCACCCAGGCCAACCGCGTCTCGATCCAGGTGCTGACCGAGAGCGGGCAAGTCTGGGAGACGCTGTGCCGCATTGTCAGCGGCACGCCGGACACGCTCCAGTGCGTCGATGACGGTCAACCGATCAACGCGGGCCTCGGCCCCTGGACCCACCTGGTCGACCCCAACCCGGGCAACCCCCCGCTGCGTGGCACCAACGTCAGCAAGTACCTGGCCCAGCCCAACATCAACCACAAGTTCCGCGACAAGGACATCCAGGCCAAGGTCCTCAGGCGGCACTGACCCCCATCGGATCAAGCTGAACTGAACCACTGTGCCGTGCCCGGTATCAGCCGGGCACGGCACACGTGCGTTCCGGGCTCGTCACTCCGGCTGGTGCTCGGGCCCCCCGAAATCCGGGCTGGTGAAGTCCGGGCTGGTGAACGAGGGGCGCGGGCCGGCCGGCGGTCCCTCGTCGGGACCGGCGAAGTCGGGGCGGGTGTAGCCGAGGTCGGGCAGGCGGCCCCCCGGGCGGTACGGGGGGCGGGACGATGTCGGGTCGGCGCTGGGGTCGGCCAGGGCGTCCCGGAGAAAAGGGAGTATGCCCCGTTCCAGCAGGGCGTGGCGCCAGGCGTCCCGGGCGCGCGAGACCTCCTCCGTCAGTTCGTCACCCTCTCGGTCGTTCTCGGCCGGGACCTGGGTGGAGCTGTTGCGCAGGGCCGTGATCAGCAGTCCGATCGCGGCGGCCAGGATACCTGCGGCCGTCAGCGCCCCGAAGAGCCAGCCCGCGGTCAGCATGGTGTCGGCGAAGGCCGGTCGGGGCTTGAGCATCTTGAGGATGTAGCCCACCAGCAGGAAGATCAGCGCGGCGGTGCCCGCCAGGACGGGTGCCAGCACGGTGAGGACGGCGGTGATTCCGGCCCCCGCGGTTCCGGCGGCTTCGCCCACGGCGGTGTCCTCGGCGGGTTCCCCGACGCCGGACGACGGCGTGGGAGCGCGCAGCTCCTCGCGGACTTTCACGTAGTGCCCGTACTCCGCCGCGGCGGCGGCGGTGATGATGGCGCCGGCGTTCAGGGCCATGGTGCGCAGCTGCTCGGTGTTGAGCCGCTGCCCGACCGCGGCCAGATCCGGATGGTCGTGCGCGGTGCGCAGTGCTTCGTTGAGGGCACGCTCGAATTCCGGGCGGTCCTCGGTCAGCAGGTGCGGAGCGCTGTTCATGTGCATCCCCCGATGCTCCGTTGGGCCGGATTGCCCGTATGTGCGGGCAGTCGGGCGGAAACGGAGGAGAGCCTGCTACGAATAAGCGGATGTACGAATAAGCCGATGGTAGAGCGGTCGCGGCACGAGGTGACAGGGTGTTTACGGAAAACACCTGCCCCGGCTGGGCTCAGTTATCCAGGGGAAGCCTTACGACCAGCAGCTTTCCGGCCATGGTCACTCCGCCGTCCATCGCGATCGCAAGTCCGTCCGCATACACGTGGGGGCCTTCGACGGAGGGTCCGCTGCCCTCGTCGCCGTCCTCGGAGCCGACTTCGCCGAGCAGGTAGGGGATGGGGCTGTGGCCGTGGACGATGCGGTTGCCGCCGTACGCGCCGAGGAGTTCCCGTACGGCCTGAGGGCCCGCGTCGTCGCGGAACGCGAAGCGCTTGGTGAACTTGCGGAAAAGGTCCCAGCACTCGTCCGCGTCGCCCCGGTTGAGGATCTCGTGGACGGTGTCGTTGACGTCCTCGATGGTGGATCCGTACTCGAGATAGGCGGTGGTGTCGGAGTGCAGGAGCAGATGGCCCTCCTCCTGGACGACCGCGTCGAGCCGGGACATCCACTGCAGGTGGACGTCCTGGAGCCGGTCCATGTCGGCCTTCTGGCCGCCGTTGAGGAGCCAGGCGGCCTGGAAAGTGGCGGTGCCGGCCCCCGAGTTGACGGGCGTGTCGGCGAACCGCTTGGCGCCGATGAGCAGCAGTTCGTGGTTGCCCATCAGGGCTTTGCAGTAGCCGCCGGCGGCCGCGGCCTCGGCGGACAGCCGCATGACGAGGTCGATGACGCCGATGCCGTCCGGGCCGCGGTCGGTGAAGTCGCCGAGGAACCAGAGGCGGGTGTTGCCGGCCGCCCAGTGGCCGTCGGCGTCGATGAGGCCCTGTTCCCGGAGGGCGGCCAGGAGTTCGTCGAGGTAGCCGTGGACATCGCCGACGACGTAGAGCGGCCCGAGGCCGTCGGGAACCGGGCCGGGGTCGGGCACGGTCTGCACCTGGACGGTGTCGCCCCGGCGGATCACCGGGAGGTCGCGGGCGGTGGGGGTGTAGCCCTCCGGGAACTCGCCGTCGGGGAAGGGGCTGCCGGGATGTGCAGGTGCGTCGGAGGGCGGCACGGGCGTCTGCGCGTACGGCGGTACGCGGAAGTCACGCAACGTCGCCGTCCGCACCACGGGTCCCTGACCGGCCCCCTGAGTCATCGACCCCTCCACCACCGTCGCGCCGCCGTACACCGGTCGGACCGTTCCCCGGCCGTCTGTGGGTTGCCCCTTCCTGGTCGGCCACGGTCCGTGGTGTCGTGCGCCCATCATAGGAATGAGGCCCGTGCTGTGTGACGCACCAGGGGTGTTCAATTCGGATGCGCTTGCGGCAGGCCGGTGGTTTTGCCGCTTTGTCCTGATTGGGAAGGTCACTCCGGGGACGGGGAGCGGGGAGCGCTGACCGTCGTGCGGGGCGGGCGGCGCTGCGAGGAGGTCCGGACGATCAGCTCGGTCGGTATGACCTGCTCCACCGGTTGGCCGGTGTCGACGCCCTCGATGGCATCGATCAGCAGCTGGACGACCGCGGTGCCGATGCGGCGCGGTTTGAGGGAGAGCGTGGTGATGGGCGGTTCCGTGGTGGCGTACACGGTGGACTCGCTGCAGCAGACGAGCAGCAGGTCGTCGGGGACGCGCAGGCCGTAGCGGCGGGCCGCCGCGAGCAGATCGGTGCCGTTGGGGTCGAACAGCCCGTAGACCGCGTCGGGGCGGTCGGGGCGGGCCAGCAGACGGTCGGCGGCGACGGCGCCGGCGCACGGGTCGTGGGCCGGGTAGGCCTCGTACACCGGAGCCTGGCCCACGCGCTCGCACCACTGGAGGTAGGCGGTGGTGGACAGCCGGGTGTACGTGTCCGTGGTGGTGCCGGTGAGCAGCCCGATGCGGCGGGCGCCGGCGGCGGCGAGATGGTCGAGCAGGTCGAGTACGGCGGCCTGGTGGTCGTTGTCCACCCAGGCGGTGACCGGAAGGGAGCCCCCCGGGCGGCCGTCGGAGACCACCGGCAGGCCCTGACGGACCAGCTCGGTGACGACCGGGTCCTGGTCGGAGGGGTCGATGACCACGGTGCCGTCGAGTGCGACGTTCGACCAGACGTCGTGGCGGGAGGTGGCGGGCAGGATGACCAGGGCGTAGCCACGGGCGAGCGCGGCGGAGGTCGCTGCTCTGGCCATTTCGGCGAAGTACGCGAACTCGGTGAAGGTGAAAGGTTCATCCCCGTACGTGGTCACCGTCAGGCCGATGAGGCCCGACTTGCCGGTGCGGAGCGTGCGGGCCGCGGCGGACGGGCGGTAGCCCAGCCGGTCGGCGACCTCGCGGACATGGCGGCGTGTGGCTTCCGGGAGCCGGCCCTTGCCGTTGAGCGCGTCGGAGACAGTCGTGATGGAGACCCCGGCGGCGGCGGCCACGTCCCGGATGCCCGCCCGGCCCTGCCGGCTTCCCCGGCGGGATGTTTCCGCCCGGCTCACCTGGTGCTTCCCTGCTGCTGTCATGGCCAGCCGATAGTAGGGCGAGGGCGGGCGGTTGGTCTGGGTGCATATGCGTGTGTCGATGGATACGTTTCTGCATGATCGGAAGCAGTCAAATGCCTTGGAAAGCAAGGGGATTGGCTCAAGCGGCATTTGAGTGGTACTTGCCGGGCCGTATGCAGTTGCCGAATGGCCGATGTTTCGAAGAGGTCTCAACTCACCTTGACGAGGGATGCGCGCCACGGCGTGAGCCACGGGCGCACGCCGTTCGGGGGTGCGCTCCCTCCCCTCCGTATCTTCCGGTCGGCGGGCATTCGCAGCGGGGCCGAATCCTCATAAGGTGAGCAGTATTGAAGTGAACACATCCGTGTACGGCCGAGGAGGACCTGCGGTGAGTGAGACGAGCCCCAAGCTGCGCCCTGAGCTGGACGGCATCCCCACCTACAAGCCCGGTAAGCCGGCGGCGGCCGGCGGTCCGGTCGCCTACAAGCTGTCCTCCAACGAGAACCCCTATCCGCCGCTGCCGGGAGTGATGGAGAGTGCCGTCGCCGCCGCGCAGAACTTCAACCGCTACCCGGACATGGCCTGCACCGGTCTGATGAACGAGCTCTCCGACCGTTTCGGCGTGCCCGTCTCGCACCTGGCCACCGGCACCGGCTCGGTGGGCGTGGCCCAGAGCCTGCTCCAGTCCACCTCCGGCCCCGGCGACGAGGTCATCTTCGCCTGGCGCTCCTTCGAGGCGTACCCGATCATCACCCAGATCAGCGGTGCCACGTCCGTGCCGATCCCGCTCACCTCGGGCGATGTGCACGACCTGGACGCGATGGCCGAGGCGATCACCGACCGGACCCGGCTGATCTTCGTCTGCAACCCCAACAACCCCACCGGCACCGTGGTGCGGCGGGCCGAGCTGGAACGGTTCCTCGACCGGGTGCCGTCGGACATCCTGGTGGTGCTGGACGAGGCGTACCGGGAGTTCATCCGGGACGCGGACGTCCCGGACGGCATCGAGATCTACCGCGAGCGCCCCAATGTCGCCGTGCTGCGCACCTTTTCCAAGGCGTACGGGCTGGCCGGTCTGCGGGTCGGGTTCGCCGTCGCGCACGAGCCGGTGGCGGCCGCCCTGCGCAAGACCGCGGTCCCCTTCGGCGTCAGCCAGCTCGCGCAGGACGCGGCGGTGGCCTCGCTGCGGGCCGAGGACGAGCTGCTGGGGCGGGTCGGCTCGCTGGTCGCGGAGCGCACGCGGGTGTACGAGGGCCTGGTCAAGCAGGGCTGGACCGTGCCGGAGACGCAGGCGAACTTCGTCTGGCTGCGTCTCGGCGAGCGTACGGTCGACTTCGCGGCGGCCTGCGAGAAGGCCGGGGTCGTCGTGCGGCCGTTCCCCGGTGAGGGAGTGCGGGTCACGATCGGCGAGTGCGAGGCGAACGACCTGTTCCTGCACACCGCGGAGGCGTTCCGCCGGCAGTTCCAGTGAACTCCCCGGGCCGGGCTCACCGAATGAGCTCGTCCCGGATCGGGGGAGCCCCGGCGAGCGCCTCGCTCGTCGGGGCTTCTTGTCGAAGAAGTGAGGAAGGGGCCGCTGGGGGCGTTCGGCATCCGGACGGCCGACGTGTTCAGCATCCGGACAGCGGCTGCGTTCAGCATTTGGACGGCAATCAGCTCAGGGACCCCCGGTGGAACCTTCGAATTCCGTATGAGCAATAATGCTTGTGAATGTGAACGCTTTCACAAGCGTGTCCCTGTTCATCCCGAGAAGTGCGGGACACAAGGGGCAGACTGCGCCTGTGACAACGGTGATGTAAGGAGGAGACGATGGAGCTGGCTCTCGCCCCGGAGACTCTGGCGCGCTGGCAGTTCGGTATCACCACCGTCTACCACTTCCTCTTCGTTCCCTTGACGATCTCGCTCGCCGCTCTCACCGCCGGCCTGCAGACCGCATGGGTGCGCACCGAGAAGCAGAAGTACCTCAGAGCCACCAAGTTCTGGGGCAAGCTCTTTCTGATCAACATCGCCATGGGCGTCGTCACCGGCCTTGTGCAGGAGTTCCAGTTCGGCATGAACTGGTCCGACTACTCACGCTTCGTCGGTGACGTCTTCGGTGCTCCACTGGCCTTCGAGGCCCTGATCGCGTTCTTCTTCGAGTCCACCTTCATCGGGCTGTGGATCTTCGGCTGGGACAAGCTCCCGAAGAAGATCCATCTCGCCTGCATCTGGATGGTCTCCATCGGCACGATCCTCTCCGCGTACTTCATCCTGGCTGCCAACTCCTGGATGCAGCACCCGGTCGGCTACGAGATCGACAAGGCCACCGGACGCGCGGAACTCACCGACTTCTGGGCCGTCATCACCCAGAACACCACCCTCGTCCAGGTCTTCCACACCCTCTCCGCGGCCTTCCTCACCGGCGGCGCCTTCATGATCGGCATCGCCGCCTTCCATCTGGCCCGCAAGAAGCACATCCCCGTGATGAAGACCTCGCTGCGGCTCGGGCTCGTCACCGTGGTCATCGCGGGTCTGCTCACCGCGATCAGCGGTGACCGTCTCGGCAAGGTCATGTTCGACCAGCAGCCGATGAAGATGGCCGCCGCCGAGGCGCTGTGGGACGGCGAAGCCCCGGCTCCCTTCTCCCTCTTCGCCTACGGCGATGTCGAGAAGGGCCACAACACGGTCGCCCTGGAGATCCCCGGCCTGCTGTCCTTCCTGGCCGAGGACGACTTCACGTCGTATGTCCCGGGCATCAACGACACCAACAAGGCCGAGCAGCAGAAGTACGGGCCCGGCGACTACCGGCCCAACATCCCCGTCACGTACTGGAGCTTCCGCTGGATGATCGGCTTCGGCATGGCGTCCTTCGCCATCGGCCTGGCCGGCCTCTGGCTGACCCGCAAGAAGTTCATGCTGCCGGAGCACCTCCGGGTCGGCGAGGACGAGCTTCCGCAACTGGTGCCCTTCAGGAAGGCGCTCCGGCCCAGGTTCATCCGGTGGTACTGGCTCATCGCCACCCTCACCCTGGCCTTCCCGCTGATCGCCAACTCCTGGGGTTGGCTCTTCACCGAGATGGGGCGTCAGCCCTGGGCCGTCTACGGCGTGCTGCGCACCAGTGACGCGGTCTCCCCCGGTGTCTCGCAGGGTGAGGTCATCACCTCCATGATCCTCTTCACCGCCCTCTACGCCGTGCTCGCCTGGGTCGAGGTCAGGCTGCTCGTGAAGACCGTCAAGGCCGGCCCGCCCGAGCTCACCGACGCAGACCTCAACCCGCCCACGAAGATCGGCGGCGGCCGTGACGCCGACCAGCCGATGGCCTTCTCGTACTGAGCCGCAGGGATCTGAGACATGGAACTCAACGACGTCTGGTTCGTGCTGATCGCCTTCCTCTGGGTCGGCTACTTCTTCCTCGAGGGCTTCGACTTCGGGGTCGGCGTCCTGACCAAGCTGCTGGCCCGCGACCGCACGGAGCGGCGAGTCCTGATCAACACGATCGGGCCGGTCTGGGACGGCAACGAGGTCTGGCTGGTGACGGCGGCCGGCGCCACCTTCGCCGCCTTCCCCGAGTGGTACGCCACGCTGTTCTCCGGCTTCTACCTCCCGCTGCTGGTCATCCTGCTCTGCCTGATCGGGCGTGGTGTCGCCTTCGAGTACCGGCACAAGCGGCCCGAGGACCGCTGGCAGTCCAACTGGGAGCACGTCATCTTCTGGACCTCGCTGGTGCCGTCACTGCTGTGGGGTGTCATCTTCGGCAACATGGTGCGGGGCGTGAAGATCGACGCGGAGATGGAGTACGTCGGCTCGCTCGGGGATCTGCTGAACCCGTACTCGCTGCTGGGCGGGCTGGCGACGCTGACACTGTTCACCTTCCACGGTGCGGTGTTCACCGCGCTCAAGACGGTCGGTGACATCCGGGTACGGGCGCGGAAGCAGGCCCTGACGCTGGGACTGGTCGCCGCCGTGCTCGTCACCGGCTTCCTGGTGTGGACCCAGGCGGACAACGGTGACGGCACGAGCCTGGTGGCGCTGATCGTGGCCGTGGCCGCCCTCACCGGCGCGATCGTCGCCAACCAGATGGGGCGCGAGGGCTGGTCGTTCGGGCTGTCCGGCGTGGCCATCGCGGCAGCCGTCGCGATGCTCTTCCTGACGCTGTTCCCCAACGTCATGCCGTCCTCGCTGAACGAGGAGTGGAACCTGACGGTCGCGAACGCCTCGTCCACCCCGTACACGCTGAAGATCATGACTTGGTGTGCCGGTATCGCGGCTCCGCTGGTGATGCTCTACCAGGGCTGGACGTACTGGGTCTTCCGCAAGCGGATCGGTACGAAGCACATCGCCGATGCGCACTAGTGAGGTGTGTTTCACGTGAAACCGATCGACCCGCGTCTGCTCCGTCACGCCCGGTCCACCCGCCTCTTCCTGGTGGCGGTGGTCGTCCTGGGCCTCGCTGGAGCAGGGCTGGTCGTCGCCCAGGCGATGCTCATCGCCGAGGTGGTGGTGGGGGCGTTCCAACGCGGCCTTGACGTGGCCGCGCTGCGGTCGCCCCTGCTGGCGCTTGCGGCGGTCGCCCTGGGGCGAGGGCTGGTGGCCTGGCTGACCGAACTGGCCGCGCACCGCGCGAGCGCGGCGGTCAAGTCGGAGCTGAGGGGCCGGCTGCTGGAACGGGCCGCCGCGTTGGGACCGGGCTGGCTCGACGGGCAGCGCACGGGATCACTCGTGACGCTGGCCACCCGCGGCGTGGACGCGCTCGACGACTACTTCTCGCGCTATCTGCCCCAGCTGGGCCTCGCGGTGGTGGTGCCGGTGGCCGTGCTGGCCCGGATCGTCACCGAGGACTGGATCTCGGCCGCGATCATCGCCGGCACCCTGCCGCTGATCCCGCTGTTCATGGTGCTCATCGGCTGGGCCACGCAGTCCCGGATGGACCGTCAGTGGCGGCTGCTGTCCCGGCTGTCCGGGCACTTCCTCGATGTGGTCGCCGGACTGCCGACGCTCAAGGTGTTCGGCCGGGCCAAGGCCCAGGCCGAGTCGATCCGGGCCATCACCTCGGAGTACCGGCAGGCCACACTGCGGACGCTGCGTATCGCGTTCCTGTCGTCGTTCGCGCTGGAGTTGCTGTCGACGCTGTCGGTCGCCCTGGTGGCGGTCGGCATCGGCATGCGCCTGGTCCACGGAGACTTCGATCTGTACTCGGGCCTGGTGATCCTCGTCCTGGCGCCCGAGGCATACCTGCCGCTGCGGCAGGTCGGGGCGCAGTACCACGCCGCCGCGGAGGGGCTCTCCGCGGCGGAGGAGATCTTCGCGGTACTGGAGACCCCGCTGCCGTCGGGCGGTGCGGGTGCGGTACCGCGCGGCGGAGCGATCCGCTTCGACAAGGTGACGGTCCGCCATCCGGGGCGTACCGAAGCCGCTTTGGACCGGGTGTCCCTGGAGGCCGCGCCCGGCGAGACGGTGGCGATCACCGGGCCCAGCGGAGCCGGCAAGTCGACGCTGCTCAATGTGCTCCTGGGGTTCGTCGAACCTCAGGAGGGCCGGGTGCTGATCGGCCGGTCGGAGCTGTCGGCTCTGTCCCTCGACCAGTGGCGCGAGCGAATCGCCTGGGTGCCGCAGCGGCCGTACCTCTTCGCCGGCACGATCGCGGAGAACGTCCGGCTCGCGCGGCCCGAGGCCGATGACCGGGCGGTGCTCGCGGCGCTGCGGGACGCCGGGGCGCACGACTTCGTGACCGCGTTGCCGGACGGGGTGCACACGGTTCTGGGGGAGGACGGGGCGGGGCTGTCCGCCGGGCAGCGGCAGCGGCTCGCCCTTGCACGGGCGTTCCTCGCCGACCGGCCGGTGCTGCTGCTCGACGAGCCGACGGCTGCGCTGGACGGCGAGACGGAGGCGGCTGTCGTCGACGCGGTCCGGCGGCTGGCTGTGGGGCGGACGGTGCTGATGGTGGTCCACCGGCCGGCGCTGCTCGCCGTCGCCGACCGGGTGGTGGACCTGGCCGGGACCGCCGAGAGCTCCTCCGGGGCGGTCCCGGCGCCACGCCCCTCGGGCGAGGGTGCGACCTCGGAGGCGGGGCGACCTCCGGCGGTCGACGGCTCACCCGTTCCGGGAACGGCTGCCCACAACCCTGCGGAGGCGGGCGGCAGCGCGCTTGCGAGGGTGCGGGCCGAGGGCCGTCAGTTCCGGGGGCGGTTGGCGCTGGCGCTGCTGCTCGGCAGCCTCGCGCTCGGGTCCGCCGTGGGGCTCATGGGGACCTCCGGATGGCTGATCTCGCGGGCCTCGGAGCAGCCGCCGGTGCTGTATCTGATGGTGGCCGTGACCGCGACCCGGGCGTTCGGGATCGGGCGGTCCGTGTTCCGTTACGCGGAGCGGCTGGTGTCGCACGACGCCGTACTCAGGACGCTGGCCGAGCTGAGGGCCACCGTGTACCGGCGGCTGGAACGGATCGCCCCCGCCGGGCTGCGGAAGGCGCGGCGTGGTGATCTGCTGTCCCGGCTGGTCGCCGATGTGGACGCTCTGCAGGACTACTGGCTGCGGTGGCTGCTGCCCGTGGGGGTCGCGGCGATCGTCGGCACCGGCGCCGTGGTGTTCACCGGATGGCTGCTGCCCGAGGCCGGGGCGGCGCTGGCGGCCGGGCTGCTGGTGGCCGGTGCGGTGGTGCCGCTGGTGAGCGGTGCGTGCGCGCGGAAGGCCGACCGGCAACTGGCCCCCGCCCGCGGGGCGCTGGCCGTCCGGGTCGTCGATCTGCTCACCGGGACGGGAGAGCTGACCGTCGCGGGTGCGCTGAAGGGGCGTACGGACCAGGCGCGGAAGGCCGACCGGGAGCTCACCCGGATCGCCTCGCGGGCCGCGGCGGCGACCGGACTCGGGGCCGGGCTGTCGGCCCTCGCCTGCGGCCTGACCGTCGTGGCCACGGCGCTCGCCGGGGTGCAGGCGATGCGCGACGGGCGGCTCGACGGGGTGGCGCTCGCGGTGGTCGTGCTGATCCCTCTCGCCGCGTTCGAGGCGGTGGCCGGGCTGCCGCTCGCCGTGCAGTACCGGCACCGGGTACGGCGCAGCGCCGAGCGGGTGCACGAGGTGCTGGACGCACCGGCGCCCGTACAGGAGCCGAAGGTGCCGGCCACGTCGCCCGCATCCGCGTTCCCGCTGGAAGTACGGGGCCTGACCGCCCGGTACACCGGGCAGGACCGGGACGCGCTCACCGGTCTGGATCTGACGCTCACGCCGGGGCGGCGGATCGCCGTCGTCGGGCCCTCCGGCTCCGGCAAGACCACGCTCGCGCAGGTGCTGCTGCGTTTCCTGGACGCGCACGACGGGACGTACACCATCGGCGGCACCGACGCCTACGCCCTGCACGGCGACACGGTGCGGCGGTTCGTCGGGTTGTGCGCGCAGGACGCGCACATCTTCGACAGCTCCGTCCGGGAGAACCTGCGCCTGGCCCGTACGAGTGCGACGGACGCGGAGCTGTGTGACGCCCTGGCGCGGGCGCGGCTGCTGGAGTGGGTCGAGTCGCTGCCGGACGGCCTGGACACCCTGGTCGGCGAGCACGGTGCCCGGCTCTCCGGCGGCCAGCGCCAGCGGCTCGCGGTGGCGCGTGCCCTGCTCGCCGACTTCCCGGTGCTCGTTCTGGACGAGCCCGCCGAGCATCTCGATGTGGCGACCGCTGACGCCCTCACCGCCGATCTGCTGGCCGCGACCGAGGGGCGTACGACCGTGCTGATCACGCACCGCATGGCAGGGCTCGACACCGTCGACGAGGTGATCGTGCTGGCGGAGGGGCGGGTCGTGCAGCGGGGGACGTACGACGAGCTGGCGGCGGCCGAGGGCCCGCTGCGCCGGACGCTGGAGCGTGAGCGGAAGGCCGACTATCTGAAGAAGTCGACTTTCCTCTCGAAATAGGACTTATTAGTCTCGGGGGCATGCCGGCGACGGATCCCCTCCCCAATCGGCTCACCGCGCGCGTGCCCCAGCTGCTGGAAGCCATGCGTTCCGTAGGCACGGGGCTCGAGCTGCACTCCACGCTCGACCGGATCTGCGAGACCGCGGCCGAGCTGGCCGAGGCTCGGTACGCCGCCATCGGCGTCCTCGACGAGGAGGGCCGGGGGCTCGCCGACTTCGTCACGTACGGGATCACGCCGGAGCGGGCCGCGGCCGTCGGACGCCGGCCGGGCGGAGTCGTCGGGCTGCTGCGGACGCTGAGTCGACCGCCGGCGCGGGCCGTGCTCGACGTCCCCGTCCGCATACAGGAAGAGATCTTCGGGAACCTCTGTCTGGCCGGGAAGCACGGCGGAGGCGAGTTCACCGGGGACGATCTCCAGACGGCGCGGGTGCTTGCGGCCGAGGCGGGGATCGCCATCGGCAATGCCCGGCTCCACGAGGCGGCGCGGCAGCGCGAGCGGTGGATCGACGGCTCGGTCGCCGTCACCACGGCGCTGCTGTCCGGCGGCGACACCGATGACGCCCTGGAGTGCGTCGCCGAGCAGGCCCGCCGGCTCGCCGCCGCCGCCGTGGGCGTCGTGCTACTGCCGGCCGACGGGGGCGGACTCGAGGTTGCGGCCATTGCGGCCGACGAACCGCGCGCCTCGCTGGGGGCGGTCATCCCGCCGGACAGCCCGGTCGTCGAGCAGCTCCTCGAGGGCAAGGCGGTTTTCGTGGAGGAGGCCGGGACCGACCCGCGCATGATCACCGGCCTGGCGGCGGAGTACGGCCCGATGATGATGCTGCCGTTGCAGAGCGGCGGCCGGGTGCTGGGCGCGCTGGTCACGCCGCGGTGGCGCGGCGAACCCTCCTTCACCGGGGCCGAGCGGACCCTGGCCACACAGTTCGCCTGTCAGGCCGCGCTCGCCCTGATGATGGCGGATGCCCAACGGGACCGTGAGCGGCTCGCGGTGTACGAGGACCGCGACCGGATCGCCCGCGATCTGCACGACCTCGTCATCCAGCGGCTGTTCGCCACCGGGATGCTGCTGGAGAACGCACAGCGCACGTCCGCCGTGCCCGAGGTCAGGGCGGGCGTGGGCAAGGCGGTCGACGAACTGGATGTGACGATCCAGGAGATCCGTACGGCCGTCTTCGCGCTCCAGCAGGGGCCTGCCGAGGCGCCGTCCGGGCTGCGCACCCGGGTGCTGCGGGAGATCAACATGGCGGCCGTTCCGCTGGGCTTCAAGCCCTCGCACCGTTTCCTGGGCCCGGTCGACGCGATGGTCGGGGAGTTCACCGGCAAGAACCTGATCGCGGCGCTGCGCGAGGCCCTCTCCAACGCCTTCCGGCACGCCGGGGCGTCCCGTATCGAAGTCGCCGTCGACGCCACGGTGAAACTGCCGGACGGCAGGGACGGCGTGCGGCTCACGGTCGGGGACGACGGGGTGGGCATTCCCGAGGGAGGGCGGCGCAGCGGGCTGCGGAATCTGCGGCGGCGCGCCGAGTCACTGGGCGGGTCGAGCCACTACGGACCGGGGATCGGGGAACGCGGGTCCGGCACGACGGTGGTCTGGGAGGCACCGCTCCAGGCCGGCCCGCGGCCCTAGCCAGTGCCCCTCCCGGCAACGTTTGCCCCGTCGCGGCGTCCGACATGCACGCCCGCTGCGTCGGCCGAAAACCCGAGTAGCGCCGCTACGAGGGCCTTCGGCCGCCTTGCGATCGCGCGCACCGGACGCCGCTCCTTGACGGGCAAACGTTGCCGGTCACAGCACTGGAGTCACTGGAGTCAGAGGTCCCGCAGGATCCGCTCGATGACGACCGCCACGCCGTCCTCGTTGTTCGCGACCGTACGCCCGGAGGCCGCCGCCAGCACGGACGGGTGTGCGTTGCCCATCGCGTACGAGTTCCCGGCCCAGCTGAGCATCTCCACATCGTTCGGCATGTCGCCGAAGGCGACCACCTCGGCCGGTGAGATCCCGCGCTCCGCGCAGCACAGTGCCAGTGTGCTGGCCTTGGAGACGCCGTGGCCGCTGATCTCCAGCAGGGCGGTCGGGCTGGACCGGGTGAAGGCGGCCCGGTGGCCGGCGGCCGCACGGGCCAGCGCCAGGAAGTCGTCGGGGGCCAGCTCGTCGTGGTGGGCGAGCAGCTTGAGCACGGGCTGGTCAGCGCTGCCGTTGTCGGCGGCGAGCAGCTTCTCGGCGGCCGCGATGCTCGCGGCCGGATCCATGTGCAGCGGCGGGTATGCCAGTTCGTGGTGTATACCGCCGGTCCGCTCGACGGCGAAGGAGGTGCCAGGCGCGGCTGAGCGCAGCACGGAGATGACATCCAGGGCCACCTCCCGCTCCAGCGGGCGGACCTTGACGAAGCGGTGTGCGCCGGGGCCGCCGTGCAGATCGACCACCGCCGCGCCGTTGCCGCAGATGGCGAGGCCGTGACCGTGCACATGGTCACTCACGACACCCATCCAGCGGGCCGGCCTGCCGGTGACGAAGAAGACCTCGATTCCGGCCTCCTCGGCGGCCGCGAGTGCCGCGATCGTGCGGTCCGAGACGGACTTGTCGTCACGCAGCAGCGTTCCGTCGAGGTCGGTGGCGATCAGCCTGGGCACGGCGGGGGCCGGGCGGGCCGGGGCGGAGTCGGTAGCTGAGGTCACAGGGGCATTCTCCTGTATGAGGGCGTACGGGAGTGCGAAGCAGCGGACAGCGTAGGGTCGAGCGCATGCGTCTGAGTACCGTGATCCTTCCCGTCCGTCGCTGGAACAAAGGCGGTTGTGACGAATGGCTGCGAGCCGAGCGGCTCGGCTTTCACACCGCGTACACCTACGACCATCTGTCCTGGAAGACGTTCCGCGACGGTCCCTGGTTCGGGGCGGTCCCGACGCTGACCGCCGCCGCGGCCGCCACCGAGCGGATTCGGCTCGGCACCCTCGTCACCTCGCCGAACTTCCGCCACCCCGTGACCCTCGCCAAGGAACTGATCACGCTGGACGACGTCTCGGGCGGCCGGATCACGCTCGGCATCGGGGCGGGCGGCAACGGCTTCGACGCGACGACGCTGCTGAAGGCCGGCGAGGAGGCATGGACACCGCGTGAGCGGGCCGACCGCTTCGCCGAGTTCGTGCCGCTGCTCGACCGTCTGCTCACCGAGGATGCCGTCACCCACGACGGCACCTTCTACGCGGCGAACGGGGCCCGCACCATCCCCGGCTGTGTGCAGCGGCCGCGGTTGCCCTTCGCGATCGCCGCGACCGGACCGCGCGGAATGAAGCTCGCCGCCCACCACGGTCAGGCCTGGGTGACCACCGGCGATCCGAAGCTGTGGGAGACGGGTACGCCGGACCAGTCGCTGGAGGCTCTCCGCGGCCAGATGGAGAAGCTCGGCGACGCGTGCGAGGCGGTCGGGCGGGACGTGGACGAGCTCGACAAGATCCTGCTCACCGGCTTCACCCCGGACCGTCCGCTGGCGTCCTTCGACGCCTTTGTGGACTTCGCGGGCAAGCACTTCGCACTGGGCTTCACCGAGATCGTCATCCACACGCCGATTCCGGATTCGCTCTTCGCCGCGGACAACGAGGTCTTCGAGCGGATTGCCTCGGAGGGGCTGGCGCAGTTGTCCGGCCAGCCGGATACGCACTAATGCCGGGAGGGGCACTGGCTCCGGGGACACCCCCAGGTCCTGTCCGGCCGGTCATGCCGGGCTTGCGGCGCTCCCCCAGGTACCTCCAGAGGTGCCCCCACCGCATGCGTGGATACCAGCCGCTGCGCGGCGGGCCTTTCCTCCGCCTTGCGATGCACGGCACCACGAGACACCAGCCGCTGCGCGGCGGATGTTCGCTGATCCGGCCTGACCGGCCGGACAGGACCTAGGGTGGACGCCATGGAGCCGGTGGTGACGGCCCTGCGGGCCGAATCGCAGCGCTTGTACGACAAGGTCAGCATCCTGCCGGAAGCGGAATGGGACCGGCCGAGTCCGTGCAGGCCCTGGACCGTACGGGAGTTGATGGCCCATATGACGGCAGGCGTCGGCCGCGTCGCCGCGATGCTCGCCGAGCCGGAGGGGGCCGCGGACCGGCTGGTGAGCGCCGCCGGTTACTACGCTCCGGACGCCCGGTTCTCGGTGCGGGCCAACGCGCTGCGTACCGAGTCGGCACAGGAGGGGGCCGCTTCGCACCCGGACGGGTGGGCGCTGGCCGAGCACTTCGACTCCGTATGGCGGGCCGTCGTCGCGGGATGCGACGGGCTGCCCCCGGGACGGCTGGTACGCACCCGGCACGGCGATCCGATGGCACTGGGCGACTTCCTGGTCACACGGGTGGTCGAGGTGTGCGTGCACGGCTTCGACCTGGCGGAGGGGCTCGGTGACGAGCCGTGGCCTACGGACGAGGCGGCGGACGTGGTGGCCCGGCTGCTGCTGGACGGGCGGCCGTATGCGGTGGGCGCGTCGGTGCCGGGGATGGACTGGGACCGTACGACGTTCCTGCGCAAGGCCACCGGGCGGCTGCCGATGAGCGCGGCCGAGCGCGCGGCTGTGCAGCGGCACGGGGTGGTCCGGCTGACGCTGGGGTGAGGCCGGCGGAGGCGCTTCCGTCAGCCGGGGAAGCGCAGATACCGCGGCGGGACGTGGTCGGTGAGCCAGACGCCGTTGGCGCTGACCCGGAGGACATGGCCCGCGCGGTGCATCGCACCGGCGTCCACGGCGAGTACGACGGGACGGCCGCGGCGCGCGCCGACGCGGGTGGCCGTCTCGCGATCGGGCGACAGATGGACATGGTGGCGGTTCATGGGGCGCAGACCCTCCGCGCGGATCGCGTCCAGAGTGCGGGCCACGGTGCCGTGGTAGAGGTACGCCGGCGGCTCGGCGGGCGGCAGTCCGAGATCGACAGGGACGGTGTGGCCCTGGCTGGCGCGGATACGGCTGCCGTCGACCGCGAACCGTCGCTTGTCGTTGGCGGCGATGACATGGTCGAGCTCGGCGCGGGTGAACGGGAAGCCGTGCGCGGCGGCCGCGTCGATCAGGGCGTCCATCTCCACCCAGCCGTGTGCGTCGAGGGTGATGCCGATGCGCTCGGGCTGGTGCCGGAGATGCTTCGAGAGATACTTCGACACCTTCACGGTGCGTCTTTCATCCATTCCTCCAGCGTGCCCGGACGGGCTTTGTGGAACTATCCCCTTTTCTTGATTTCATCATGCGGAATATATTTTCCGTCGATGATTGGGGTGTGGAGAGGAAGCCGCCATGCGAACGAGCGACAACCCGACTCTGGTCCGGCGTGCCGTCGCCGAACTGGCCGGAACGGGGGCGCTGGTCACTGCTGTCGGGGCCGGCATCCAGGTCACCGGGCTCAGTCGCGACGTCGGGGTGCACCTCGGATTCATCGCCGCACAGCTGGCCGGCGGGGTCGCCGGCGCGGTGCTGATCGCCGTGCTCCACGGAGCCGAGCCAGCGGACAGTAGCAATCAGTAAGTTGACTTTTCCACAAGCAACACATCTTTTCCACAGATGGTTTGAAGGAAAATGCCCAAATTTAATCCACTGGTTGTGGGTAACTCTCCTGCATCACAAGGTCGTCGATGGTCCTGGCCTGCAACTCTCGTTCAGCGGCTGCACTGATGAATTCCGCGATGTGGTCAGGTCCGACCAAGTCCTGTACGGCGGAGACGGTTTCGGCCGGAAGAGCGACCGGTATCGGTCCTCGCTGTGCGTGCGGCACGGTCCCTGCCGCCAGATGACTCCGAAGATGCCGGGTGGCGAACAGTCGTATGGCGCGGGCGAGTTCTGCATCGAGGTCTGCTGTGCCAGCGGGCGCAGCCGTCGAACAAACGCTACCGCTTCGGTCGCATCCGCGTCCGTGGGAGGCCGATGGCCGAGGTGGCGCGCGAAGACATGCTCGGTGGTGAACTCCAGGAAGCGTGCGGCGATGTGCTCGACCTGTCCCCGAAGTTGCCGCAGATGACCGGCAATAGCGGACAGTGGAACGCCTGCCGCGTGCAACTCGGCTGCCACGGCCAATTCCTGAGGGCTGGGCACCAGGAACTCGTCGTCGCTCCCCGGTGCATGCTCCAGCACACCCAGCTCCACCGCGTCCTCGACCGCCGCGTCGTCCGGCGTCCCGCCGAACGCCTCGTCCAGCTCGGCCCGGGTGATCCTGCCCGCTTTCTCGTCGGTCCAGGGGCCGTCCACCTCCGCGACCAGGCCGAGCACTCCGCCGAGTCCGCGCCCCGCGTCCCATGCCTCCAGCAGTTCCTTGATGCTCGCGAGCGAGTAGCCGCGGTCGAGCAGATCGGCGATCTGCCGCAGCCGGGCAAGGTGGGTCTCCCCGTACACATTGGACCGGCCGCGCCGCTCCGGCCTGGGCAGCAGCCCGCGGTCCTGGTAGGCGCGGATCGTACGGACCGTGGCGCCGCTCGCCTGCGCCAGATTTTCGATCCGGTACTCGACGACTCGGCGGGAGTGTCCTCTTTCGTAGGGGTTCCCTACGGGCGCGTACGCCTGGAGTCGGACATCGATCCAGCCTCCAGGGCTGACGCCCGATGTGGTCCGCGCCACTACCTTCGAAGCGTGACTGTGATCGTGACCGAAAGCCTGAGCAAGCGGTATCCGCGGGTGACCGCGCTCGACCGGCTGTCCCTGGACATCGGCCCCGGTGTGACGGGCCTGGTGGGTGCCAACGGAGCCGGCAAGTCCACCTTGATCAAGATCCTGCTGGGTCTCTCCCCCGCCACCGAAGGCCAGGCAGCAGTGCTCGGTCTCGATGTCGCCACCAGCGGCGGCGCCATCCGTGAACGGGTCGGCTACATGCCCGAACACGACTGCCTGCCCCCCGATGTCTCGGCCACCGAGTTCGTCGTGCACATGGCGCGCATGTCGGGCCTGCCGCCCACCGCGGCCCGCGAACGCACCGCCGACACACTGCGCCACGTCGGCCTGTACGAGGAGCGGTACCGCCCCATCGGCGGCTACTCCACCGGCATGAAACAGCGCGTCAAGCTCGCCCAGGCCCTCGTTCACGATCCGCAGCTGGTCCTCCTCGACGAGCCGACCAACGGCCTCGACCCGGTCGGCCGCGACGACATGCTCGGCCTGATCCGCCGCGTGCACACGGACTTCGGCATCTCTGTCCTGGTCACCTCCCATCTGCTCGGAGAACTGGAACGCACCTGCGACCACGTGGTCGTCATCGACGGCGGCCGGCTGCTGCGGTCCAGCTCCACCAGCGACTTCACCCGGAGCACCACCACCCTGGCGGTCGAGGTGACCGACTCCGACACCCACCCGGACGGCACTGCCGCCCTGCGCAAGGCACTTTCCGTCGCGGGCGTCACCCTCCACGCGAGGGAGGAGCAGGGCCTGCCGGGCGCCGGCCACATCCTGCTCGTCGAAGCGGACGGCGAGGACACCTACGACATCGTGCGCGACACCGTCGCCGGGCTCGGCCTCGGTCTCGTACGGATGGAACAGCGCCGCCACCACATCGCGGAGGTCTTCCGTGACCACTGACACCACTCAGATCCACAACATCGGCTACCGCAACTACGAGGGCAGGCGGCTGGGCAGGGCGTACGCACGGCGTTCGCTCTACTCGCAGTCGCTGCGCGGCGCCTACGGTCTCGGCCGTTCCGCCAAGTCCAAGGTGCTGCCGATGATGCTCCTCGGGGTGATGGTCCTGACCGCCGTGGTGATCGTCGCGATCCCGATGGCGGCCGGAAACGCCATGACCGACCTGCCCGTCGAGTACACCTCGCTGGCGATGTACATGCAGCTGGTCATCGCGCTCTTCCTCGCCGCGCAGGCCCCCCAGTCCGTCTCCCGCGACCTGCGGTTCAAGACCGTTCCGCTGTACTTCTCCAGGCCGATCGAGCGGGTCGACTACGTCCTGTCCAAGTACGCGGCGATGGCCTCGGCGCTCTTCATCCTCACCGCGCTGCCCCTGCTGATCCTGTACGTGGGCGCGCTGCTCGCCAAGTTCGACTTCACCGACCAGACCAAGGGCTTCGTACAGGGACTGGTCTCCGTGGCACTGCTCTCCGTCCTCTTCGCCGGAATCGGCTTGGTGATGGCCGCCCTGACGCCGCGCCGCGGCTTCGGAGTCGCCGCCGTCATCGCCGTACTGACCATCTCGTACGGTGCCGTCTCGATCGTGCAGGCCATCGCCCACGGGACGGAGAACCCCGACGCGATCCAGTGGCTGGGCCTCTTCTCGCCCCTCTCGCTCATCAGCGGAGTGCAGAGCGCCTTCCTCGGCGCCGCCACGACCTTCCCCGGAGGGGAAGGACCCTCCGCGGGCATGGGCGCGGTCTATGTGCTCGTCGTCCTCGGGCTGATCTGCGGCTCGTACGCCGTCCTGATGCGCCGCTACCGAAAGGCCGGGCTGTGACCACCATCAGCATCGACCACGTCTCGCGCTGGTTCGGGAACGTCGTGGCCGTCAACGACGTCACCATGGCGATCGGGCCCGGTGTCACCGGACTCCTCGGCCCCAACGGAGCGGGAAAGTCAACCCTCATCAACATGATGGGCGGCTTCCTGCCCCCCTCCACCGGCAGCGTCACCCTCGACGGACAGGCGATCTGGCGCAATGAGTCCGTGTACCGGCACATCGGCATCGTGCCCGAGCGGGAGGCGATGTACGACTTCCTCACCGGCCGCGAATTCGTCGTCGCCAACGCCGAGTTGCACGGACTCGGGGACGCGGAGGCCCAGAAGGCGCTCGCCACCGTCGAGATGGAGTACGCGCAGGACCGCAAGATCTCGACCTACAGCAAGGGCATGCGCCAGCGGGTGAAGATGGCCTCCGCTCTGGTCCACGACCCGTCCGTACTGCTCCTCGACGAGCCGTTCAACGGCATGGACCCGCGCCAGCGCATGCAGCTCATGGATCTGCTGCGACGGATGGGGGACGAGGGGCGCACGGTGCTGTTCTCCTCCCACATCCTGGAGGAGGTCGAGCAGCTCGCCTCGCACATCGAGGTGATCGTGGCCGGCCGCCATGCCGCGTCCGGCGACTTCCGCAGGATCCGCCGGCTGATGACGGACCGGCCGCACCGCTATCTCGTACGGTCCAGCGACGACCGCGCGCTCGCCGCCGCGCTCATCGCCGACCCGTCGACGGCGGGCATCGAAGTCGACCACGCCGAAGGGGCGCTGCGCATCCAGGCCGTCGACTTCGGCCGGTTCACCGAGCTGCTGCCGCGGGTCGCGCGGGCGCACGACATCAGGCTGCTGACCGTCTCGCCCTCCGACGAGTCGCTGGAATCCGTCTTCTCCTACCTCGTCACGGCCTGAAAAGGAGCTTGAAGCGATGTACGACCCCACAGTCGCCCGGCTCACCTACCGGGCCCTGCTCGGCCGCCGCCGGGCGGCCATCCTCTTCGGGCTCCCCGCCCTTCTGCTGGCCATCGCGATCGCGGTACGGCTCCTCACCGGCGCCGACGACCAGGTCGCCGCCACGGTGCTGGGCGGTTTCTCACTCGCCACGATGGTGCCGTTGATCGGTGTCATCGCGGGCACCGGCGCGATCGGACCCGAGATCGACGACGGCTCGATCGTCTATCTGCTCGCCAAGCCGCTGAAGCGGTCGACGATCATCCTCACCAAACTGATCGTCGCGATCGCCGTGACCATGGCCTTCTCCGCGGTCCCCACCTTCGTCGCGGGCATGATCCTCAACGCCAACGGCCAGCAGATCGCGGTCGCCTACACGGTCGCCGCTCTGGTCGCCTCCATCGTGTACAGCGCGCTGTTCCTGCTGCTGGGAACGATCAGCCGGCATGCGGTGGTGTTCGGGCTCGTGTACGCGCTGGTCTGGGAGAGCCTTTTCGGCAGCCTGGTGCCGGGGGCGCGCACGCTCAGCGTGCAGCAGTGGGCGCTTGCGCTGGCGGAACGCATCGGCGCGGAGGGCGCGATCGCGGCGGACGTCGGGCTGCCGACGGCGGTGGCGCTGCTGGCCGGAGTCACCGTGGCTGCCACCTGGTACGCGGGTCAGAAGCTGCGGACGCTCACGCTCGCCGGCGAGGAGTGAGCCGTCAGGTGGTGTCCGCCGGGCGGTCCGGCTCGGACAGTACGCGTGCGAGCACGGACGCGTGGCTGTGCTCGGGGTCCTTCACCGCGGTGAGCAGGGTGACGGGCCCCGAGCGGACGAGCGTACGCAGCCGGTCCAGGGCGGCGGCCGCGCCCGGGCCGTCGAGCTCGGCCTCGTAGCGGCGGCGGAACTCCTCAGGGCCGCCGGACGGACTGTGGAACCACTGGCGCAGCTCGTTGGACGGGGTCACGTCCTTGGGCCACTCGTCGACGGCGGCCGCGTCCTTGCTGAGACCGCGCGGCCAGAGCCGGTCGACCAGGATGCGCGTGCCGTCGTCCGGGTACGGTGGCTCGTACACCCGCCGGATGCGGATCCGGGGCTTGGGCTTTGTCATGACCCCAGGATGTCCCGAAAATCAGTGGCCCGCCCGTCGGTTCCCGGGCACAGTGGTTCGGGTAAGCAATCCCACCGACCGGGAGAGGAGCGCGGCGATGACCGAGAGCACAAGTCCGTCGGGCTCCCGGCGGGGCGGACCGGGGCAGGCACCGGAGTAGCCGACCACTCCGACGAGCCGCCCGTCAGGACCCGCCCGGGGCGGCCGCTTCGAGCGCGCATTTCTGCGCGGGCCGCCCCTCCCAGGAGGATTGGCCGAGTGGTAAGGCACGGGCTCGCTTCCGACCAGAACTGTGTTTGATCGGAAGAGAGCCCAGGTCGGGGTCACCCCCGCGCGCGTTCGATCCGCGCATCCTCCGCCCCGCAGGAGTCAGCCGAGCAGCCGCTCCAGCACCACCGCGATGCCGTCGTCCTCGTTCGACGCGGTGATCTCGTGCGCCACGGCCTTCAGATCGTCGTGGGCGTCGGCCATCGCCACACTGTGTGCCGCCCAGCCGAACATCGGGATGTCGTTCGGCATGTCGCCGAAGGCGATCGTGTCCGCGGCCCGCAGCCCCAGCCGACGGGCCGCCAGCGACAGGCCGGTCGCCTTGCTCAGCCCCAGCGGCAGGATCTCGACGATCCCGGGGCCGGCCACCACCACGTCCACCAGATTGCCGACCGTCTGCCGGGCGGTCCGCGCCAGCGTGTCGTCGTCCAGCACGGGGTGCTGGATGTAGACCTTGGTCAGCGGCGCCGCCCACAGCTCCGCGGGGTTTTCGAAGGGCCGTGCCGGAAGTGCCGTGCTGTCCAGCGTTCGGTAACCAGGGCCGACCAGCACCTCGCCGTCGAGCCCGTCCCGGCTCGCCGCCAGGGCCAGCGGGCCGGTCTCCGCCTCGATCTTCGACACCGCCAGCGCGGCCAGCTGCCGGTCCAGCGTCAGCGAGGTCAGCAGCCGGTGCTCACCGGCGTGGTAGACCTGTGCGCCCTGTCCGCAGACCGCCAGGCCCTGATAGTCCAGGTCGTCCAGGATGTGCCGGGTCCACGGGACGGCCCGCCCGGTGACGACGATGTGCGCGGCGCCCGCCGCGGTGGCCGCGGCGAGCGCGTCGCGCGTGCGCTGCGAGACCGTCTCGTCGGAACGCAGCAGCGTCCCGTCGAGATCGGTCGCTATCAGCCGATAGGGGAAGCTCACTTGGCGGTGGGCTCCAGAACCTCACGGCCGCCGAGGTACGGACGCAGCACGGCCGGCACCCGCACCGAGCCGTCGGCCTGCTGGTGGTTCTCCAGGATGGCCACGATCGTGCGCGGTACGGCGCAGAGCGTGCCGTTGAGCGTCGCCAGCGGCTTGATCTGCTTGCCGTCGCGCACGCGCACCGACAGTCGGCGGGCCTGGAACTCGTTGCAGTTCGAGGCGGAGGTCAGCTCGCGGTACTTGCCCTGGGTCGGGATCCAGGCCTCGCAGTCGAACTTCCGCGAGGCCGAGGCGCCGAGGTCACCGCTCGCCACATCGATCACCCGGAACGGCAGCTCGAGCGAGGTCAGCCACTGCTTCTCCCACTCCAGCAGCCGCGCGTGCTCCGCCTCCGAGTCCGCCGGGTCGACGTACGAGAACATCTCGACCTTGTCGAACTGGTGGACACGGAAGATGCCCCGGGTGTCCTTGCCGTACGTACCGGCCTCGCGGCGGAAGCACGGGGAGAAGCCGGCGTATCGCAGCGGCAGCTGCGAGGCGTCCAGGATCTCGTCCATGTGGTACGCGGCGAGCGGGACCTCGGAGGTGCCGACCAGGTAGAAGTCGTCCTTCTCCAGGTGGTACACGTTCTCGGCGGCCTGGCCGAGGAAGCCGGTGCCCTCCATGGCGCGCGGGCGGACCAGCGCCGGGGTCAGCATCGGGATGAAGCCGGCTTCGGTGGCCTGGGCGATCGCGGCGTTGACGAGCGCGAGTTCCAGCAGGGCACCGATGCCGGTCAGGTAGTAGAAGCGGGAGCCGGAGACCTTGGCGCCACGCTCGACGTCGATGGCGCCCAGCGCCTCGCCGAGCTCCAGGTGGTCCTTGGGCTCGAAGCCCTCGGCGGTGAAGTCGCGGATCGTGCCGACGGTCTCCAGGACGGTGAAGTCGTCCTCGCCACCGACCGGGATGTCGGTGTGGACGAGGTTGCCGAGCTGGAGCAGCAGACGCCTGGTCTCCTCGTCGGCCTCGTTCTGCTCGGCCTCGGCGGCCTTGACGTCGGCCTTGAGCTGCTCTGCCTTCCTCAGCAGTTCGGCCTTCTCTTCGGCGCCGGCCTTGGGGATGAGCTTGCCCAGCGACTTCTGTTCGGAACGGAGCTCGTCGAAGCGGACGCCGGACGACCTGCGCCGCTCATCGGCGGAGAGCAGGGCGTCGACGATCTCGACGTCCTCTCCACGGGCGCGCTGGGAGGCGCGAACACGGTCGGGGTCCTCACGGAGCAGGCGAAGGTCAATCACCCCACCAGGCTACCGGTGCCCGCTGACGTCTCCCAGACGATTACGGGGGCGGGTGGTCAGTTCGCCCCGATTGCCGGAATTCAAGATCGTGAAGGGGAATTGCCCGGACGGCGGTCGAGTCATAAATACCGGGAATCTTGTCCACAGCTATATGTGGGGTCCTCGGTGGATCGGTCGAGTTATCCACAGCCTGTGTGGAATGCTGTGGACTTCGGAAGGGATTGCTCCAAAAGCCGCATGCGGGGCGAACGTTTCCCAGCCCAAACCTGTCTCACACGCTCATTTGGGTGGGAATTTCTCGCCCCAAAGGGCCGAACGATGGAATTGAGCCGACACAGCATGATCGCAAATGACTTGCCGCTCATGGGCTCCTCTGTCACGCCTGGGCGATTTGTCGACCATGCCGTGTTCGCCAAGTCGACTTGTCCCCAGGCCAAGAAGCGTGCCTGTGGATAACTTGCCCCGGCCGCACCGCGCGGGTCAGGCCCGGCCGTCCTGGCAGCGCGCCAGCCAGTCGAACGCGGCCACGAAGTCCTGGTCGGAGGTTCCGGCCCGGAGCGGAAGGACCTCCGCCGCCTCGACTCCTGCCCGCGGATACGACCCCAGGAACCTCACGTTCGGGCAGATCCGCTTCAGTCCCATGAGCGCCTCACCCACCCGGCGGTCCGCGATATGCCCCTCGGCGTCGACGGCGAAGCAATAGTTCCCCAGACCCGCCCCCGTCGGCCGCGAGTGGATGAGCATCAGGTTGACCCCGCGCACCGCGAATTCCTGGAGCAGCTCCAGCAGTGCACCAGGGTGGTCGTCACCCAGCCAGATGACCACCGAGGTCTTGTCCGCGCCCGTCGGTGCCGAGGGCCGGGCCGGCCGTCCCACCAGGACGAAGCGGGTCTGTGCGTTCTCCATGTCATGGATCTCGCTGACCAGCGGCTCCAGTCCGTACGTCGCCGCCGCGAACTCCCCGGCGAAGGCGGCGTCGTACCGCCCCTCCTGCACCAGCCGTGCGCCGTCCGCGTTGGACGCGGCCGACTCCCACACCGCGTCCGGCAGATTCGCCTTCAGCCAGTTCCGCACCTGGGTCTGGGCGGCGGGGTGGGCGGTCACCGTCTTGATGTCGGAAAGCTTCGTGCCCGGGCGCACCAGCAGGGCGAAGGCGATGGAGAGCAATACCTCGCGATAGATCATCAGCGGTTCGCCGGCGACCAGCTCGTCCAGGGTGCTGGTGATTCCGCCCTCCACCGAGTTCTCGATCGGTACGAGGGCGGCCGCGGCTTCCCCGTTGCGTACCGCGTCCAGGGCGGCCTGCACGGACACCGACGGGACGAGCTCCCGGGTGGCGGCCTCCGGGAGCGTACGCAGGGCGGCCTCGGTGAAGGTGCCCTCGGGACCCAGGTAGGTGAAGCGTGTGGCGGACATGAATTCACCCTAATGGCCTGGCGGCACTCAGGACTCCAGCAGCCGCTGACCGACGTACTCCCCTGACCGTGGCGCGCCGGGAACGGCGAACAGCCCGCTCGCCTCGTGCCGGATGAACGCCGACAGTGCATCGCCCCGGTCGAGCTTGCGCTGCACCGGTACGAATCCCCTCAGCGGATCCGCCTGCCAGCAGATGAACAGCAGGCCGGCGTCCGGCACACCGTCGCTGCCGATCCCGTCGTGGTACGAGAACGGGCGCCGCAGCATCGCCGCTCCGCCGTTCGCCTCGGGTGCGGAGATCCGCGCATGGGCGTTGAGAGGTATGACGAGTCCGCCGTCGGGACCGGTCTTGTCGAGGTCCATCTTGGTGGTCTCGGTTCCACCCGAAAGAGGGGCACCGTCGGACTTCTTCCGACCGATGACCTTCTCCTGCTTGTCGAGCGGGAGACGCTCCCAGTCGTCGAGCAGCATCCGGATTCTGCGCACGACGGCGTACGACCCGCCGGCCATCCACTCCGGCTTCCCGCTCTCCGGGACGAAGATCCGCCGGTCGAAATCGGGGTCGGACGGCTTCGGGTTGTCTGTGCCGTCGATCTGGCCCATCAGATTGCGGGTGGTCATCGGCTTGGCCGTCGCCCCGGGCGAGCGGTTGAAACCGTTCATCTGCCAGCGGACCCTGGCCGCCGCGCCCGCCTCCTTCTGCAGGGCGCGCAGGGCGTGGAAGGCGACCAGACCGTCGTTCGCCCCGATCTGCACCCACAGATCACCGTTGCTCCGCGCCGCGTCCAACCGGTCGGCGGAGAAGGCCGGAAGGGGGTCCAGTTGCGCCGGTCGCTGCGCCACCAGGCCCGTACGGTCGAAGAAGCCGCGGCCGAAGCCGAAGGTCACGGTCAGCGAGGAGGGCCCGGCGTCGAGGGCGATGCCCGTGTCCTGCCCGCCGGAGGCGACCGGTTCGCCCGCCATCAGCTTCTGCGCGGCGGCCGACCAGCGACGCATCAGCGAGGCTGCCTCCTTGCGCCCCGCGCCCGGGGCGAGGTCGAAGGCGACCAGATGGCCGCGGGACTGCATGGAGGTGGTGATGCCGGGCTGATGTTTCCCGTGAAACATCACCTCCGTCGCACCGACGTCGGTCAGTGCGGCCCCGCTGTCGGATTCCTCTGCGGCGGCGTAACCGGCCGCGCCGCCCACGGCGCCCAGCGCGAGTCCGGCCGCGCCCGCCGCGCCGACGGTGCCGAGCAGCCGTCGCCTGGACATCTCGATGTTGCTCACGGTGTCGCTCACGCTGGTCAGCCGATCTTCACGTTCTTCTTGACGGTTGCCTGGTCGATGTCGGAGGTGCGTACGGTCACGGCGATCTCCCACTCGCCCGGCATCGGGATCTGCACCCCGGCAGCGCTCCAGTGCCCGGTGGCGATGCGGTCGGGCACGACCGGCAGGGGCCCGATGTCCTTGGCCTTCAGGGTGAAGGCGGCCTTCACCTCGGGGGCGTCCAGCGGGCGCCCATCGGGGCGGTCGAGCCGGATGTCCAGCTTGTTGGAGCCGGTACGTCCCGGATCGAGGCCGATCCGGACGGTGCCCCGGCCGTCCTGGCCGCCGGTGTCGAAGGGGATGCTGATGCTGACGGGGCGGTCCGCCGCGGCGGCGCCACCCGCCGCTCTGGCAGCTTCTTCCGTGCGGCCGGGTTCGGTGGAGGTCAGTACGGTCGTCACGGCCAGCAGCACCACCGCGATCAGGGCCTCGGCCATCACGGACCGCCGCAGCCCGGACCGTTCGGGGTCGGCGTCCCGCTGCCGCTTGCGGGCGGTGGTGGCGATCGCGGCCTGCTGCCGGGCGAGTTGTGCGGCGCGTGCGGGGTCGGCGGGTGCCGGTTCCGCGGGAACGGTAACGCGTTCCTCGGCTTCCGGCTCCTCCGGCTCGTACGTCTCGGCGAGCCGTCCGGTCCAGCGCCGCGAGATCGAGGCCACGCCGATGAGGACGGCGACCAGGCCGATCTTGACGAGCAGCAGTTGCCCGTACGACGTGTCGGTGAGCGCCGACCAGGAGCCGACCTGACGCCAGGACTGGTAGATCCCGGTGACGGCCAGGACGAGGACGCTGCCGAAGGCGAGCCGCGAGAAGCGCTGTACGGCGGTGCGTTCGATGTCAGGAGCCCGGTGGAGGGCGACGAGCAGTGTCGTGAGCCCGCCGAGCCAGCAGGCCACGGCCAGCAGGTGCAGTACATCGGCCGGCATCGCGACGAGCGGCTGGATACCGGTCGAGGCGTGCTCGGAGAGTGCCCAGGTGGCGGCGATTCCGGCGGCGACGACGGTGCCGCCGATGGACAGCCCGAAGGCGAGGTCCTTCTTCTCCGCGGCGTCCCCGTCGTTCTCCCTTCTCGCATACGCCCCGAAGAGCACGGCGACGAAGAGCGCCGCGGCGCCGAGCAGCAGCAGCCGGGAGACCAGGGCGGCTCCGGCCTTGCTCTCCAGTACGGCTTTGAGTCCCGCCAGGTCGAAGGCGTCGCCGAGCTCACCGGAGCCGGTGTACGGATTGCGCAGCAGCAGCTGGGCGAGGGTGGCCGCGGTGAGGGTCACCCAGCCGTGGACGACGAGGCGCTGCACGGGGCGTACGCCCGCCCCGCGTGGCCAGCAGGCGAGGACGAATGCGGCGCCGCCGACGAGCAGGATGAATCCGGCGTACGCGGCGTAGCGCGCGGCGCCGTAGAGGGCGCCGACGAGCCCGCCGCCGACCTGCTGGTCGGGCAGGGCGACGGTGGTCGTGGAGGGGGCGCCGATGGAGAAGGTGAAGGCGCCGGAGACGGGGTGGCTGTCGGCGGAGACGGCCTGCCAGGCGACGGTGTAGGTGCCGTCGGGCAGGCCGGCGCGGAGGCCGGTGCCGTATTTGACGATGTTTCCGCTGGAGAGGTTGGTCGGTTCTCCGGTGTCGGCGCGCTTGCCGGCGGGGTCGAGGACGCGGATGGAGTCGTCGTCCATCGCGACCTGCTCGGAGAAGGTGAGGCTGACGGACCGGGGAGCGGTGGCGACCACCGCCCCGTCCTTCGGGTCGCTGCTGGTCAGCGCGGCGTGCGCGGAGGCGGGCGCCGCGCCGGTGAGCAGCGTGCCGAGGAGCGCCGCGACGACGGTCAGCAGGCGCGCCAGGACGGTGACGGTACTGAAGGAGCGTGGGGCGGTGGCCGTCATGGGTGTGTCAGTCCCTCGCTCGCTCAGTGGTGCTTCGGGTTGTAGGTGCGTTCCTTCACCGGAAGCTCGACCTTGACGGTGCCGGTCTTCTCGAAGTGCAGCTCGACGGGGACCTTCTGGCCCGGCTTCGGCTTCTCCTTGAGTCCCATGAACATGATGTGGCTGCCCCCGCGTTCGAGGTCGAGGGTGCCGTTGGCGGGGACGTCGAAGGACGTCGCCCGCTGCATCTTCTGGTTCTTGGTCTCGTGGATGGTGATGTCACTGG